>JAHEKS010000066.1 GCA_024638215.1 Acidobacteriota bacterium | reverse complement strand
GTGAGCTCAACGCGCCAGGACCTGGATGAGACCAAGAAAACGCTCGACGCCACGCGGCAGGATTTGGGCATGGCGCGCAGCCAGTTTGGAACGCTCATCGCCCGCAACCACGACGACATCGAGTATCTGCGCAAGCTCGGCCAGCGCAACTACTACGAATTCACCATCACCAAGAACAGGGAACAAAAAGTGGCCGGCGTGGGGCTGACCCTGAAGAAGACCAACGTCAAGCACCACCGCTTCAATCTGAACCTCCTGGCCGACGACATGACCATCGAGAAGAAAAACCGCACCATTAACGAGCCGATGTTTTTCTCCGTCGAGGGCTCAAAATCATTTTACGAATTGGTGATAAATCAGGTACAATCCAATCAAGTCAAGGGGTACATCAGTGCCCCGAAGACGACCGGCGAGGTTGCTTCGCGCTCGGAGGGAGCGCACTAAGCGAATCTCGTCCCACGAACTTGCGGGGGCGAAAACCTCGCCCCCCCCGCATTACCTGAGCTGGACAATGCGCCAGGGTCCGGCCATGAAGGAAACTGGGAGGTTTCCAAGACATGGTCAAGCGCGCATTGCTGTTTGCAGTTGCAGCTCTCCTGAGCGTTTCTCTCGGGCGGGCTGAGACCTTTACGATTCCCGCCGGCTCGACGATTCATTGCCGCCTCACGCAAACCGTCTCGACCAAGCTCAACTTCCAGGGCGACTCTTTCACCGCGACGGTCACAGAGCCCTACGTGGTGAACGGCCAGCAAATTATTCCGGTGGGCGCGACCATCACCGGCCGCATCGCCGACCTGATTCGTCCCGGGCGCGTCCGCGGCGTGGGAGAAATGCGATTGGCGCCCGAACAGATCACCTTTCCCGACGGCCACACGATGCAGCTCAGCGCGGTTCTGCTGACGGCCTACGGAGCGGACGGCGTCAAGGTGGACAGCGTGGAAGGCCTGGTGAAAGGGCCGAGCTCGCGCTTCCGCGACATCAAGGAAGTCGGGATGGGAATGGGCGGCGGCGGTTTTGTGGGCACGCTCTTCGGCGGCGTTCACGGAACGTTGATCGGCGGCATCATCGGCGGCGGAGCGGCGCTGGCCGACACGCTGCGCAAGCGCGGGCAGGACTTGACGCTGCCCACCGGCACCCAGCTCAATTACCAGTTGACGCGGCCGCTGCTGGTGATCGCGTCATCGCCGGACCTGACCACCACGTCGCAGAACGTGATGCGCCCGCTGCATCCGGATGCCGCGCGGGTCACGGAAGAGCCCATCCAGTAAACCGCCGTGGCGCGACCGGTGCCCTTCTAGTTCTCAAGGGATGTGTGTGCGCGCTCGCGCCTCCCCACGGGCGGCTGAGGCCACGGCTTCAGCCGCCTCTTCATCTCACCTCGCACGCTTCTCAAGCACCCCGGAAAAAAGTGTATCAGTGGTGTCATCTGTATCACTGGTATCACCGGGGGCCCAAGCGGCAGAGGCTTTGCGGACATTTTGTCCCATAACCTGCGTATTCGCATGATCCCCACGATGATTTGAGCTCCGGGGTCGTCATCGCCGATTCGACCACCACGCCGACGCGCACCTTTTCCACTGGGACGCCGAGGGGCGGCTGCCAACAGCGGTGGCAAGTGAAGAGTGGCGGGCGGCCTGCCCGAAAAGCCGGGCCCGAACGAGAAGCGGAGATCCCGGCTTGCCACTTGTCACTCGCCTCTCGTAACTGCTATATAATGCTCTGGGCCAGCGCGCGGAGTTGGCGCCGGCCTAGGGCAACAAGAACGAGTATCTATATGACGTGGAGGGGAGCTCGCTGGGCTGGTTCTACCCTTCGGGCGTCTGGATCGGAAAATATATCAACGTCGGAGGGCGGCGGCTGGCGGCTTACGTGACGATCAGCGGGAGATGCTGTAGCGGCGCTGTCCTCAGCGCGGCCTCAAGCAGCGGCAATCATTACAAGTTCGACGGCATGGAGCGCGACTCGGAGAGCGGGCTCGACCACACGCTTCATCGGCAGTACGCTTCAAATTACGGCCGGTGGCTGAGCCCGGATCCCGGTGGCGTGAAGGTGGTGAACCTGGAGGACCCGCAGACCTGGAACCTGTACAGCTTTGTTCGGGACACCCCCACGACGCTGACGGACCCGACGGGTTTGCAGCAGCAGGAAGGGTCGTACCAATCAAGGGGCACCACCACCGTCTGCGCGCAGGGGGAGATAAAGTGTAACCGCAGCGGAGACGTGACCGAAGTCAACGGCCAGCCCGTCGACAGGCCGACGCAGGCGCAACAGCAGAGCCTGAGCCCTGCGGGACTTCAATTCATCGAACAACACGAGACTGTTGGAGGCGTGCCGAATCTTACGCCTTACGATGCTAGCGGGAAGAAGCATCTGGGCGACTGGACCATCGGATACGGCCACAAGATCAAGGCGGGCGAAGACTTCTCCAAGGGCATCACTGCGGGCCAAGCTGCCGACTTGCTGAAGGGTGATGTTCAGACGGCTGTAAACGCGGTCAACAGCGCCCTGAAATACCCCACCACTTTCCAATCGCAATTCGACTCAATGGTATCTCTTGCCTACAACATCCGCGGTGGGGCATTCGCGCGCTCAACGCTGGTTCAGCGATGGAACAGCGGCGGAGTTGTGGAACAACCAGATTTGTTCACCCGATTCAGTAGGACAGGCGGAGCCTTTTCACCTGGCCTGTACGCGAGGCGTGAGGAAGAGTACACGCTGTTCAACACGGGTGAGTATCCGTAGACCGGGCAGGATCGAGCCCGTAGCAGATGACTTTTCATGGTCGCCCGATGTGGAGGTTTCATGATTCATTCGAGGAAGATGTTTGCGCTATGCGTTGTGTTTTTTGGTCTCCTGGTTGCACGAGGTGCATCGGCTCAGGAGAACGATCCATGTCTCGGGATGCAGGCACAGGCTGAAATGAATGCCTGCGAAGCCGAGCAGTACGCGAAAGCGGACGCTGAACTCAATGTCGTTTACAAGCAGTTGATCGCTAAGTACAAGGCTGATACCGAGTTCGTGGAGAAGCTCAGGCTTGCTCAAGAGAGCTGGTTGAAGTTCCGTGATGCGGACGTGACTTGCTTCTACTACCAAAAAGATAAGCTTGCGGCGTATGGGTCGGTTTACCCGACCTGTAGATCGCGAGCCATGACCCGTTTGACCGTTGAGCGAACTAAGGAACTCAAGCAGATGCTGAACCCTGAAGAAGGGGACGTATGCGCTTTTGAAGCTGCGCAGGAGCCTGCTCAAGAGGGCAACCAGAAGAAGTGAGCCAGCTACGAAGCGGCGGTTCGGCCTTGCTGTCTGTGGCGGGGCCGCACACACGTCGGATGTGCTTGCTGGCATTATCAGGACGCGGGCGGATGTCAGGTTCGGAAGTACCGTCGGTTCAGCTATTGTCGCTGGCCCGGAGGCCGTAGGGGAAACGTTTGCGGGCAATCTGTGGAGGGCTGTGTGGGTGGTGGCCAGGGAGGTTCTTGTGCACGAGATATTCTCTCCCGAGTAGCATTGAGGAGGGTAAATGAACGGACGCGGCTCTGACGTAACTCACCGTGAGGCCCCAAGGAGGGCGATTTCGCCTTTGAAGGCAGCGCTCTTCCTGCTCGTCCTCATGTTTGGCTATGCGTACGCCTGCCTGTCGCAAAGCAAAGCTGTCCTGCCTGTTGCAATCGGGCTGTTCGGCATCCTCGAGGCCGTCCATGTGCTGCGAAACTATAGGAAGCTTGGGAGGTTGGTCCTGTTCTGCGAAATCCTGTACTCCGTCGTGTTCATATCGGTTTGCTTAGGTGTGTATCTGAAAACCTCCGCGGCCTCGCAAAGCTTTCTGCTCGCGACGATCTTCTACAGGCCATATTACACCCTCCGGTGCAATCGGCGCTTGGCTCTTACCTTGGGCTTGCTCATACTAGCTTTGGTGCTCCCCGTATCATTTGGGTTTGTGACAGACCCCGACTCGGTGGGGTTCCTCAGCGCTCTGTATGTGCTAATGGTGGCGGCTCTTTGGGTATTCTGTTCGAAACTGGGCGCTAAGGTCTTTGGTTTCGCGGAGGAGTCGTGAGCGCAGAGTTTCAGCGGGTGGCGCATTGCCCGGCGCGACTCCTCAGCAGGTAGCGAAGAGTTTCGCTTTTTGAAACTCTGCGGTACGTTCCGGTGTTTCGATGCTTCATAACATGACGTGCGGCGATATGATGTGTGGGACCGGCGACTGGATGCAAACCAACCCGGCCGGAAAGCAGGTAGCGCAGAGGTTCGATTTTTGAACCTCTGCGGCTTTGAGGTATTACAATTGTTGCCATGTCGCGCCTGCGGCGCCTCGTCTTATGCGACCGATATTTCTTCGTCACCTGCCGGGTGCACGGTTCACGGGGGGAACTGAACGGATCGGAGTTGGCCACGCTGGCCCAGGCGATCCGCGAACGCCGCGAGGCGCAGCGATTCCTCCTCATGGCTTGGGTGCTGCTTCCGGATCACTGGCACGCGGTTATTTTTCCACGCTGTCCGCTGAGCGTTTCACGCGTGATGGAAGCGATCAAGGTGAGCGCGACCAAGCTGATCAACCGCAGCCGAGGCGAAGGGGGCGTTCTTTTCCAGGGCCGGTTTTTCGACCGCGCTTTGCGGACGGCGAAGGAGTACCACGAGAAAGTGGAGTATATTCATCGCAACCCAGTGACGGCGGGCCTGGTCAAGCGGCCGGAGGATTGGAAGTGGTCGAGCGTCCACGATTTCGCGGGGAGCGTGAACAAACCCCCGGGCACAGAGAGTCCCATTCCGGTGGACCGCATTTTGTTGCCGAGCGATGAACGGGCGCGGATATGACGATGCAGCCAAACCCGGAAGGCCGAAGTACCGCAGAGTTTCAAAAGACGAAACTCTGCGCTACCTGCTTTATGAAAGAACGAAGTAGGCTTACTACGCCAAAACCTCGTTGCGCGCCCTTTTGGCAAATCTCTTCGGAGCCCGCGAAGACTGGGGGAGGGAACTTCCCGCGATGGTGAGATCTGTCAAATGCCCAGCGTGCGGGTTTGAGATGGGGAAAGAGGTCATTCGTTACGAGGGCTTTTATTGTCCGAATTGCAGGAGGATGCTGCATGTGGACGACCTTTTCGTAAGAATCTCATTCTGGTGCAGCATTATTGTGGGCGTTTCCATCGCCTACCTCGCAGGCCTTTCGGGGTTGCGGTTTCTTGTCGCTGCAGTTGCTCTCACACTCTTTGTAGGGCTCGGTGCGAACTTCCTTGTGGGTTGGTTTTGGCTGAGGCTAGCGGTAGGTGGTTCTCCCTACGGGAGAGGTAGCTTACGGGTTACGCCACCTGACGATCCGCCGAAGGACGACGCCAGTGGCAGCAAGTAGCAAGTAACAGCGAGGTAGCGCAGAGTCTTGACGTTTAAGACTCTGCGGTTTGTGGCTATCAGGTATTTTGATATTTTACAACAGTGCGTGCGGTGATATCCTACTTGTGTATGGGGAGCCCGCGAAAGCGGCCCACGGAAAGTGCCGCAGAGCGAGGTAGCGCAGAGTCTTGACGTTTAAGACTCTGCGGCTTGAAGTCAGATTCGGGTGCGCAGGTCGGCCGGCAGGAGCACGCGATCGAGGGAAGGATCTTGTGCCGGGTCGCGGTTTCGCGCAGCCTTCCACGGTATTCCCGCGCGCTCGACCACGGCCAATCTTCTGGCCGCGCAACCAGTCCCGCCTTGACCGGGTTATGATGGATGTAAGCCACCTTCTCGTTATATTCTTTAACGGTACGCAAGGCGCGGTCGAAGAAGCGGCGTTGCCACACCAAGCCGGCTTCGTGGCGGCCGCCGTTCAGGCGCAAGGTGGAGCTGATCTTGATGGCTTCCATCACGCGCGAGATGCTGAGTGGGAATCGCGGGAAAATGATGGCGTGCCAGTGGTCAGGCAAAAACACCCAGGCGGTGAGCGAAAAACGGTGTTGGTCTCGCCGCTCGCGCACCACGTTGGCCAGGAGTTCGAAATCTGATTCGCCGAAAGGTGAACGATGCTTTAGGACTCGGCCGGTCACAAAGAAAAAACGGTCGGACAAGACGAGACGTCGAAGGCGCGACACGGCGGAAAGCTTGACGCGTGTCCGATCCTTTCACAACACTCAAGTGCCGCAGAGTCTCTGAGGAACGAGACTCTGCGCTACCTTGCTACCCGCTGCGCGCCGAAGGCGCATGAGAAGGGCGATCAATCGCAGATCCGGACGGTCTGCGTCAACTTGCGAGTACAAAACGTGCCAATTGAATTACAATAACATCCCATGACAAAGAGAAACACAACGGTCAATAGAGTGAATCCCAAAGTTGACGTCTATTTCAACAAAGCCCAACGGTGGCAGAAAGAATCGAAGAAATTGAGAACGATCGTTCTGGACTGCGGCCTCGCGGAAGAATTGAAGTGGGGCCAGCCTTGTTACACGTTTCAGGAGAAAAACATCGTTCTCATCCATGGCTTCAAGGAATACTGTGCGCTTCTGTTTTTCAAAGGCGCCTTGCTCAAGGACCCCAAGGGCATTCTGATCCAACAAACGAAGAATGTGCAGGCGGGGCGCCAGATTCGGTTCACCCAGGTTCGGGAAATAGTTGCGATGGAACCCGTCTTGAAGGCCTATATTCACGAAGCCATTGAAGTGGAAAAAGCCGGTTTGAAAGTAAGACATAAAGAGACTTCAGAATTCACAGTTCCGGAAGAATTTCAAAAGAAACTAGATGAAATCCCAGCCCTGAGAACCGCTTTTGACGCGCTGACGCCGGGACGGCAAAGGGCATACCTTTTTTATTTTTCCGCCGCCAAACAATCCAAAACCCGTGAGTCAAGAGTTGAAAAATGGATGCCGCAGATTCTTAAAGGAAAGGGATTAAATGATTAGCACATTGGGGCATCGCGGGTGGCGTATCTATCGCGCTTCTTGTCCGTCAGCCGACGGATGCGCGACCCAGCCGGGTGGCGATCAATCGCGCACCCGGAGGGTCTGCGCCAGCCGGCGGAAAGTATAACTCAAGATTTAACCCCAAGTCGCAGACCTGAAAGGTCTGCGCCAGCCGGCGTCGGCAAAGCAGCCGCATCTTAGCACAAGGGGCGTCCCATTTGAACATCCGTGCTAGCGATGGCAGGTTGGCGCACGGCGAAGCTGTGTGGCTTCTCTAATCGCAGAGCTGCGCTCTGCGCCAACCGGCCCCGCCTGCCACCTACCACATCCCACATGCCACCTACCACCTACTACCTGCCTCCCGCCACCTTCTGCTAACCAAATTTACCTTCATCCGTCATAAAAAATATGTGGCCATGCCACAGGAATTTTCGTATTCCCCTGTAGGACGGCCACAGGAGCCGATATGTCGAAAGAAAAGCTCGACCTTCTGCAAGGCACGCTGGACCTGATGGTGCTTCGGACGCTGGCCACCATGGGTCCGCTGCACGGCTACGGCCTGGCGCGCCGCATTGAGCAAGTGAGCGGCGACCAGGTGCTTCTGAACCAGGGGACAATCTACGCCTCGCTCGTCCGCTTGCAGCAGCGCGGGCTGATTGCGGCCCGATGGGGAACCTCCGATGGCGGCCGCCGCGCGAAGTTTTATTCCATCACGCGGCGGGGAGCGAAGCGCCTTGCGGAGGAGGCAGAAAACTGGCAAAGGCTTTCAGCGGTGATTGACCGCGTGCTGGCCTTGCCCGAGGGAGGTCCAACCCGATGATCGAATTCATCCGCGAAGGGCTGGAGCGATTCCGGTCATTCTTTAAGAAACGCGAGCTCGACCGGGATTTTGAAAGCGAGGTTTCCTCCCACCTGGAGATGGCGGTGGAAGAAAACCTGAAGCGCGGGATGAGCGCCGAAGAGGCGCGCCGCGAGGCGCTAATCAGCTTCGGCGGAGTCGAGCAGGCGAAGGAACGCCACCGCGACGCCCGCGGCCTGCCCTTCCTCGACAGCGTCCAGCAGGACCTGCGCCACACCGTTCGGAGCCTGAAGCGGGACCGTGGCTTCGCCATCGTGGCGGTGCTGATTCTCGGCGTGGGCATCGGCGCCAACACGGCGGTGTTCAGCGTGGTGAACACGTTGCTGCTCCGCCCGCTGCCGCTCGAGAATCCTCAGCAGCTGGTCTGGATTGCTCCGCCGCCCACGAAGTGCGGGTTCTCCTGCGAGACTTATTCCGCCGACGCCTTCGAAGAATTTCAGGCTCAGAATCTTTCCTTTCAGGACGTCGCGGGCTATTTCGCCTTTTCCACCGAAGACAATTTCAGGCTTATGGGCCGCGGCGAGCCCGTTCCCGCCACCGGCATTTACGTGACCAGGACCTTCTTCCAGGTGCTAGGCGTCAAGCCTTCGCTGGGGCGCTTGTTCGCGCCCGAAGATGCCAGGAAGGGCAGCCGGCCCGTGGCCCTGCTGGCCAACGCTTACTGGAAGCGGCAATTCGATGCCGATCCGAAGATCGTCGGCAAGGCCATTGATCTCAACGGCCAGCCGGTGACCGTGGTGGGCGTTTTGCCGCCCAGTTTCGATTTCGGCGCGGTATTTTCCCCGGGCGAAAAGGTAGACCTCTGCGCACCGATGATTCTGGATGATGCGCGCGAGTGGGGGAACATCCTTACCATGATTGGCCGGCTTAAGCCCGGCGTCAGCCTGCCGCAGGCGCAGGCGGATGTGAACCTGGTCATGCCGCAACTCTACTTCAACACCAAAAGACCAAACTCGAAGGGATATTACAAAGCCACTCTGACGCCGCTCAAAACTTACGTCACCGGCCGGCTGCGCGGCCCGCTCATGATGCTGTGGGGGGCGGTGGGCGCGATCCTTCTGATTGTTTGTGTCAACCTCTCCAACCTGCTCCTGGCGCGCGCGGCGACCCGCAGCAAGGAGTTTGCTTTGCGCAGCGCGCTGGGCGCCGGACGGTTGCGGCTGGTCCGCCAACTGCTCACCGAGAGTCTGGTTCTCTCCGGGGCGGGCGCGGTTGTGGGCCTGGGCCTGGCTGCCGCGATCACCTCATTCGTGGCGCACCAGGGGGCGATCGCGTTGCCCCTTCTGGCCAACGTGCGAGTGGATGGAACGGCGCTCGGGTGGACGCTGCTGGTGGCCGTTGCCGTGGCGGTGCTCTTCGGCGTGGTTCCCGGCCTGAAGGTTTCCGCCGGCAACCTGCACGACTCGCTGAAGGACGCGGGTCCGGGCATGTCCGAGGGGAAAAAGCACGAGAGGGTGCGGGCTGCCCTGGTGGTTTCCGAGGTGGCCCTGGCCTGCGTGCTGCTGGTGGGCGCGGGTCTGCTGCTGCGAAGTTTTCTTCGCGTGCTGGACGTGGATCTGGGGTTCCAGCCCGCCCGCTCCGCCGCGATCAAGGTTGACTACGACGATGGAGGCAGCCGGGCGAAGGGGACCGTGATCTTCCGGGAGATTTTGAACCGCATTGAAGCGATCCCGGGCGTCGAGACCGCCGGGATGGTGGACTTCCTGCCGCTGGGGCGCAATCGAAGCTGGGGCCCGCTCAGAGTGAAGGGAAAGGACTATCGCGAGGGCGAAGCGCCGAATCCGCTGGTGTATGTCGTCACGCCGGGCTTCTTCCGCGCGATGGGCATCCGCCTTCTGGCCGGACGCGATTTTTCCTGGGACGACGCCGCGAAAAACCAGGGAGTCATCGTCATCAACGAAGCGGCCGCGCGAGCCCTCTGGCCCGATGGAAATGCCGTGGGAAAGATCGCGGATGGGGGCCACAGGGATCTCCTCGTCATCGGCGTGGTTTCCGACGTCCGCGAAACGAGCGTGGAAGGCTCGCCCGGCTGGCAGGTGTATTATTCGGCGACGCAGGCATCCCCCGAAGGCGCGGAACTGGTGGTGCGGACCAAGCTGCCGCCGCAGACGCTCGCGCCCGCCGTGCTTCGCACGCTGCGCGAGCTGAACCCGAAACAACCCGCCGCCGCCTTCGAGCCCATCCAGCAAATCGTGGATCACGCCGTCTCGCCGCGGCGTTTCTTCATGCTGCTGGTCTTGAGCTTCGGATTATTCGGCCTCATTCTGGCATCGCTCGGCATCTACGGCGTCATCTCGTACTCCGTCACACGCCGCCGGCAGGAGATCGGCATCCGCATGGCGCTCGGCGCATCGCCTTCCAACGTGCAACTGATGGTGATTCGAGCCACGCTGCGCCTGGCGCTGGCGGGCATTTGCCTGGGAGTCTTGGCTTCTCTCGCCGTGGCGCGTTTCATTGCGTCGCTCCTGTTCGGCATCGCTCCGGCTGACCCGTTGACGTTTGCCGCGACATTGATCGTTCTTGGTTCCGTGGCGCTTGCGGCGGGATATCTGCCCGCGCGCCGCGCCGCAAAGGTCCAACCCATGTCGGCTCTTCGCGCCAATTAGGGCGCGGCTGTGCCGGGCGTGGTGCCACGGCGCCCGAGGGTGGCGCATACATCGCTTTTCTTGCGATGTGTGCGACCCAGGTTACGGGAAAAGGGTCTGAGGCAGGCTCACGGCATGCGGTCCACGGCGACCAAGGCAGCGCAGGGTGTCTTTTTTTGACACTCGGCGGCACGTGGATTTGATAGGTCAGGCATCTCAGGATTTCATAACGAGGCGCGACGTGATACGATTTCCGCGCAACCCTGCCACGAGGAAAAGCCTCAGAGCCTCTGAGGAACGAGGCTTTGCGCTACCTTGCTGGCCGGCAGACGAGGAGGTGGGCATGGCGCAAACCACGATTGCGGTTGGGGACCTGATTTACGAAGCGGCGATACACTTCACCAAGGTGACGGAATACGGTTACAGCTTGACGGCCTTCCTGGCGGGCCAGCAAGCCCCGCCTTTGGCGGGCGCGCGCATTGACGTGGCCTTTGAGGGAAGTCTTCTCGGGCCGAAGCTCAAGGGACGTATTTCGGGTGTGGACTATCTCCGCATACGGGCCGACGGACACGTCCAACTGCACATCCATGCGGAAATAGCCACCGACGACGGCCAGAAAATCGCCTTCTTCGCCGATGGCGTTGCCAGCCCAGAAGAGGGTACGGCCGTGCTCCGGCTGCGGGAAAACGTTACTCTCACCACTTCATCCCCTGCCTACGAGTGGGCAAATCACCTTCAGGCGTGGGGCCAGGGGACGGTTGATCCGGCAAAGGGTGAGATCAAGGTCAAAGCCTACGCCGCGTGAAACCCTCGGGCGGTCGGCGCAGGGCGGAGCTTTGCGATCGGGGGCAGGTGCCACGACACGCTTTTCGTGTCGTGGGCTTTTCGGCCTTCGTGGCCTCTCGCCTGTGCGATAGGGGCAATTCATGAATTGCCCCTACGATCTGACGAACGGCGCGATTCCTGAATCGCCCTACTTCGTGGCGCGGACGGTGACGCTGGCAAAGCCGTAATCGGGCCCGCGGTCGCGGTCATAAACCACTTCCTGGATCACCCGCACATCGCTGAAGCCCGCCCCGCGAATGGTGGCGAGATAATCCGCTTTGTCGAGCGCGCCGGCGGTGCAGCCCGCCCACTTCTCGAGGTTCGCACGCACCTCGGCCGGCACGGGGCCGAAGGAAACGATGTCGGAAACGGTGATCGAGCCGCCCGGCTTGAGCACGCGGTGCGCCTCGCCAAAAACCTTGGACTTGTCGGGCGCGAGATTGATGACGCAGTTGGAAATGATCCGGTCCACCGTTCCCGATTCGACGGGAAGGTTTTCGATTTCGCCCTTGCGGAACTCGACGTTGGCAAAGCCGCCCTTGGCGGCGTTCGCGCGCGCCCGTTCGAGCATCGCGTCCGTCATGTCCACGCCGATGACGTGGCCTGCCGCGCCCACTTTGCGCGCGGCGATGAAGCAATCCACCCCCGCGCCGCTGCCCAGGTCGAGCACCGTCTGCCCCGGCGCAAGATCGGCGTCGGCCGTCGGATCGCCGCAGCCGAGGCCCAGGTTCGCGCCCTCCGGCACCGCCTCGAGATCCGCCGAGGCGTAAGACTGCGGCAGGGTCACGATGCTCGCGTCCTCGCCCGAGCCGCAGCACGTCTTCGTCGTGCCGCGCGCTATTGCGGCGTATTTTTCTTCCACCGCCCTTTTGATCGTTTGGTCGTCGGCTTGCGTTTCTTTAAGGCTCATCGAGTGTTTCCCACCTTTCTTGGTTTCAGATTGCGAGATTTCGAAGTTGTCGCCGCCCCGATCTTCGAGACCAGCCCCACGCAGCACAGCCCGCCGCGCCGCAGCTTCAGCCGTTGGCGCGCGCGCGCCGCGTCTTCTTTCAAATCGTGGCGGTGCTTTTCAAGCTCCGCGATGGCCGCGAGCAAGGTCCGCTGATAGAGCGGGAGCTCCGGCTTGATGCGGTAATAAACCCACTTGCCCTGCTTGCGATCTGAGAGCCATCCGGCGTGCTGGAGCACGCGCAGGTGGCGCGAGACGTTGTACTGCGGCAGGCCCAATGCGTCGGTCAATTCGCAGACGCAGATTTCGCCGCGCCGCACCAGCAGGTGCAGCAGGCGCAGGCGGGTCGAGTCGGCCAGGCTCTGGAAGATTTCAGCTTCGCGGTCCATGGTTGCTCACATGCGCTATTATGCATATATATTTAGGCTGTGTCAACACCCATTTCCCTGGCGGCGCTGTCCCCAGCGCCGCCTTGAGAAGGAAACGGCGGTGGGGACACCGCCGCTACAACAGATCCTTCGCTTCGCTCAGGATGACATTCGCCCGCCCAAATGCTGACAGGAACCGGATTACTTTTCGGAGATCACGCGCCCGTAGGGGCTGGAGCGCGCCAGGCGGTCGAAGTAGTCGTAGGCCAGCCGGGCCACGTCTTCGATGGCGCGCTCGCCCTCCGCCTCGCTCGAGAGGTAAGTCGTCATGACGGTCATGACAAAGGGATGGCCGGGGATTTCGATGATGCCCGAATCGCACCGCACCGCTTCGAGCGCGCCGGGCTTGTCCGCAATCTTCGCCGTGTCGGGCAGCGCCGTGTGGAATTCGCTGGTCTTGGGCAGCTCGAGCAGGCGGAAATATTCCGCCGCGTGCGCGGCGTCAAGCGCTTCGCCCGCGTGAACCTTTTCGAGCAACAGCATCATCTCGCGCGGCGTGGAGACGTTTTCGTTGCCCTGCTTCGCCGCCTCCAGGTCCATCATGTGGCGGCGCAGCTTGGTTTCCTTCAGTCCCAGGCGCGCGATTTCGGCGTTGGCGCTGGCCATGCCCACGCGGTCAATCAGGATGTTGGTGGCCGAGTTGTCGCTCAGCACCACCATGAACGTCGCGACGTCGCCGAGCGTCATGGTCACCGTGCCGTCGCCCAGCATGTAGAGGATGGGATCGCCCGCCACCGTTTCGCTGCGCCGGATGGTGTGCTTTTCGCTGAGCGAGAGCTTCCCTTCCTGGTCCTGGCGCAGGAGTTCGAGCAGAATGGTCAGCTTGATGGAGCTCGCCTGCGGGAACACCGTGTCCGGCAAGCGGTAAAACGCCTCGCCGGTTGTGAGATCTCTGATGGCGTATCCCATCACGCCGTTCAGGTGGTCGGCGACGGCGCTCAATTGATTCTGAAGCCGCTCATGATACGCCGAATGAACCACGATCTCCTGCGCCCGCGCCGCCGGGGCCGCGGCGGCGAACAGGACCGCAATCAAAGCAAGCGAGCACGCATACGCATGTTTCCGCATGAAGACCTCCTCACAATATAGGCAGAGAATGGATCGTTGTCATGCTGAGCCCGTTCGCCTTTCCTCTGCGAACGGCCCTGAGCATTGCGAAGGGGCTCAGGGTAGACTCCGCGAAGCATCTGCCGCTCGCAATTGAAAACAAAAAACAGATTCTTCGCTTCGCTCAGAATGACAGCGAAGGGCCCCGGATGACACGCTTACAAGGCTCGCCCAGGCCCCGTTACGATCCAATATATTTCGCATACACGCCGCGCGCCGCTGCCGGGTCGTCAGTACCTTTGACGATGGTCCGCCCGTCGGGAAAAATCGTCAGCTCATAGCTGCCAATAGCGAAGCGGAGCAGGTAATCGTTCCCGCGCACCGTGCCGAATTGCTCCAGTCGCTGCTTCAATTCCGCCAGGTCGAGCTGTTGCGGCAGGCGCGGGCGAATCTGCACCGCGCCGCGGCCACAGAGCGCCGCCTGCGTGGGCGCGGAGCCGTCGAGGTGAGCGAACTCTCGCGCCCCGCACGCGCGGCATTGCGGATCGCGCTGGGGCTTGACCTGCTGGAATTCGTTCTTCCAGATGTCCGCGGCCAGGAGCGAGCCGTGCAGGTCCGCTTCGCGCCCCAGCAGAATCTTGAGCGTCTCGGTCACCTGAATGGCGCTGGCCCACGCGACGGCCGGCGCAATCACGCCCACCGTGTCGCAGGTATCGTGCAGCCCGTGCGGCGCCTCGGGAAACACGCACGCGAGACACGGCCCGCGCGCAGGCAGGACCGTCAGCGTCATCGCGTAGCTCCCCACCACCGCGCCGTAAACCCAGGGAATGCCGAGCTTCACCGCGACATCGTTGACCAGATACCGCGCTTCGAAATTGTCCGTACCGTCAACGATGACCTGGAAGCCGCGGACCAGTCCCTCCGCGTTCGCGCCGTCGAAATCCGTGACGATTCCCTCCACCCGCACGTCGGAATTAATTTGCCGCAGCTTGCGCTCGGCGGCGACGGCTTTGGGCAGGCTCGCCGCCGCATCGGCTTCGTCGAAGAGCGTCTGGCGCTGCAGGTTGGATTCTTCCACGTAATCGCGGTCCACAATGCGCAGCGTGCCCACGCCGGCGCGGGCCAGCGCCGCCGCGTGCGCCGTGCCCAGCGCTCCCGAGCCGAGAATCACCACGCGAGAAGCCAGCAGCTTTTCCTGGCCTTCGAGGCCGATGGGATGAAATAAGATCTGTCGGGAATATTTTTCGCGATTCATTGGAAAGAGTTATCAGTTATCAGTTTTCAGCTATCAGCCTACAGCCCGAAGTACCGGCCAGCTTGTTGGGTCGCGAGGTATCATCGTCAAACGACGGCCCAAATGCGCGCCAAAACAGTAAGTCCCTCCTGCAAACTGACGGCTGAAAACTGACCACTCACAAGCTTATTATACGCCTTAGCGCTTCCGGCAGCGACCACGCTGATTTGGCGCCGAAAACGCGAGAAGAGAATCCGCTGGACTCGGGCTCCGCGCGGCGCGATGATGGAGCCAGCCGCAGCCGCCTCTGCCGGCGGCTTCCCCCATCCTGCCATGCACGATGCGGATTTCGAAGCCGAGCGCCGCGACATGATTGAGCGGCAACTGCGCCGCCGCGGTCTTCACGACAAGAAAGTTCTCGACGCCATGTTCGCCGTGCCGCGCCACGAATTCGTCCTTCCCGAATACGTTGGCGCCGCGTACGACGACCGGCCGCTGCCCATCGGGCCGGCGGAAACGATTCCCCAACCTTACATCGTCGCGGCCATGAGTGCCGCAGCGCAGATCGAGCCGGGCGATTGCGCCCTGGAAGTCGGAACGGGCAGCGGATATCAGGCCGCGATTCTCGCCTACCTCGGCGCGCGAGTTTACACCATCGAGCGCAATCCGGAGCTTGCCGGCCAGGCGCGCGAGCGATTGGCGCGCCTGGGCTACACCGCGGTCGAAGTGATCCACGGAGACGGCAGCAACGGCTACGCGGCTGCCGCGCCCTATCAGGCGATCCTGGTTACCGCCGCCGCGCCCGCCGTGCCCCCGCCCTTGCTCGAGCAATTGGACGAAGGCGGCCGCCTGGTGATTCCGGTGGGCGACCGCTATCATCAGTTCCTGCAATTGATCTTCAAGCACGGCGGAAGAACCGCCGCGCGCCTGCTCGATCCCGTGCAGTTTGTTCCGCTGGTGGGCCAGCAAGCCTGGCCCGAACAAACGTGATGGGTCACACGCGGCGCATTGGACGCAAAGGCGCACCCACCCGCTTAGCCGCGCGATCCAGGTCGCCAACTTCCCGAATCCAAACCAGGGCCCGCGGCATCACATCTAATTGATATGAAGTTGCGCTCTCATTCTCTTGTGCTGGGGGCTTTACTGACCGCCCTGATCTGCGGCGCGCCAGCCCGCGCAGCTCATTGCGCCTATGCACCACTCAACTTAGGCTCCGAGACTTCTCCCGCAGTTCTGGCGCATCCCGGCCCCCATGCCGCCCCCGATTCTTCCCGGCGCCCGGCTTGCCGCCTGACCTCCGGAAGTCTGCTCGCGAGGGCTTGCGAGGCGGTTCGAGTTCCCCATCAAAGCACACTCGTCACGCTCGCGTCTTTCCCCGACCAATGGTCCCTGCCTTCCGGCCGCACACCGCAACCAAACAGCGCAGCCAGCCCTGGCGGCGCTTCGATACAGCCAAGCGTCCTTCGACTCTGATCCTCGCCCCGGCAGCAATTAAACCACCTTGACGATCCAGACCAGCGCGCGGCAGAAGCCGCTCGGGCCGCGCTCGCGGTATGGCGCTGATACGGGCACTTACAGAAGCTGTTATCAACAAAAATCTAATAGATCGGAGATGCTATGTTCACCAGACTGAGTGCAAGCACTTGCAGGCTCTTTCGCCGCACAAATGCGTACCATATTTCGTTTGGTTTTTTCCTGATCGTGCTCGCGGTCGCCGGGCTGGGCCAGCCACGGTTCACCTCGGCATTTGACAGGAGTCCCTCCAAAGGTGCCGTCGCGGGCGAATTTCCCAACCAATACCTGCCGCAGAACCTTCCCGACACCCGCTTCGCCGCGTTCTTTCCCAAGACCTGGACGACCTACGCCTCCAACACGGGAAGGAACGCGGTGTTCAACCTGAACGCATCGGCTCCCGCCATTCTGCGAAAGGGCGTGAGCTGGAGTTTTGCAGGAGCGGGCGCCATTCCGCTCGACGGCCCTCCCCTGAATAACAGCATCATCAGCACGGCTTACGCGGTCGGAATGCCCGTCGGCGTTTCGGTTGTCGGAGGAATCGCTTACGTGGGCAGCGACAACGGCTACACCTACGCGCTGAATGCCATCACGGGCAAGCTGATCTGGGCGCATTACGGCTGGAACATGACGATGAGCAATCCGCTGGTCGCAGGCGGCCGCGTGTACGTCTCAACCGGCAGCGCCTATTTCAACTATGCCAACACCATGCTCTACGTGCGGGGAAAGCGCCCGGTGCGCGGTCCCGGGCTCAACGCCATGTACGCGCTCGACGCCAAGACCGGCAAGAAGATCTGGGTCTTCCACTTCCCCGGAGAGGCGATGCCCACCGCCGCATACGAGAACGGCTTTCTTTACATTGGGACCGGCGACGGCCACATTTACAAACTCAACGCTGTCACCGGCAAGCCCGCGTGGATTTCCGACATCGTTTCCTTCGTCAGCATGTCCTCGCCGGTGCTGAACGAAAAATACGTCTTCCTCGGTGGCACGGACCCGAACTTCTTCTACGCGCTTGACAAGAAGACGGGCGAGGTGGCCTGGAAGATCAGCTTGCCCAAGCTTGTGGCCACGGGCATGGGCGACTGCACACCGGCCTATGCCGACGGAGTCGTAGTCCAGGAAGCGACCGTGGAGACTGGCGATCCGCGCAATCCGGTGGCGAACGTCCTGCTCGCCCTCAATGCGGCTACCGGAAGGATCATCTGGCAGAAGCAGTTTGCGAAAGGACCGACGCCTCCGGCCATGAAGACCGCCACTCCGATGATCGCCGAGGATAAGGTGTTTGAAGGGAGTCCGGTCACCGGTGAGTACTTTGCTTTCGACCTCAAAACCGGGCGTGAACTCTGGAGCGTCCGTCTGGGCGCACAGATCAGGGCGGGTGCAGCACTGGCGGGCGGCATCCTCTACGTGCCCTACAAGTCCGGAGACATCGCGGCGATACGCCTTCGCGACGGCTTGCACCTTGGGAACAAGCACGTCGGCGGCGCGTTTGGACCCTCTTCCCCCGTCATCGTCGGAGGAACTCTGTACGTGACGAATATTTACGGGTGGGTTCTGGCGATTCCTGTGTCGGAGATCCCCGCGCCGGCAAGCATGGCCCCAAAAGCAACGCCAAGTGGCGAGTGACAAGTGGCGAGCAAGGCGTGAGGCTGAAGTGTGAAGTGTGAAGGATAAAGGATGAAAGAAAGGAGCAAAGGCGACCATCCTTATCATCGCCTGCTCTTCGCCGTTCACGGTTGAGATTCATCCTCTAGCCTTCATACTTCACACTTCATACTTCAGACTTGCTTGTCACTCGTCCCTTGTCACTCGCCACTCTGTTTTGTATAGTTTCGGCCGATGCCTGAGCCGTATTTGAGCGTCGTGATTCCCGCCTACAACGAGGCGCTGCGCGTGGGCAGCACGCTCGAGAAGGTGCAGCAATATCTCCAGACGCGAAATTATGAGACGGAATTGATTCTGGTGGACGACGGGTCGTCGGATGACACGCCGCAGATTCTCGAGGAAGCGCGACACCAGTTCTCTGGCATGCGGGTTCTGCGCAACGAACCAAACCGCGGCAAAGGCTACTCCGTGCGGCGGGGAGTGCTGGAAGCGCGCGGCCAGCTGGTGCTTTTTACCGACGCTGACCTTTCAGCGCCCATCGAAGAGGCCAACAAGCTCATTGCCGTCGCCGAATCCGAGCAAGCCGACGCGGTGGTGGGCTCGCGGGCGCTCGAGCGCCGGCTGATTGGCGTCCGCCAACCCCTCTACCGGGACCTTTCCGGGCGAGTGTTCAACGTGCTGGTGCGCGCCTTCACGGGACTCAAGCTTCGTGATACGCAGTGCGGTTTTAAGCTGTTCCGGCGGGCCACCACCCGGCGCGCCTTCGAGCTGCAGCGTGTGGAGCGCTTCGGATTCGATCCCGAATTGCTCTTCCTCATCCGGCGCCTAGGCGGGAAAGTCCTGGAAGTGCCGGTGCGCTGGAATGACAACCCCGCCACCAAAGTCCACTTCCTGCGCGACTCCACGCGGATGTTCCTCGACCTTGTTCTCCTGCGCTGGCGCGCGCTCACCGGAAAATATCGCGCGTGATTTCCTGGCATGAACGCCGGGACTGCACCGTGATTGACTCGCCACACCCTGGCGGCTATTCTCTTCTCGTGAAGGTTCGCGAGGTGGAACGAATGCTGCGAGACGCCGGATGGCTCCTTGTACGCACCCGCGGCAGTCACCACCAATACAAGCACCCAACCAAGCCAGGTTTGGTGACGCTTCCGGGCAACCAGAATGACGAGCTAGCTCCCGGAACCTTAAACAGCATTTTGAAACAGGCAGGCTTGAAAAAATGAAGAGATACCTGGTGGTAATCGAAGAGACGAGCACTGGTTTCTCGGCTTACTCCCCTGACCTTGAAGGGTGCGTTTCGACGGGACACACCCGGCCGGAAGTCGAAAAGAACATCCGCGAAGCCATCGAGTTCCATCTCGAAGGTATGCGCCTGGAAGGGATGGCCGTGCCTGACCCCCACGCCTATTCCACGTACATCGAGGTTCCGGCTTAGACACAACTCGGCTGCGAGGACCGCGCGAATCTTCCCGAACCCACTTTCCTGCGCTGGCGGGCGCTCACGGGAATATACAAAGCGTAAATTTCCGCGCGCGGCGGAGAATTTTCTTGACTCGCGAAGTCGTGCCTTTATATTATCCCGCTCAGCTAGAAAGGAGGTGATCCATGCCAGACGAAAGTAACCTTAGCGAGGGTGCTGAGGCATAGGCGCTAGCTGGCGCTCGTTAGGTAAGGACCTCTCTTCCTAGCGAAAAGAGAGGTGAAGTGGCAAGGCGCTGGTTTGCGCCGTATCCGTCAGTCAACGGAG
>JAHEKS010000319.1 GCA_024638215.1 Acidobacteriota bacterium | reverse complement strand
CCGGCGCCTTTGCCCAAACCACCGCGTCTTCGACCGAAAAGGATCAGAAAGACCTCGCGGTCACGGTTTACAACTCCAACATCGCGCTAGTGCGCGACGTGCGGCAAGTGAACCTGCCGCCGGGCACCGTGGATTTGCGCTTCATGGACATTGCCGCGGCCGTGAACCCAGCCACGGTGCATATCGTGTCGCTCACCGCGCCCAAGGAGTTGACGGTGCTCGAACAGAACTATGAGTACGACCTGCTGAGCCCGCAGAAGCTTCTCCAGAAGTACGTGGGGAAAGAGCTGACCTTGATCCGCACCGAAACCGAGAACAATTCCACCAAAGAGATCCCGGTCAAGGCGACTCTGCTCGCTTACAATGAGGGCCCCGTCTGGCAGGTCGGCAACCAAATCATCACCGGCATGGGCGCGGATCGTTACGTCTTCCCCGATTTGCCCGAAAACCTTTACAGCAAGCCCACGCTGGTCTGGCTGCTCGACAATCGCCACACCGGCGAGCAGACCGTTGAAGCTTCGTACCTCACCAACCAGATGAACTGGAACGCCGACTATGTGCTCACCATCGGCGCGAGCGAGAAAGCCGCTGACCTCAACGGTTGGGTGACCATTACCAACCACAGCGGGACGGCATTTAAGAACGCGCAGCTTCAGCTCGTGGCCGGCGAACTTCATCGCGTCTATCCGCAGGCTGGCGCCATGGGTCAATTGAAAGTCATGGCAAGAGCTGAGAACGCAGCGCCGCAATTCGCCCAGGAAGCGCTGTCGGAATACCACCTCTACACGCTGGGCCGGAGGACAACGCTTCAGAACAACGAGACCAAGCAGATCAGCCTGCTGGCCGCGACGGGGCTGCACTTTGAAAAGCTGTTTCGGGTGGACGGCCAGCAGTTCTATTACCGCAGCGCCTACTCGCCCGGCCAACCCATCAAGGAACCTGTGCAGGTGCACATCAAATTCAAAAATTCCGAGGCGAATTCGCTCGGCCAGCCGCTGCCCGCCGGAACAGTGCGCGTTTACCAGAACGATTCCAAGGGCCGCGTGCAGTTCATCGGCGAGGACACGATTGATCACACGCCCAAAGACGAAACCCTCGACCTGCACATCGGCAACGCCTTCGACGTGGTGGCGGAAAGGAAGCAGACCGATTTCCAGAAACTCGGCCCCACCACCTACGAGATGGCGTTTTCCATTACGCTGCGCAATCACAAGGACACGCCCATCACCGTGGAAGTGAATGAGCCCATCGGCGGCGACTGGACGATGGAAGAATCCAATTTCAAATTCACCAAGACCGCGGCGTTCGCCGCCCAGTTTGAGGTGCCCGTCGACGCCAACGGCGAATCGGTCCTGAAATATCGCGTGCGGGTGCGGTGGTAATCTTGTCCCCGGGTCGCGGGGAGGGACATGGCTCCAGAGCGGGAAGACAAACCAACGATTCGCCCGGCGCGCCTCGCCGACGCCGGGCGCCTGGCGGAACTCTCGACCCAATTGGGATATCCCTGCTCGCCGCGAAAGATGAAATCGCGGCTGGCTTCCCTGCTGAATGACCACCGCCACGCCGTTCTGGTCGGAGAAACGCCTTCCGGCCTGGTCGTCGCGTGGATTCACGTTTTCGCGAGAAAACTGGTTGAAAGCGACCGGCACGCGGAAATCGGAGGCTTGGTGGTTGACGAGCGTTTTCGCGGGCAGGGGTTCGGCAAGGCGTTGCTCTACCGCGCGGAGCGCTGGGCGCGAAAAAGGAAATTGCGCTGGGTCTATGTTCGCTCGAACATCATCCGTGAAGCCGCGCACGCTTTCTATGAGAAGCGCGGCTACAAGAGAATCAAAACCCAGCACGCTTTCCTGAAGGTTTTTCGCAAGGGCGAAACCGCCCGGCCGGGCTAAACAATCAACATGCAATCGCCGTAGCTGTAAAAGCGGTATTGTTCCTGAACGGCGTGCCGGTAGGCCGCAAGCGCCAGTTCCCTGCCCGCAAAAGCCGAGACCAGCATGAGCAGCGTAGATTTGGGCAGGTGGAAGTTGGTCAGCAGGGCCCCGACCACACGGAATTCAAACCCCGGATAAATAAACATGTCGGACTCGCCGCGTCCCGGAACGACTCTCCCGCCGTGCCTGCGGACGGAGGTTTCGAGCGTGCGGACGCTGGTCGTGCCCACTCCCACGACTCGGCGCCCTTCGTCGAGCGCGCGGTTGATTGCGTTTGCGGTTGCTTCAGAAATGTCGTACCGCTCGGATTCCATACGATGATCTTCCACGCGCTCGACGCGCACCGGCTGGAACGTTCCCAGGCCGACGTGCAGGGTGATCTCGCAGGTCTGGACTCCGCGGGCATGCAACTGCTCCAGGACGCGCTCAGTGAAATGGAATCCTGCGGTCGGCGCGGCGATAGCGCCGCGGACCTTCGCGTAAACCGTTTGATAAGTTTCGCGGTCATGAGGCTCGTCGGCGCGGTGAATATAGGGCGGCAGCGGCACGTGTCCCAGGCAATCAATGGCGCCATCAACCGACCCCGCGCGAGCCCTGAGGCGGACCTGGCGCAGGCCGAATTCACCACGAGCCATCACTTCCGCTTCGAGCTCGCCATCCCCAAAAGTCAAGACTTCCCCGATTCTCACCTTGCGGCCGGGATGAACCAGTCCCCACCAGACGTCCTCGCTCTCGCGGCGGGTAAGGAACAATTCCATCTCGGCCGACAAGAATTCCTTCGCGGCGGGATTGTGCGGGCTGATTTTTTGCGAGCCTACACCGTGCCGCCGGCCCAGCAAGCGCGCGGGAAAGACTTTGGTATTGTTAAAGACCAAAAGGTCGCCGGGCGCGAGGAGCTGCGCAAGTTCGCGAAAGGCATGATCCTCGAATGTCCGCGCCGCCCGACTCACCAGCATCATGCGCGAGGCGTCGCGCTCCTCGAGCGGGCGCTGAGCGATCAGTTCGGGGGGAAGGACGTAATCAAAGTCGGAGACTTGCATCGCCCCATCATTCTAGCTTATCTGCGCTCGCGCGCAGGCACGCCCGAAGCCGGCGCTCGACCGGCGCGATGTGGTAGAGTCATCGCATGTCTTCGGTCACCATCTCCAAAGGCGGAATCGAGCGCATTCTTTCCGGCCACCCTTGGATTTATCGCGCCGACGTCGCGGACGCGGCAAGCGCCGAGCCGGGGTCGGTGGTCAGGGTCGTGGACCGGAGGAAGCGTTTCTGGGGGCAGGCGCTCTACAGCAGCAAATCGCAAATCGCGCTGCGCCTGCTGACGCGCGAGAACCGCCCGTTCGACCGAGCGTTTCTGGCCGAGCGCATCGCCGCCGCAGCCGCCTTCCGCGAACAAATCGCCGAGGGCGCGCAGGCCTGCCGTCTGGTCGCTTCGGAGGGCGATCTGCTGCCTTCGCTGATCGTTGACCGCTACGCGCAATGCTTCGTCATTCAAACCTTGAGCCAAGGGATGGAGAAACTAAAAGGGACCATTGTGGATATCCTGCAAGAACAGTTCTCACCTCTCTCGATCCTCGAGCGCAATGATGTCGCGGTGCGCGCGCTGGAAGGATTGCCCGAGCAAAAAGGCTTCCTCGCCGGTGAAGAGATTCAGGAAGTGGTGGCAGAGGAAAACGGCGTCAAGTTCGGGTTCGATCTCCTGGGTGGGCAGAAGACCGGCGGGTTTCTGGATCAGCGGGAAAATCGGGCCGCGGCGCGAGCCTACGCGCGCGGCCGGGCGCTCGATGCGTTCTGCTACGCGGGAGGATTCGCGCTCACGCTCGCGAGTCTCTGCGAATCGGTGCTGGGCGTCGAGAGCTCCGCCGAGGCTCTGGCTCTGGCGCGGCGCAACCAGGAATTGAACGGCTTTACCAATGTGGAATGGAAGGAAGCCAATTGTTTCGATTTTCTCAAGACCTCCGATCAGGCCGGGGAGCGCTTTGACACCATCGTGCTTGATCCGCCGCCCTTCGCGCGCCACAGGACCAACGTCGAATCGGCGATGCGCGGCTACAAGGAGCTGAACCTGCGCGCGCTCAAAATGCTGAATCCGGGCGGCACGCTCGTCACCTGCTCGTGCTCGTTTCACGTCAGCGAGGCGGATCTGCTGGAAGCCATCGCCGCTGCGGCGCTCGACGCGCATCGCACGGTTTCAGTCTTGGAGCGTCGCACGCAGTCGCGCGACCACCCCATCCTCCTCACCGTCCCCGAAACGCACTACCTGAAATGCCTGATCCTTCGAGTGCTCTAAGATGCTCCTCTGCGGCTTCCATACCGTTCGCGGAACTCAGCCAGGCGGGGAATTCTGCTCCGGATTTATGTGCGAGAAAGGAAGCTCATGTTTACAATGGAAAACTGAACCATGACACGGTGGCTTCTCTGCTTCTTGATTCTGCTGAACGCCTCGCCCGCCTGCGCTCAAGCCGGTGGGAGCGACCTCAAGCTTCTCATCTCGATCGATCGAACCACCATCACGGCTCCGCTGGGCGCGCAAGTCGTTTTACACTTGCACAATTCCGGCAAGCAGACGCTTTTGCTTTACAGTCCGGTCCGCGACGCGAGCGTCGTCTCGGGCGCCATCAATCCTTTCTTCACTGAAGAGCCCGGCCCGGGCTCGACCAGCGGCGGGTCGGCGTTGCACATCCGCCTGGTTCCCTTGCGCGGCGGCGCCCAGGCTTCATCCGGCGAGGGACGTGTTCTCGAAGTCGCGGGCTTTCCTCATCCGAAACTGGTGGCGCTCGCGCCCGGCGACGATTACGAGGAAAAGACGGCTGTGCGGCTTTCGCCCGCCTCGAGCGGCGCGGACAAGCCCGTGCCGTTGTGGGGAAACTACAAGCTTTCCGTCACCTACAGCGCGAGCTATTCGAACGGCGATAATTTGAACCGGATTTTGGACACGGACGTCTGGCAGGGCCGGACCGAGAGCAACAGCATTGAGGTGAACCTCCAGCCCCCCGCCGCGAACGCTCAAGGCTCCATCAGCGGGAGCGTGCTCGGCTCGGACATGCAGCCCACCTTCGGCGCCATTGTGACGTTGAGCAACCAGCAGGAACAGGTGGTCGCCCAGGCCTCCCCGGATGAGAACGGAAAGTTCAGTTTCGTTCATCTCCCCTTCGGCTTTTACTGGGTGAGCGCGCGGGGGCGGAG
>JAHEKS010000318.1 GCA_024638215.1 Acidobacteriota bacterium | reverse complement strand
GTGTGCGTATGAGTTCACAATATACGCGGGTTCCCTCTTGTCAGGTTGTCCCTGGCTTGCCTCCCGCCTTCTTGCCGGTCGGTGTCGTCAAAATGTTATCCTACCAACCCTTGCAACCCTTTTCAAACTCATATTTCTGTCTGAACCATGACAGGTTGTCGTTGTCAAACTGAGAAGCCGCTGGAGGCTGGATGGCCTGCGGAGCAGAAGCGACTCTAGCGTGCCTCGGCGCAACGGTCAATTCTGCAGCCGCAAAAGCTTGAGGTCGGAATAAGCCACTGTTTGCCAGAGGTCGTTATGAAGGGCGTGGTTGCGGGGGCGTGCAAGATACCGTATACCCCAGCCTGATGAAACACTCTGGAATCACTATTTTAGAGGCGGTTGGAGAACTCGGATTTGCGCAAGCCCCAAATGCTGGCCGGCTGGCCTTGTTTCATGCGTCCAAAACGCCAAGCGGAGGCACGTCTATCACCCCCGCAGATGTTCAATTGTCTAGTCAAGACTCGATGAGGCAAGTATACGCTTGAGAAAGGAAAAGCAAAGAGTGGCAGTCAACGCAGGATTTTGTTTTTGGGACACGCCGCTTTCACCGTTTTTGCCCAAATATCTCATGCACGTCACTTCTGTCCGCGAGGGCAGCGGAGATCACTGTCCTTCACCACGTTATGTGCAGAAGCGACAATCCTTGGCGTGGTTCAGTGAGGGTCAAGTGGATCGCGCTTCCTTCGACCGGAACCCATTGCGGGGATTCGAGCAGATGGAGCTGTCCCGACGCCTTGAGGCGCTCATATTGCGCGGGTGAAGGATTCTGTGGCGAGCCCATGGCTTGCCAGGCCGCATGCGAATTACTGTGATCCTGATCCACGCGAAAGTGCTCCACCAGTATCCGGGCTGCCTTCATCGGCAAGCCTTGGACCGTCAGGTCGACCTCCGCCTCTGGCGACGCTAAAAGATCATCGTGATAGTTCCAGACAAGAACGTTCACTGTGCGCTCTCCGCGAGTGGCCAACACATTCACATCCGGCTCGGTCCGGACGCTAGATTGCAATACCTCATCGAGGTTCAGGGCGCCGGTGCTAGAGGCGGCGACGCGTTCGCCTTCCATCAGGCCGAGCAGGCGATAGAGGTTCAACAAAGGCAGGTCAATGTCATGAGTCGCGAACGCCCGAAACCCGGCAAAAATCGGCTGGCCGGGAAAGGTAAACGCCCAGGTGGTCGCCCCCTGGAGGTTGATGTGGTGGCGCTGGGCGAGGGCCAGCGTCCCGCTCAGCAGGTCCGCTTCGTAACTTGCATATTGCGAACCCAGTCGGTAGCCATTCTCAGGATGCGACGTTGCGTCACAAGCCGCACAACCTTCGGGATCCGACTCGCTCAGGACGACCGGCAGCGCGCGCAACGTTGGGAAGCTTTCAAGGATGGCAAACCCGCGGTCGATGTCCCTGAGGTTCTTGCCGATGTCCAACCGCACATGACCATTCAGAAAGTTGGTTCTGCCCTTGGCATGAAAAGAAACAAAGTCGAGAGGAGCTCCCGGTTTTCCGGTGGCGTAATTTTTCCCATTCACGCAATGCTCCAGAAAAGTACGAAGGAAATTCGCCGCCCGTTCACTTCCGGGGCCTGTAGTCGCAGGTCCGCCTACACGAGCGCCGGGTAACGCGCGCTTCACGGCGTCCGCGGTGTAATCATAAAGCTTGCAGTAATCGTCCACCGTCCCGTGCCAATAGAAGATGTCGGGTTCGTTCCAGACCTCCCACTCCCACTTCGCCACTTCCTGGGACCCGTAACGATCCACCATGTGCCGCATCCAGTGGTAGATGAGATCCGACCACGCCTGGTAGTCCTTGGGCGGATAACTCCATCCCGTGTCGTACGGCCTTTGCGGCCAATGGGGCTCGTAAGGTTCGGGGTTAAGCGAGAGCGCCTTGGGCATGAATCCGATCTCGACGAAAGGAGTTGTATGGGTGGCCTTATAGGTGTCGAAGATCTTATCCATGATGTCCCAGTTGTAAACCGGGTGACCTGCCGCATCGAGAGTGTAGGCGTTCGTGGATCCCCATTTCAAAGCGGGAGTGCCGTCGCCGGTCGTCAGCAGAAAGTGCGTTCGGTCATGAACGGAATAGGGGCTTAGCTCCGAGAGTTCTTTAAGAAGTTCGCGTCCCTCCTCACTGTATGTGTAATTGGGCTCGTCGTGCCCGACCCATGCCCAGACCGGCCGGAAAGGACCCTGCCGCTCGGAGGCGTTGACCTTGACGGAAACACTATCCTGAGCCACTAAAGCAGTCGTTGCCAGCACCATCATGGGCAAGAGGAGCAGGCACTTCTTTAACATCTCATGTCACCTCAGAAAGTGTATTGAGTGCGAACTGGAACTCCCGCGGGTCAGCTTGAGCTGCTCCCCGTTTGGGGTTCAATCATAATGCGAGTTCCGGGGAATTCGTTAAGTTTCCTGGAGGGAAGGCGACGGGCGTGGGGGAGGACACCCGTCGCGCCGCGACCTGAGCCGCGAATTCCTCGGGTGTCCGATACCCCAGCGCGCTATGTGGCCGTCGCCGGTTGTAGTCCTGCCTCCAGGTTTCGATCTTTTCCCGCGCCTCCCCCAGGTCTCCCAACCAGTGTTCGTTCAAGCATTCATCCCGAAACTTCCCGTTGAAGCTCTCGACGTAGGCATTCTGCTCGGGCTTCCCTGGCGCGATGAAGTGCAACATTACTCCTCGCTGGTAGGCCCAGCGATCCAGCGCCTGGCTGGTGAACTCCGGCCCGTGGTCTACCACGATCAGCGGCGGCCCGCCGCGCTGATGCCACAACTCCTCCAGCACCCGCGCCACGCGCTCGCCACTCAGCGAGGTGTCCACCTCGATCCGCACGCACTCCCGCGTGTAGTCATCCACCACGTTCAAGGTCCAAAAACGCCGCCCCGTCGCCAGGCTGTCCATCACGAAATCCATCGACCTCTGTTCATTCGGGCCGCCGGGTAAGGCCAGCGGAAGCCGCGGTTGGCTCACCCCGTGCTTCCTCGGCCGCTTGCCCACCTGCAAGTGTTCCTGCCGGTAGACTCGGTAAACCCGCTTCCAGTTGACCGCCCAGCCTTCCCGGCGCAGCAGGATGGCCAGCCGCCGATACCCAAACCGCCTCCGCCCCGCCGCCAGTTCTCTCAACCGTTGGCGCAGGGCTTTTTCTTCTCGACGCCGCGGCTGGTAACGGCAACTCGAGCGGCTCATTACCAGCAACCAACAGGCTCGCCGTTCGCTCCTCCGGTATGCTTGCTTCATCACGCCCACCGCTTCCCGGCTCGCCGTAGGCGTCAGAACTTTTTTGCCAGCACCCCTTTCAACGCCTGGATGTCGAGGGCTTGCTCGGCCACCATCTGCTTGAGCCGCCGGTTTTCGTCCTCCAGGTATTCCCCGGCAGTCGTGGCCGAGATCACAGCCCGTGAAAAGGAACTTTCCTCGATAGGAGACCAACTCCTGACAGCACAGCCAGGCTCTCTCCAAAGCAGCCTCTCCGATCTGCGGCAGTGGGTACACCGCCGCCTCACCAACATTCAGAAACTACTCCACTCTGACCCGGCTCGTGCTCGCGCCGAATTGATGCGGCACGTTCAGGCCATCACCCTCAGACCCAAACGAGGAAGCTGGCAAGCGATTCTTCGTGGCGGCTGGAAACTGGATCCTGCTCGGAAACGAAGCGGGGCCGCCAGATGAAGCGGCCCCTGAATTATTTCGTATGGTTGCGGGGGCTGGATTTGAACCAGCGACCTTTGGGTTATGAGCCCAACGAGCTACCTGACTGCTCCACCCCGCGCATACATTATACTGGCAATGCTCGCCTTTACGCAACGCTATTTTGAGTACTGGCCGGGACTGTGCGCGCCAGGCGTTGCTGTGCTACGATGAATCCTTTGACTAAGGCTCGGTGCACTGACCAGGGCGTATGTCCGCCAAACCTTCAAATGCGCAAGTTCGGAATTTTGCCGTCAATCGCCAGGCGGGCCATCTCTATCATCTGCTTGAAAAGTTCGAAGCAGGGATTGAACTCACGGGAACCGAGGTCAAGGCGATCCGCGAGGGGAAGGTTCATCTGAAGGACAGTTATGCCATGGTTCGCAACGGGGAAGTCTGGCTTTTGGATTGTCACATCAGCCAGTACACCGCGGGAAGTTATATGAACCACATCCCGCTGCGCGAGCGGCGCCTCTTGCTGAATCGCGACGAAATCAACAAGCTGGCCACTCGTACGCAGGAACGAGGGCTGACGTTGGTGGCGACCCGTCTCTATCTCAAAAAGAACCTGATCAAAGTTGAAATCGCGCTGGCGAAAGGGAAGAAAATATACGATCACCGGGAAGATTCCCGCCGGCGAACCATCCTGCGCGAGGCCGCGCAGTCTATTCGCGAACACCGCGAACGGCGCCGGTGAAATGCGTGCACCAGGAAAGCAGAACATCACTGCGACGGGAATTTCCTGAAGAGGTTGTTCCATTCCGGGACGGCGATGTTTTCATTTTCTTGACGACGAGGTGAATCTTCCGTGCAGCTAAATTTCATCACTGATCCCTTGGAAGCCATGACTTGTTCAGTTCTCGCGGCCTACTCGTTTGAAGGAAATCCCGATTCGAGCGGAACGGTGGAGGATCTGCCCTCTGCCACTCGCAGTTTGCTCGGTGAACTTCGCTCGAGCGGCGAGCTTACGGGCAAAGCCTTCGAGTGTACGCTCATCCACCGGCCCCCCAGGCTTACCGCGCAAAAACTTCTTGTGGTCGGGGCAGGCAAGCCGGAGAAATTCGACGACGCGCAGGAGCGCCGGCTGGCTGGAACCGCGGTGCGTTTTGTGCGCGCGCGCAGCGGCCACGAGCTGGTTTGGGTGCTGGATCCCTCTCGACCGGGCGCCGTGCGCGCAGCGGCGGAAGGCGCCATCGTGGCCGACTATGACGCGGACCGCTACCGTACCGAGCGCAATGGTGAACGCCGCATCCACCAATTCTTGCTGGCAACGGGCGGGCCGGCTCCCGACGGCGAGGCGCATCAGTCGCTTGAACGCGGGAGGATTATTGCGGAAGCCCAGAATTTTGTCCGCGATTTGGTCAACGAGCCGTCCAACACGATGACCCCGGAAATCCTTGC
>JAHEKS010000317.1 GCA_024638215.1 Acidobacteriota bacterium | reverse complement strand
TGGAGCTCCGCGTCCAGCGCAACCTGGCTTACACCCTCATCACCATCTTCGCGTTGCTGATCTATCTCGACGTCATCCGCCGCGTGAGCGCCTACCTGGAATGGAAAAATATCCTTCCCTCCGCCGTGACCGAGACGGTGATGATTTTCACCTTGGTCGTGCTGATCGAGCCCTTCAAGAGGCTGATGGACGGGGTGCTGCGCGCGGCTTTTGCCTCTGAATTCGAGCGCGTGCAAAAGCTGAGCGGGGAAGTTCAGGATTGCGCCAAGCGAACCGGCGATGTCGAATCGGTCAAGCGGCTGGTCGAAGAGCGGGTGCCGAAGGAACTGAATCTCTACAGCGCCGAGCTGCGGATGGGAGGGTCCGGCTGGGACGTCCCAGCACCGGGCGAGCCTGAGAAGACGCGGCGCTTCGCGATTCATCGCGGCGAGGAAATTCTGGGTGTGCTCAGCGTCGTGCCCGTAACCTCGGATCTTTCCGGCGATCAGTCCGCCGCGCTGCAGTTGCTGGCCGACCAACTGGCCGCGGCGCTGGAGCTGTGCCAGCTTATTACCGAAAAAGTGAAGCTCGAGCACGCGCTAGCGGAAAAAGCCAAGATGGCGTTCCTGGGGGAAATGGCGGCGCGCATTGCCCACAACGTCAAGAACCCTCTCAGCTCGATGAAGACGCTCGTGCAATTGATGGAGGAGGATGCGAGCCTGCCCGAGCGGGTCCGCCAGGATTGCCGCGTGGTGGCGAGCGAGATCGACCGGTTGAACGCCAATATCTCCCAGGTTTTGCGTTACGCCAAGCCCGCCCGCGAAGTAGACCGCCCAACGGATCTCGGCGCCGTGGTGGAGAGGGTTCTGAATCTGACCCGCGCGGAAGCGGAGCGGCGCGGAGTGCGGCTGGAGTACGAGCGCCCGTCCACCGCTTGTCCTGTCGAAGGCGGCGAAGAGGCGGCGAGCGATATTCTCACCAATCTGGTTGTCAACGCGATGGAGGCCGCACCTCCCGGCGGGATTATCCGGATCAGCGTGGCGCGGCCGTCGTTGCAGGAGGACAGCTTCGAGCTTGTGGTGGAAGATGAAGGCCCCGGGATTCCCGCCGAGCTTCGGCAAAAAATCTTTCAGCCCTTCTTCACCACGCGTCCGGGAGGGACAGGATTGGGCCTGGCAATTGTGGCCCGCCGGGTGGAGGAAATCGGCGGCTCGGTCGAGTGTTCGAGCCCGTTGTCCAACCACGGTGGCACCCGGTTCTGCGTGCGCTTTCGTGCGGCGAAAGCCACGGCAACAGAGCGTGAGCCCAGACCGTTAGTTGGAGCTTAGGTGCGAGCGAGGCAAACCATGCACTCCATCCTCATCGTGGACGATGACCAGACGGCCCGCTACGGCATGCGGCGCGCGCTGGAAGAGCGCTACTCGATCACCGAGGCCGCCAGCGTGGCCGAGGCGCGCCGGGCCGCGGCTTCCGAGCCGCCCGACCTGATTCTTCTCGATATCGAAATGCCGCAAGAGAGCGGGCTCGATTTCCTGCGCGAGCTGAAGACGAAAGGCAACGAGGCTGCGGTCATCATGATCACGGCTTACGGATCGGAAAAAGTGGCCGTGGAGGCGATGAAAAGCGGCGCGTACGATTACCTGCCCAAACCCTTTGAAGTGGACGAGTTGCGCTTGGTGGTCGCGAAGGCTCTCGAACACCTGGACCTGGCAGAGGAAAACCAGCGCCTGAAGCGGCAACTGGTCTCGGAGGGGCAGTTCGGGGCGATGATCGGCTCCAGCCGCTCGATGCGCGAGCTTTTCGAGCTGGCCGACCGGGTGGCGCAGGCAGAGGTGACCGTCCTTATCGAAGGCGAAAGCGGCACGGGCAAGGAATTGCTGGCACGCGAGATTCACCACCGCTCCAATCGCGGCTCGAAATCCTTTGTGGCGCTCAATTGCGGCGCGCTGCCCGAGAACCTGATCGAAAGCGAGCTGTTTGGCTACGAAAAGGGCGCCTTCACCGGGGCGGCAGCGCAGAAGAAAGGGAAGTTCGAACTGGCGAATGGAGGCACGCTGTTTCTCGATGAAGTGGGCGACATGTCTCTGGCCACGCAGGCGAAGGTGCTGCGAGTGCTCGAGACCCGCCACGTGGAGCGGCTGGGCGGCACGACGTCGCTGGAAGTGGATGTGAGAATCCTGGCCGCGACCAACAAAGATCTGGCGGCGGAAATCGGCAAGCAGGCGTTTCGCGAAGACCTTTACTATCGCCTGCGGGTGATCCTGATCAAGCTGCCTCCGCTCCGCCAGCACAAAGAGGACATCCCGCTTCTGGTTGAAGAATTCTGCCGCATGCTGGGCGCGAAACACCGGCGCCAGAACATCACCGTGCCGCGCCAAACCATGGACCTGCTGGCGCAATCGGATTGGAAAGGCAACGTTCGCGAGCTTAAGAACGTGCTCGAGAGCGCCGTGGTCCTGAGCCGCGACGACATCCTGCAGCCAGAGGATTTTCCGGCTGATTTCCTGGGGAAGTCTGGCCAGGCAATGTCCGGCGCCGCGGCCTCCCCGCTCGAGGCGGGCGATTATCGCGAGGCCAAGCGCCAGTTTGAAATTGCCTACATCAAGACCAAGCTGCGCGAGCACGGAGGGAACATCACCAAAACCGCCGCCGCGATCGGCCTGCATCGCCAGAGCCTTCAGGAGAAACTTCGGGAACTGGGGATTCAGGCGGAGAGGGAATAGCGCAGGTAAGGAGCGCAAACTGAGGGGAAGCCACCGGCTTCCTTAGTGCAGCCGTCAGCCGCCGCCCGAGGGCGCGCAGGCCGCCCCGGAGGATCTTGCCGAAGAACTCGTGCTGGCGAAGGTCGAGAATTGTTGCTGGACCTTCTTGGCGCCGCAATGCGGGCAGGCGGGCAGTTGCGAGTTCCGGCCCAGAACCAGTTTCTCAAAGGTCTTTCCGCACTTCGAGCAGGTATATTCGAAGATGGGCATTGGGATCCCTGATTACTCCTTGGCCTTGGGGTCGCAGGCGTTGTGCTGGGCGTCTCCCGACGGGGCGCCGGTGCGTGGCGCTCACGTGAACTTGGAGAGTCCCGGAACGCGCGGCGCGATCAAATACCAGAAGACTACGAACCCCGCAATGAGAGCCAGGGGAAGGTAATTATCCATACACCTCTATTATCGGGCCTTGATGGGAAAGCCGCAAGTGACTTTGTGTCCGGTTCTCGACTTCTCCTGCTACTATCTTCGCGTGCCGACCATGAGGTCTGTCGGCCCCGGCAGCCGAACGCGCCGGACATCCTGGAAGCCCGCTTCCTGAAGCCATGCCGTGTATTCCTCCGCGCTGTAGGCCGATCCGCCCCGCGTGCCGACCAGCATGTTGAGGGCGAACAGGGTGGCGAACTTGGGCGCGGTCTTGTCGGATTCGAGTACGAAATCCTGGATCACGACCCGGCCCCCGGGCGCGGCCGCGGCGTGACACCTCTTCAGCAGGTCGCGGTTTTCATCCGGGCTCAGCATGTGACAAATGGCGGAGGCAAAAACCAGGTCGTAGCCTGCTCCGAAACCGTCCCGGCGCAAGTCGCCCTCGCGCGTCTGGATGCGCTCTGCCAGGCCCGCCTCCTGAATGTGCTTTTGCGCGATGGGAAGAACCGCCGCCACGTCGAGAATCTCGCTGCGCAGTTTCGGGTTGGCCTTCGCAAAGGCGATGGAATAAGCTCCCGAGCCTCCGCCGACGTCGAGCATGCGCCCCACCCCTTCGGCGCCCACGGCTTGCACCACAATCGGCGCCCGCTCGCCCGCGTTGCGATGCATGGCGGCAATGAAAGCCTGTGTCCATTCTTCGCTGCGCTGCGGCGTCGCCTGGTAGGTGACGGAACTTCCCGCGCGCACGCAATCGGTCAAAGTGGACCAGCGCTGCCACAGATGGGCCGTGTGCATCAGCGCCGGTTGCGCGTAGTCCTTCGAGCCGGCGACAAAATAACGCGCCGCGATAGGCGTGTTGCGGAAGGTGCCGTTGTGCTTGCTCAGCAAACCGAGCGCCACCAGGGCGTTCAAAAGCATCTCGGTAGCGCGTGGGTCCGTGCCGGCTTTCGCCGCCGCCTCGGCGGCCGTGGCGCCTTCACCCACTTTGGTGAAGAGGTCCAGTTCGAGGGCGGTCAGGATCACGCGGCTCTCCATGAACTCGCGGATCTGCCCGTTCAGGTCGTCGGGCAGCATGCCCGCCGCGTCTTTCGCGCGCTGGGCCACCAGAAACTTGTCGCGGTTAGTGCGGATTTCGTTGTAGAGCGCGGCGGAGTCCGTGTTGGCCAATCGCTCCACCACGCGCCCTTGCTGGAAATGGCTTTGCACGATTTCAGGAACGTCCTCGGGCGTCACATTCGAGTACCAAATGCCTTCGGGATAGACCACCATGTTTGGCCCGCGTTCGCACAAGCCCATCGAGCCGCAAACCGTGAGCTGAACCTTGTCCATCAGCCCGCGCGCCCCGATTTCCTTGCGCAAAGCCTCGATGGTCTTGCCTGACCCACGCGCCGAGCAGCTCGGCACGCCTTCCGCTTTCTTTTGATCGCAGATGAAAACGTGATACTGAAATGGTTCCATGAGTTCCCTCCCTTGGGCTTGAGTCGAGCCCTTTCTTCATTATTGGAGAATCGCACCCCTTGGATTCATTCCCGGCCCGAGTTTTACGTTGCGGCTTGTCCGCAATTGTGCGGCGACGAGCAACTGGCCGGGGGTTCATAATGCGGAGTCGCGTCTTGCCGGGAGCTAGCTACAGCGCGGGCCACAGCGATTCCCAGATTTTGAACTCGTGGTGGAAGCCTGACTGCTCGGCGCGCGTCAGCTTGCGGCCGGATGCGACGTCGATCGTCTCCTGGAAGATTTGCCGGCCCACGTCCTCGATGGACGCTTTCTTTTCCAGGATGACTCCCGCGTTGACATCAATGTCCGCGTAGGTCTTGGCGAGCTGCGGGTTGGTCCCTATCTTGATTACCGGCCCCAGCGCGCAGCCGATGCCCGTGCCCCGGCCGGTGGTGAAAAGCGCCACCTGCGCGCCGCTCAGGAACAGGGCGGGGGTTGAGATCTGGTCGTACCCCGGCGTGTAGAGAACAAAGAGCCCACGGCGGTCACCCAGCCACTCGCCGTACTCGATGAGGTCTTCGACGGTTGAG
>JAHEKS010000065.1 GCA_024638215.1 Acidobacteriota bacterium | reverse complement strand
GTCGTTGCCGTAGACCTCCGGCCCGCCAATCGTTTCACCCACAACGGGCAGAATGCCTTTCCCTTCCTTGCCGGTGCTTTCGGCGATCAACTGCTCCACCCAATCACCGAACATCCGAATACCGGGCGAAAGGAAAAAGGTGGCTTTGTCTCTTCCGGCACGAGCCGCCTCCGCCAAAACTGCGCCCAAGGCGAGTCCGGGATTTTCTTTCGCACTGACGCTGGACCCACAAGCTCGGGCCATGCGCTGCGCCTGCTCGAGCAGCCCGCGGACGTCAATTCCCGCCAGGGCCGCGGGCACCATGCCGAAATTCGACAGGGCGGAATATCGCCCACCGATGTCCGGCGCGCCGTGAAACACCCGGCGGAATTTCTGTTCGTGCGCCAACTTCTCCAGAGAGGTTCCCGGATCGGTAATGGCAACGAAATTTCCGCCGGCGCGGTCGCCAATCAGTTTGTTTAGCCGGTCACGGAAATATTTGTAGAAGCTCAGCGTCTCGGTCGTCCCGCCCGACTTGCTGGAAACGAGGAACAGCGTCTTGTCCAGGTCGAGCGATTTTTCGAGCATTGCAATGCTGGCCGGTACGGTCGAATCCAGCACCTCGAGCGCGAGGTAGCCCGGCTGCACTTCGAACGTCTCGCGGCAGACATCGGGACACAAGCTGCTGCCGCCCATGCCCAGCACCACGGCGCGCTTGTAACCTTCTTTTCTGACCTCATCAACGAACGCTTCGAGGCCGCTCAGTTGTTGAAGCGCGGCATCCGGGACGGTCAGCCAGCCCAGGGCGTTCTTGATGATTTTCTGGGGTTCGGGTTCTTGCTTCCAAAGCGACGGGTCGCGCTCCGCCAAGCGCTTGGAGAAACCTTCCTGGTCGAGTTTGGTGAGCGCGGCGTCAACGGACGGCTGCAATTTGCCGAGTGAAGCCGAGCTCTGGTCAACACTTGCGGCGATGATCTTATCGCGTTTCTCCTTCAAACCCTTCAGCAGTTTGTCATAGGCTTGGTCGAAGGCGACGATGCCCTCATCTTCCAATTGGCGCGTCGCCGCGGCCAGGTCGACGCCGACTTCCGCCAGCGAGACCAATTCCCTGCGAGCCTTGTCCGTTCCCTCCTCGAGCGTCAACCGCGCTTTTCCGTGGTCGCGGAAGGCCACCAAGGTGGCCGGTGGCATGGTGTTGACGGTGTCGGGGCCAATCAGGGTATCCACGTAGATGGTGTCGGGATACTGAGGGTTCTTGGTGCTGGTCGAAGCCCAGAGCACGCGCTGGACGCGCGCGCCTTTCTTGGCAAGCGCCTGGAAGCGTGCGCTCAGGAACAGCCGTTTGTACTCGTGATAGGCGGCTTTGGCGCTGGCAATCGCCGCCTTCCCCATCAAGCCTTGAATTTTCGCTTTCTCATCCGCGCTCTTGGCGCGCGCTAATTTCTCGCTCAGTTGCTTGTCCAGCAACGTGTCAATGCGGCTCACGAAAAAGCTGGCCACGGAAGCGATCCGGTCAATCGGCTTCCCTTCCTTGGCGCGCTTCTCGAGCGCGGTGATATACGCTTCGGCCACTTCCACGTACCGTTCCACGGCAAAGAGCAGCGTGATGTTGATGTTGATACCTTCCGTCAGGCACTGCTGGATGGCTGGCAAGCCTTCCTTGGTGCCGGGAATCTTCACCAGGAGGTTGGGACGGTTGACGGAACTCCACAGCCGCCGCGCTTCCTCGATGGAACCCCGGGTATCGCGCGCCAGCTTGGGAGAAACTTCGATGCTCACAAAGCCGTCCTTGCCCTTCGTCGCGTTGTACGTCGGGCGAAGCAGGTCGCAGGCCTTCTGAATGTCCTCGACGGCCAGTTTTTCGAAAAGCTTTGGCCCCTGCAAACCCTCGCCCACATATTTCCGGATGCTGTCGTCGTAATCAGTGCCGGCCGTGACGGCCTTCTCGAAAATGCTCGGGTTCGAGGTGATGCCGGAAACGCCGTCGTTATCAATTAAGCGTTGGAACTCCCCGGAAAGGAGTTCGTCGCGGCGGATGTAATCCTGCCAAACGCTTTGACCAAGCTTATTGAGTTCTCGTAACGGGTGTTGAGCCATGCTGGATTTCCTCTCGCGTCAGTTGACGCCGGCCGGACCCTGAGCTAGCGGACCAGCAATTCGTGCGCGCGCTTCACAATGTTCTCGGCGGTGAAACCGAATTTTTCAGCCAAAACCTTGTAAGGCGCCGAGGCGCCGAAGCAGTTCATGCCAATCACTGCGCCCTTCGTTCCCACGTAGCGTTCCCACCCAAACGGCGCCGCGGCTTCGATTGCCAGACGGGCCGTCACTGCCGAAGGAAACACGTAGTCGCGGTACTCCTGCGGCTGCTCCTCGAACAATTCCCAGCTCGGCATGCTGACCACGCGCGCGGCCACCCCCTCAGCCGCCAGCTTGTCGTAGGCTTCGAGAGCGACGCTCACCTCCGAACCTGAAGCAATAAGAATAATATCCGGTGTGGACATATCCGGCCCGGTAAAGGCATCCATGGCCTTCTGGAGCTCTTCGCGCGAGGTCAGGACGACAGTCTTCAGAGGAGCACGAGCCGGTTTCGAATCCGCCAGGATGTAGGCGCCGCGGGCCAAACCCTCGGCGGAAGCGTACTTCTCCCGGTCAAAAATCGGAAGCTTTTGCCGTGTCAGCGCCATCGCCACCGGGCCGCCGCGGTGCTCGATCGCGACCCGCCAGGCCACCGAAGTTTCATTCGCGTCGGCGGGCCGGATGAGGCACAAGTTGGGAATGGTGCGCAGTGAAGGAATCTGTTCGATAGGCTCGTGAGTCGGGCCGTCTTCACCCAGAAAAACGCTGTCGTGCGTAAAGACGAAAATCGGATGGATCTCCATCAGCGCGGCCAGGCGCAGGGTGGGGCGCAGGTAGTCCGAGAAAATCAGGAAAGTCGCGCCGTACGGAATCAGCCCGGAGAGCGCCATGCCGTTCATGATGGAGCCCATGCCGTGCTCGCGCACGCCAAAATGGAAATTGCGCCCGGCGTAGTTCCCTCTCTCGAAATCGCCCGCGCCTTTGATGAGCGTGTCCGTGGAAGGCGCCAGGTCCGCCGAGCCGCCGATCAGCGTGGGCAAAACGGGCGCGATGGCATTCAATACTTTCCCGGAAGCTTGGCGCGTGGCCAGTTGCCCGTCCGAGGGCCTGAAGGTAGGCAGCTTGGATTTCCAACCCTCCGGGAGCTCGCCCCGGACGAAGCGGTCCCACTCCGCGGCGAGGTCGGGAAACGCCTGGCGATAGGCGGCCAGTTTCTCGTTCCATTCGGCTTCCGCCTTTTCGCCGCGCTCAATCGCCTGGCGGAAATGCGCTTCGGCTTCTATGGGAATGTAAAACGCCGGCTCTACCGGCCAGCCGAGATTCTTCTTGGTCAGTTTCACTTCCTCTTCGCCTAGGGGTGAGCCATGGGCTTCGGCCGTGTCGTGCTTGTTGGGGCTGCCGTAAGCGATGTGCGTGCGGCACATGATGATGGACGGCCGGTCGCGCTCCGCCTGTGCGGCGCGGATGGCCCGGTCCACCGCTTCGAGATCGTTTCCATCGGCAACCGTCTGGACGAACCAGCCGTACGATTCGAAGCGCTTGGCGCGGTCTTCGGTAAACGCCAAGTCGGTCGAGCCTTCGATGGAGATGTGATTGTCGTCGTAAATGTAGATGAGGTTGCTCAGACCCATATGCCCGGCCAGCGACGCGGCTTCGGAAGCGACGCCTTCCATCAGGTCGCCGTCGCTGACCAGCGCGTAGATCTTGTAATCCACAAGGTCGTGGCCGGGGCGGTTGAATCGCGCCGCCAGGTAGCGCTCGGCAATCGCCATGCCGACGCCGTTGCCGAAACCCTGGCCCAGCGGGCCGGTGGTGGTCTCGATGCCTTCCACGAGCTGGTGCTCGGGGTGGCCCGCAGTTTTGCTGCCCCACTGGCGAAACTGCTTGATGTCGTCGAGCGTCAAGTCGTAGCCGGTGAGATGCAGGAGGCTATAGAGCAGCATGCAGCCGTGGCCGGCGGAAAGAACAAAGCGGTCGCGGTTCGGCCAGCGCGGGCCGCGCGGATTATGCCTGAGGAATCGCGTCCAAAGAACGTAGGCCATCGGCGCAGCCCCCATGGGCAGGCCAGGATGGCCGGAGTTCGCCTTTTGCACGGCGTCCATCGAAAGGCAGCGAAGGGTGTTGACACACAGGTGATCGAGCTGGGTGGAATCGAGAACAGTCTGGCCTTGGGCTACGCTGTGGCCTTCCAAGAAATTTTCCTCCTTGCCGGATTCGTGCTCTGCGCCCCGGGCTTGTGCGCCGTGGCCGCCCCGATGACCGGTGGCGCACCTCCAACAATATTTGATGCATCGGGGCACGGGTCGGTGCCATCGCCCAAATACTATCTTAATTCCGGCGGCGCGGTCGAGTGAATCGCTTAAATTTCCTTCGCCTGTAGTAGCGAAGGGCGCCGGGATTCGCGCCAAAGCAGACCGGAATCTGTTATCCTGAAACTTCACTCATTCCAGGTGGAGGCGACGATGAGCAAACAGCAGCTGGGCGTTGTGGGATTGGGCGTGATGGGCAAGAACCTGGGGCTGAACGCGGAGAGCAAGGGATTTTCCGTGGCGGGCTTTGAAGTGGACGCGGAGAAGGCCAAGAAAGTCGCCGCGGAGGTAAAGGGCAAGAATTACGTGGTCGCGCCCACGCTGGCGGAATTCGTCGAAGCGCTGGAACGGCCGCGTCGCATCCTGATCATGGTGCCGGCGGGGAAAGCGGTGGACGCCGTCCTGAACGACCTGAAGCCCCACTTGCAGCAGGACGACATTGTGATTGACGGCGGTAATTCCTACTTCAAGGACACGGAGCGGCGCGTGATGGAGCTCGAGCGCGCGGGCCTGCGACTGTTCGGCATGGGCGTGAGCGGCGGCGAAGAAGGCGCGCTGCACGGCCCGTCGCTGATGCCCGGCGGGCACGAGGGTTCCTACCGGCACCTGGAGCCCCTGCTGACCAGGATGGCCGCGCAGGTTTCGGACGGCCCCTGCTGCACTTATCTCGGCCCGCGCGGCGCCGGCCACTATGTCAAAATGGTGCATAATGGGATTGAATACGGAATCCTGCAGCTTATTACCGAAACGTATGATATCTTCAAAAACGTGCTGGGGATGTCAGTCCCCGAAATGCACGACGTGTTCGCCGCCTGGAACGCCTCCGATCTGAATTCCTACCTGCTCGAAATCACCGTGCTCGTGCTGAGCAAGATTGACCCCAAGACCGGCAAACCGCTGGTGGAATTGATCGTGGACGAGGCCGAACAAAAAGGCACCGGCAAGTGGACGGCGCAGGACTCGATGGACCTGGGCGTGGCGATTCCCACGCTCGCTTACGCCGTGGAAGCGCGCGTGCTCTCCGGCCAGAAGGACGAGCGCGTGGAGGCCGCCAAAATTCTGCGCGGGCCGGGAAAGAAATTCGCCGGCGACAAGAAGAAATTCGCCGACCAGCTTCGCGAGGCGTACCGCCTCGCCGTCATCACCTGTTACGCGCAGGGCTTCGGGCAGTTGCTGGTGGCCTCGCGCGATTACAAGTACAATCTGAAGTTCGACGACATCGCGCGCATCTGGAAAGGCGGGTGCATCGTCCGCTCCAAGATGCTCGACCCCATCCAGGCGGCCTTCAAAGCCAAGCCGGACTTGAAAAACCTGATGCTCGATCCCGCCTTCAGCCGCGTCATCAACGACAACCTGGGCAGCCTGCGCGAGGTGGTCAAGGCCGCGACCGACACCGGCACGCCGTGCCTCGCCTACGCGACTTCACTCGGCTATATTGACAGCTACCGCCAGGCGCGCCTGCCGGCGAACCTGCTGCAAGCGCTGCGCGACTGCTTCGGCGCGCACACCTATCACCGCACGGACCAGGAAGGAACGTTTCACACGGAGTGGGCGAAGTAGGGCCGGGCTTCAGCCCGGCATGCCGCCCTAAAGGGCGGCGCTACGTGCATGCTGCTCTAAGGGGGCGGCGCTACGGGTTACTCCTGGCGCCACGTGGTATCCACTTTCACCGGCGCTTCGTTCTTGATGGCGATGCCCAGAAGTTCGGGCGGTTTGATTTTGAAATCGGAAAGTTGAAGAGGAATGGTTCCCGTCACCTCGGTCTCGCCGCCTTTGGTCACCCTTTGAAACGCGACCTGCTTGTATTCAGCCTTCTGCCCGGCAAACTGAATCTCCAAATCGGCGTGAACCGTCGCGGCGGTCAGCTCCGATTCCGGCAACGTGAACCGCACCACGACCAGGGGAAATTGCGCGCCGAGCGTCACCTGGAGCATGTGCAGGTCGCGGTTGCTGTTGCCCGAATCGAACGACTTGACGGGGACGGCGACGAGGAAATTGCACTCGCCCGCGTGGCAAAGGCCCTTCCCTTTGGCGGCGTCGTGGCTGACGCCGTTGGCCTCGTGCAGCGGGTGAGAGACGTGATAGGCCAGCGTGGAATGCTCAAGCACCCACTGGCTGTCCGCCCACGCGAGTTGCGGAAGAAGCACAAACAGGAAAGCTGCGAGGATTTTCTTGGTCATCGGTTCCTGTCACGATTCATTTGAGAGATACGGACAACAGCGCGGCCATGTAGGCCGCAAAAGTCGTTCCCGCGGCGATGGAATGGTAGCGGGCCACGCCGTGAATGCGCTCGCCGTTGCTCAGTTGGCTGTAGGCGATGGCGCCGAGAATCGGCGTGATGATCATCCCCGCCCCGTGCACCCAGGCCAGGGCGCGGTGCAGGCGGATCAGCCCGCGCGGCTCGGTGCCCTGGATTTTGGGAGCACGGATGGCATAATACGCGGTCGCAATATACAACCCGGTCGTGATCCCGCCCAGCGTGGCGTGCAGGTTTCGCCCGCCGGGGCTGCCGGGCAGGCCGTGATGACCTTTGGCGCCGGGGCCGGTGAAGAGTGAGATGGCCATGGGAACCGCGGTGATCAAACCGAGCTTTTGGTGAATCTGGAGCATATGCGAACGCTTGTTGAGCAGCGCTTGCTCCCTGGCGCTGCCCTGAATCTCGCTCTTGGGAAAACCCAAACCCTCAAGTGATGGCTGGGCGCCGGAGCCGGCTTGTCCTTGCTGCTGGCCGCTCGCCTGCTCGGGATCGGCCACCACCGTCCCGTCCGGCATCTCGAGCGTCGAGACCTCACCCATGACCGGCGAGGCTTCGCCCTGCCCGCTGGCCTGGTATTCGGCGGAGCACAGAGCGGGAGCCCGCACGCAAAGCGCCGGCACTTCGGCCGCAGGCGTCTTTGTTTCGGCAGAGGCGGGCTGCGCAGCGCACGCCAGCCCCGCCACAAACAGGAATGCACAAAACACTCCAGCGACTCTTAGTCGGATCGTCTCCATGGCACCTTTCGGCGTCTCGATCAAAACTGTGTTTCCAAAGGAACCCTGAGAAAGCCCGAACCGGATTGCCCCGCAGCCCACACCGGTTCCCTCGCGTTGATGCGGGGCGCGCGCCACGGGTTGTGCCGCAAATGATGCAGCCCGATTCGGAACCCTCCTGCGATCAGGCATTGATTCGCGATGATTGAAACGCGAGGCAAAACGCCTTACCCTGTCGGTGGGTGCGACCGGCTATGCAGCCCATGCTGTCCCAGCGCTTTGAAGATGCCCTGGTGTTTGCGGCGCGACTCCACGCGCGGCAAACGCGCAAGGGCACGTCCATTCCCTACATCACGCACCTGATGGCCGTGGCCGGCATCGTTCTCGAAAACGGCGCCGATGAAGACACGGCCATTGCCGCCCTGTTGCACGACGCGATTGAGGACCAGGGCGGGGCCTCCACGCGCGAGGAAATTCGCCGCCGATTTGGCGACCGGGTCGTCGAGATCGTCAACGGCTGCACCGACGCCGAAACCATCCCCAAGCCGCCGTGGCGCCAGCGCAAGGAGGCTTACATCCGACACATCGCCCACGCTGATGCGGCCGTGCGTCTGGTCTCAGCGGCGGACAAGCTCCACAACGCGCGCGCCATCCTCGCCGACTACCGCTCGCTCGGCGAGCCTCTTTGGAAACGCTTCACGGGCGGGAAGGAAGGCACGCTGTGGTACTACCGCGCGCTCGTCGAAACTTACCGGCAGGCGGGCCCGTCAGCTCTGGCCGGTGAACTCGAGCGCGTGGTCGCGGAAATTGAACGGCTCGCAAGCGGCAACACGTAGTCGCGGCTGGAACCCGCCTGGCAGGACTCCGGACGCCACTCTTCACCCAGCCACCCCGGAAATCGGTTATGACCGATCGCATTGTCGAAGCCGTTTTCAAGTGCAGCCTTTGCGGCGAGACCGCCGCCACCGTCACTCTGATCCCCCTGGATGCCAGCCACGCCGACGTCCTCCAGCCGGGAGTTGCCACGCTGGTCATCGCCGATTTCATCGGCAGGAGCCGGGAGCAGGTGGGCGGCGAGCGGGAAGAACCGCTGCGCGCGGCGCTGGAGGAAAAGAACGCCGCCGCGCTTTACGAGCTGGAGCGCCTCTGGGCGCCGTTCTATTGCCCGCGGTGCCGGCAGGCCTACTGCATCCACCACTGGACGGTGGTGCCCAACTTCGACGATGAATTTCCAGGCTTCTATGACAGCTCGATAGGCACCTGCCCCCAAGGCCATCGTCGCAAGGTTGATGATTGATGGCCCTGCCCCGCCTGCGGAGTGGAGAGACCTGCGGCCGCCAGATCGCGCAGCTTCGCTGCCCGCCAACCAGCGTCATGGTTGAGAACGTGTTGTGGCGCTGGCGGTAGCCCTTGTGGAGGTTGCAAGTCTGACCGCGCCAGAGTAACCTACTCGCTACGTGATCGAACATTGGGTCATGCGGAGAGGACGCCATTCCATCTCTTTCCCAGAAGCCGGTGCACCCCGCGTTTGGGCGATACCCTCGGGTGCGGGTTGACCTTCCCGCTGAATGCACCGCCAACGACATCACCTTCCCGGCTCACATTTTGACGCTCGGAGGCGGCGGGCTGCTTCTGGAAATGGCCCCCCAGCTGCAGCCCAATACTGAGATCAGAATCCGTTTTCGCCCCGCAACGCACCTCCCAGCCATAGAAGCCACCGCAAGTGTTCGGTATCAACTGCCGGGCCAGGGAACCGGAGTTGAGTTTACAGAAATAAGAACCGAAGACCGCCAAACTATCCTTCAGGTTATCTTTCGTCGAATTAGCTCCAGACCCGTGCATGCCCGGAAGAAATTCGTGACCAAGATTGAGGATGAGACGGGGACCTTCCTGGGCTTTTCCAGGGACATCAGCGTCGGGGGCCTGTTCATCGAGACAAGGACGCCGCTTCTCGAGGGATCGGTTGTTAAATTGCGTTTTCACCTGGCTGACGGGGGCCCTCCGGTCCTGGTGCAGGCAGAAGTCCGCTACATGATTCCAGATCTGTGCATGGGAGTGGAGTTTCTGGACCTCCCCGCAAGTGACCGAAGCCGTATCGAAGCGTATGTCATGAAGGTCGAATCTGCCGGGTAGGTCATGATTCATCGACTCCTAATGAAAGAAATCATTCAGCCGCGCTTGTCGCCCAGCGTCTTCCAAGAATGCGGAACCGCTGCCCCGTCCACGGCGTGAGCCAGATTGGGAATGAAAAACGGGCTTCTCGGAAACTGGGATGCTGCCAGCGAGTCCAAAGCCTGTCATGTGAGGATCCGGTTGTCGTAGGCACCAGCGTCGGATGAATCTTGGTTGAAACCCTCGGGTTGCGACCTCGGTGAATATCCTACGATTCGCGCAACCCAAACCCATCCGAGCAAAGGGAAGGGCGGCGGCGGGACGCCGCCGCTATAGCAAGCGATTTTGGCGCGCCGCGGTCTGAATCCTTTGATATAACTATGCGGCGCGAAAAACCCGGTCCTGTCATGCCGAGCCCGTCGCTGTCACCCTGAGCGGAGCGAAGGGTCCCGGGAGAAGGAAAAGCAGATCCTTCGCTGCGCTCAGGATGACATACGCTGCGCTCAGGATGACATACGCTGCGCTCAGGATGACAAGTGTTTGTGAGGGTGACGAGCACTGGTGAGGACAGCGAGGATCGAGAGGTAGCCTCCGTTGTTCGCGCGCGCCGCCCGACGCCCTGCAATTCAGTGAGGAGAGTTCTCGTATGCGAAGAAGATTTTCAATTGGAATCTTATTGATCCTTTTGACGGCGGCGATGCCCGCGACCGCCAAGCGACCCATTGCGTTTGAAGACATGATGCAAATCCAGCAGATTTCCGACCCGCAGATTTCGCCCGACGGGCGCTGGGTCGCTTACGTGCAAACGTCGGTGGAATTCGAGGCCAATAAGAAAGTGGGACACATCTGGCTCATCCCGGCCGAGGGCGGCGAGCCGCGCCAGTTGACGCGCGGCGAAGGGTCGGATGGCCGCCCGCGCTGGTCGCCCGACGGCAAGTCGCTGGCGTTTGTCTCAACGCGCAGCGGGAAATCCCAAGTCTGGATTCTTCCCCTGAGCGGCGGCGAGGCCCGCCAGCTCACCCACATCTCGACCGAAGCCGACGGCGTCACCTGGGCGGCGAACGGCGCGACGCTCCTCTTTACTTCGAGCGTCTATCCCGACTGCGCGGACGATGCGTGCAACAAGAAACGCCTGGAGGAAGCCGAAACCAGCAAGGTGAAGGCGCGCATCATTGACCGGCTGTTTTTCCGCCACTGGAACGTCTGGACGGAAGGCCGCTACACGCACCTGTTCGCGGTCGCGGCCACGGGCGGCGAGCCGCGCGACTTGACGCCCGGCGCTTACGATGCGCCGACGTTTTTCCTGGGCGCGCCCGACGGCTACGCGATTTCGCCCGACGGCACGGAGGTCTGCTACACCTCGAACCGGGCCAAGCCGCCCAGCGCCGTGGCGTGGACCACCAACAACGACCTGTATCTGGTTTCTGTAGCGCCGGTGTCCCCACCGGCGTCGGGCGGCGCTGGGGACAGCGCCGCTACAGCGCGAAACATTACCGCCGCGAATCCCGGCTCCGACGCTTCGCCACAATACTCACCCAACGGGCGCTACATTGCTTACACCTCGCAGGCGCGCGACGGCTATGAGTCCGACTTGTTCCGCCTGCGCGTCTACGACCGCGAGACGCAAGAAATCAAAGATTTGACCACCGGGTTCGACCAGTGGGTGGCGGCGTTCGCCTGGGCGCCCGACAGCGACACGATCTATTTCACCGCCACGGAAAAAGTGGACCAGCCGATTTTCAAGACGTCGGTCAGCCATCCCAAGGTCGAAAAAGTTGCCGACGGAAATTTCGCCGACTTCAACGTGACCCCGGATGGCAAAACGATCATCGCCACTCGCAACAGTTTGACCGCGCCCAGTGAGGTCTTCAGCGTTGCGACGTCGGACGGCAAGGTTACGCAATTGACGCACGAAAACGACGCGCTGCTGGCACAGCTCGACATGAATCCGGCGGAATCGGTGTGGACGAAGGGCGAGGGCGGCGCCGAGATCCAGAGCCTGATCGTCAAGCCGCCGGCGTTTGACGCCAGCAAGAAGTATCCCGCCATCGTGCTGGTCCACGGCGGGCCGCAAAGCGGCTGGGAAGACGGCTGGAGCTATCGCTGGAACGCGGAGATGTTCGCTTCGCACGGGTACGTGGTGATGATGACCAACTTCCACGGCTCAACCGGCTACGGGCAGAAGTTCGTCGAGTCCATCAGCGGCGATTGGGGCGGCGCGCCTTACCAGGACATCATGCTGGCCACTGATTACCTCGAATCCCTGCCCTATGTTGACAAGACGCGCGTGGGCGCGGCGGGAGCGAGCTTCGGCGGCTATATGATTGACTGGATCGCCACGCAAACCCGCCGCTTCAAAGCGCTGGTCTCGCACGACGGAGTCTATGACAACCGAAGCGAATACGGCACGACCGAGGAATTGTGGTTCGATGAGTGGGAATTCAAAGGGCCCGTCTGGGATAAACAGGCGGCGGCGCTGCGCGAGAAATGGTCGCCGTCAAATTACGTGCAGAATATCCAGACGCCTATGCTGGTCGTCGAGGGCGAACAGGATTACCGCGTGCCGATGGGACAGGCCATCCAGCTCTTTACCACGCTGCAGAGGCGCGGAGTTCCGTCCAAGATGCTCTTCTTCCCCAATGAGTGCCATTGGGTACTGAAGCCGCAAGATAGCCAGTTATGGTACAAAACGGTGTTGGGTTGGTTGGACCATTATTTGAACCCGTAGTGGTCAGAAGTGCTACGAAGCGTTACACGGCGCGAGCAGGCGAGCAGAGCGCTACGACATTTTGTCCATTGCTCGGGAGGAACTGGGCTTAAAATAAGGCGAACCTACAGGGCGTGTTGAACAATAACGGCAAGCCACCTGAGGAGGGTGTCGCCATGAACACCGAGATTCACGTCAACCCCCGATTGGTCATCGAGCGATTGGTGCGGGCCTTGAACAACCACGACATCGAAGCCGCCACGAAATGTTTCGACCCGCTCTATCACACCGAACAGCCAGTTCATCCCGACCGCGCCTATCGCGGCCGAGAGCAGATTCACAAGGAATGGACCGCGACCTTCAAGCGACTGCCGGATTTCAGCGCCAAGGTCTTGCGCACGGCAGTGGACCACGATGTGGTCTGGGTGGAGTTTCACTGGTCGGGCATGCAGAAGGACAAGGCTCGCGTGGACATGCTGGGCGTGGCAATCTTCGGCGTGCGCGAAAACCACCTGACTTGGGGCCGGCTCTACATGGAGCCGGTCCAGAAACCCGGCGCCGGCATCGAAGCTGTGGCGGGATAGATTCAAGCAGAGGAGACCCTACATGACCCGGGACGAAATCATTCGCAAGCACAAAGAGTATCTGTTCAGTTGTGTCACGACTTATTACAAGGACCCGCTGGTCATTGACCACGCCAAGGGCCAGTACGTTTGCGACGCCAACGGCCGCCAGTATCTGGATTTTCTGGGCGGCATTGTGACCATCAGCGTGGGCCATGCGAATCCCAAGGTGACGGAAAAGATCAAGCAGCAGATTGATCGCGTGCAGCACACCTCGACGCTCTTCCCCACCGAGGCGCTCGTCTCGCTCGCCGAGAAGGTGGCTGAGATCGCGCCCGGCAAACTTCAGAAGAGCTTTTTCACCAACAGCGGCACGGAAGCGAACGAAGTCGCCGTGCTCACGGCGCGCATGTACACCGGCAATTACGAAATACTGGCGCTGCGTCACGGTTACAGCGGCCACTCGCAGTTGGCCAAATCCATGACCGGTCTTTCCACCTGGCGCAAAGCCGGCGTGGTTCCCTTCGGCGTGATTCACGCGCCGGGCCCATACTGCTACCGCTGTCCCTACGGCCTCACCTATCCGAGCTGCGACTTGCATTGCGCCAAGGACATCGAAGAGGTCATCCGGACTTCGACCGGCGGCGCGGTGGCCGGTCTGCTGGCGGAAACGATTCAGGGATTGGGCGGCGTAGTGGTGCCGCCGCCCGGCTACTTCAAAATCGCTGCCAACATCGTGCGCCAGTACGGAGGTCTCTTCATTGCCGACGAAGTGCAGGCGGGCTTCGGCCGCACCGGCAAGAAGTGGTTCGGCATCGAGCACTGGGAAGTCGAGCCCGACATCATCACCTGCGCCAAGGGCATGGCCAACGGCGTGCCCATCGGCTGCACCATCACGCGCCCGGAAATCGCCGACTCTTACAAAGGCCTGACGATTTCAACTTTCGGCGGCAACCCGGTCACCGCGGTCGCGGCCAAGGCCACCATTGATTTGATCGAAGAGGAACGCCTGATGGACAACGCCGCCGAAGTGGGCGCGCATTTCCGCGCCGGGCTGGACGCGCTCAAAGACAAGCACGCCGCCGTGGGCGACGTGCGCGGCATGGGGCTGATGCAGGGCGTCGAGCTCGTCAAGGACCGCAAGACCAAGCAGCCCGCGCCGGAAATGGCCAACCAGGTGCTAGAGCGCTGCCGCGCCAACGGCTTGATCGTGGGCAAAGGCGGGCTCTACGCGAACGTGATTCGCATGTCGCCGCCCATGAATATCGGCAAGTCCGACGTGGATGCGGCGCTCGTCGCGCTCGACAAAAGCCTCGCCGAAGCCACCTTGTAGCGCCCCGTCGGTTGACGGCTCTGCGGCTCTTCACCGGAACGAGCCGCGGACCCCAACATCGGAGGACGCGCTACTTGCTGAACCCGCCTTCGGTGGTCGAATGCTATCGGATTATCGCCTCTGTCGTAACGATTGATCCTGCAAAGTTACCGTCGCGTCTGGGTAGTCGGGAGAACTGCCCGTGAGCAAAGGATTCGTCGGCCTGCCACGAAGATATGTATCGAGAAATGCGGCAATGTAATTCCGAATCGCCGCTACGGCTTTGTCGGGGCCCATGGAGCCTGCCTTGACGGCACCCTTGGCCAACCAGACGGCATCAGATGGCGTTACGTGCTCTGACCCCTCGAGGTTGACGGCGAAACGGGGTCCGCGCAGTTCGTTCCACAAGTGACGATCGCTCTCACTCCACCACTCGCGGCCCGCCGCCAGAATGAGAACGGGCGTCGCAGTTGAAGGAATTAAGCCATCTGGCACGCCACCCTCAATGTTGATCGCGGCTCGGAAGCGTGGTTCTCTGTCTACGCCTAGCATCGCGGTCAGTCCGCCCAACGAGTGTCCCGCAAGAGCGACCCTGGTCGTGTCCAATTTGCCGGTAAATCGACCGCCAGCTTCAGCATTCAGACGTTCCAGATCATCTACAACAGTCTCCAAATCCCGCAGCCTGACTGACACCGCGAAGGTCAACGCTTGCCGATTAGTTCGCCGGACATCGCCAAGGTAGCTGCCAAAGATTGAACGGATAACCCGCCCATCAGGAAACTCTACGGCGGTTGCCTCATAGGTGTGATCCACCGAGGCGACAACATAACCCCGGCTCGCGAGGTCCTCGAAGATGAACGTATAGTCAGTAGAACCGGCTGTAAAACCTGGCGTAAAGACGACCACGGGATGGAACCCGTCTGCGACAGGGGCGTTCTGACATGAATTTGTCCGGACCTCAGGCAATTGAATTCCGAGCAGACGGGAATACACCTTGCGAAGTCCCGGTGAAATGTATGGGGCAGGCATGCACCCCTGACGTAGGGAGGCCGGGTACCAAAACCTCACCAGAAGTTCGCGCTTCGTGCCATTGGCCAAATAAGGATCGTCGCGCGATGAGTCAACTAGATCCATCACGCTCGTACCCACAGGGCTGGGCCCGGTGGGAGTGGGTGTAGCAACTCGAGAAGAGTTAGCCAGAATGGACCGAACCTCTGCTCGAACTGACCCAAAGTCGTCCCCCGTGCCGGACAGCCCCACCTGCTGGGGACTGTCAACACTGCTGTCGGTGAAGGAAAGATTGGCAGTGAACGTGGCCCAGTCGTCCGGCGTGAAGGTCACAGCAATCGTGCAGGAGCTGAGTGGCGCGAGGCTGGTCCCGCAGTCATTCGACTTGATTGAAAACACACCGGGATTGGGTCCCCCAAGCTGTACGCCGGTAATGCTGAGCGCGCTGGGCGCGGTGTTTGTCAGCGTCAGCGTTTGGGGCAGACTGGTCTCAAACTTTGGCACGTTGCCAAAGTCTAGACTGTACGGAACTATCGCTAGCGTACCGACCGTGAGCGAAATGCCGGCCGACGTCGACTTCGTCGTGTCGGCAACGGAAGTGGCCGTGAGGTTCACCGCCACAGGGGAGGAGACCTGAGCAGGTGCGGTGTAAGTGACCGGGCTCGTATTGGTGCTACTCAGCGTGCCGCATGCCGTTGGCGCGCAGGCTGTTCCGTTTTCTGTCAAGGCCAGGGTGAATCCGCTATGGGTCGGATCAGCCCCGACAGTAACCGTGAATTGTTGAGAGATCCCGCCCGGCAGCAAAGCGCTAATCGGCACAATGGAAACTTTTATGGCGAGCACGGTGACCGTCGCCGAAGCAGTGGCCGAGCTGAGCGCCACGGAAGTGGCTGTTAGCGCCACCGTCAGGTCGCTGGACGGCGGAGTGGCAGGCGCAGAGTAGATTATCGGGCCGCCGCTGGCGGAGAAAGCGGGTGAGATCGTTCCGCAGCTTGGTGAGCAGGTACTTCCATCTTGCGTAAGCGACCAGTTAACCCCGCTGTTGGTAGGGTCATTGCTGATGTTGGCTGCAAACTGCTGCGTTGCCCCCGCCTGGAGACTGGCCGAGCCCGGCGTTACGGAGACCGTGATTCCCGGGATGGTGACCGTTGCCGAAGCGGATTTCGATTTATCGGCCCTCGAGGTGGCAGTGACCGTTACCGCCAGGCCGCTCAAGGGTGGTGCACTGGGCGCCGTGTAGGTGACGGCGACCCCGTTAGCCGCCGTCGCAGGTGACACCGTGCCGCACGATGCCCCTGGGCATGACACGCTCCAGGCGACGCCGGCATTGAGGGGATCAGAGCTGACTGAGGCGGTGAATTGCTGCGTGCCGCTCGCCTCAAGCGTGGCTGATGAGGGCGAAATCGAAAGGGAGATGGGAACGGCGGCGCGCGAGACCGCCTGCCCTCCCCCGCATCCCCCAAAAATCGGAAGGATGCAAATCAAAAGGAGATAGGGCACAAGCCGTAACAAGTTTTTCATAAATGCCTCCGCCTGCACCTTCGTACAGGCCGATCGACGATGTCCCCTGAGGGATGGCTACATCCGCTGAGACCCATTGTGGTCATGTTGAACTGAGAGGACAATAGACGGCAGCTTGATTACATCTTAAATTAATCTTACCGCGTAACCCCGCAATAACTTGGAGCTTGACACTTATTCCCCTCGGCGATACCCTTCAGCTACCGCCCTCGTCGGAGCCCTGTCGTGGCCGCAAGGGTTTACTTCGACTGTTTCGAAGCTGACTTGGCCTCGAGTCAACTTTACAAACGCGGGACGAGGATTGCCCTGCGCGATAAGTCTTTCCAGGTGCTAGCCTCGCTGCTCGAACACCCGGGTGAGGTCGTCACCCGCGAAGAACTGCGCCGGCGGCTTTGGCGTAACGAGGTTTTCGTTGACTTCGACAACAACCTCAACACGGCCGTCTCCCGCTTGCGCGAGGCGCTGGGGGACTCGGTCGATCGTCCGCGCTTTATCGAAACCATCCCCAAGCATGGCTATCGCTTCCTGGGCACGGTGACCGAAGCAGCCGTCTCCCCCAGAACGGCCCCGGTGAAGAGGGCACGATTAGTCGTGCTGCCGTTCCTGAACTTGAGTGGTGATCCCGCCCAGGAGTATTTCAGCGACGCGATGACCGACGAGATCATCACCGCCCTGGCCAATCTGGCATCGGACCATTTGGCCGTGATTGCCCGCACCACCGCCATGCATTACAGGGGCAGCCACAAGGACGTAGCCCGCGTCGCCCGCGAGCTAGGCGTTCAATACGTCGTGGAAGGCGGGGCGCGCCGGACAGATGACCGGATTGGAATGAACGTGCAGCTTATCCAGGCCTGCGATCAGACGCATCTCTTTGCCCAACGGTACGACGTGCCGATGAGCGAGATGTTCAGTTTGCACCGCGGCATCGCGCAAGCCATAACTGAGCACGTCCCTGCAATCGCCGCCGCTATACGCGAGGGGGCAGTTTGGCACCAGCGATTGCCAACGAAGCCTACGGAAGACCTGGCGGCGTATAACGAGTACATCAAAGGTCGCTACGTCATTTATCGAATGACCGCGGAAGGCACGATGGAGGCGAAGCGCCACTTCGAGGCAGCACTCGCCCGTGATCCCGGGTTCGCCCTGGCCTGTCACGCGCTGGCTGAGCACTACTGGTACCAGGGCTTTTTTGGCTTTGTGCCCTCCCGAGAAGCCGACCTTATCGGCAGGTCCTATGCGCTCCGGGCCATGGAGACTGACAATACTTCGGCTGACGCGCACGCCTTGCTGAGTTTACTTCCCACCAACCGCAATTGCCCTTCCGAAATCGACTACTACGATTGGGAACAGATCCAGAGCGAAGTGAGGCGAGCCCGCGAACTGGACTCGAGTTCACGTTTGGTGCGTCTCCGTTACGCTATGGTCCAGGCAGAGTTGGGTCAACCGCAGGAAGCGGCCGCGGAGATGGAAAAGGCATTGGAATCAGACCCCTTGTCTGTCGACGTGAACGGTTGGCTGGCGATCATGCTTTACCTTGCGGGTCAATGCGATCGGGCGCTGGAGCATGCCTTGCGCCTCCAGGATCTGGAGCCGGAGCATTTAGTTACTTATGTTGTCCTGGGCCAGGTTTACCTGGCGATGCATCGATTCGAGGAAAGTGCCGCCGCCTTTCGAAAAGCGGTCGAACTTTCCGGTGAGTTACCGCTGATGGTGGGGTGGCTAGGCCTTTCTCTGGGGCTGGGTGGACACTCGCACGAAGCTCAGGAGGTGCTTGATCGGCTGCGCGGGCTGGCCCGCCAACGGTATGTGCCCCCGACAAGTTTCGCCTGGACCCACCTCGGGCTTGGTGACGTTGATGAAGCCTTCGTGTGGCTGGAACGAGCCATTGACGCGCCCGACCGCATGATCGAACCCATTAAGACCTACCCATTTCTTGATCCCATCCGGCAGGACCCGCGATTCGCCGCCCTTCTGCACAAAATGAAACTGGACGCTTGAGCGCGCGCCAAGTATTCTGGTCGCGCTTCGACAGGAGGTGCGATTGAATTACCGCGAACTGGGACGGACGGGCTTCAAAGTTTCGGAAATCAGTTTTGGCGCGTGGGCGATTGGCTCGATGTGGGGCCAGGTGGACGAGCGCGAATCGCTCGCCGCCCTGCACCGCGCCATTGACCTGGGAGTGAACTTCATTGACACGGCGGACGTCTACGGCGACGGGCGCAGCGAGCGGCTGATCGCGCGCCTGCGCAAAGAGCGCCGCGAAACCATCTACGTGGCCACCAAAGCCGGGCGGCAGCTTTCACCCCACACGGCGGACGGCTACAACGCGGCGAACCTCACGCGTTTCGTCGAAGACAGCCTGAAGCGCCTGGAAGCGGAAAGTTTGGACCTGCTGCAACTCCACTGCCCGCCCACCGAGGTCTATTACCGCCCGGAGGTTTTTGAAGCGCTCGACCGCCTAGCCGAAGCGGGCAAGCTGCGCCACTACGGCGTGAGCGTCGAAAAAATCGAAGAGACGCTGAAAGCCATCGAGTATCCCGGCGTCGAGACGGTGCAGATCATCTTCAACATGTTCCGGCAGCGCCCGGCGGAATTGTTTTTCCCGGAGGCCAAGCGCCGCCGCGTGGGAATCCTGGCGCGCGTGCCTCTGGCCAGCGGAATGCTGACCGGGCGCATGAAGCGCGACACGACGTTCGCCAAGGACGATCATCGCAACTTCAACCGGCACGGCGAGGCGTTTGATCGTGGCGAAACCTTTTCCGGCGTGGATTACGAAGTGGGTCTTGCAGCGGTCGAAGAATTGCGGCCGCTGGTTCCGGCCGGCGCATCGCTCGCGCAACTGGCGCTGCGCTGGATTCTCATGTTCGACGCTGTGACCTGCGCGATTCCCGGCGCCAAGCGCCCCGCTCAGGTTGAAGAGAACGTCCGCGCCGCCGACCTCCCCGCGCTAAGTGAAGCGCAAATGGCCAAAGTCCGCGAAATTTACGATTCGCAAATTCGCCAGCTCGTGCACCAGCGGTGGTGAAGTGGATTCCTAACTGCGGAGAATTCCCTGCCCGAATCTTGCGCAACTGGAGGCGAGTCGCAGCAACGGGTCAGTTTCAGTCTCAAGTCAAGCAACTGCAAACACCGCGCGACCAATCAGGATCTAACTGCTCGAACACCGTCCCGGGGGTCCCGAGCCTCCGGGACATCGGCCAATCTGGTTGACAACCGGCAGTTTCGCCCGATCGGCATTGTGGCGACCTTGGCTGAACTGGTGCGAGCCTAGAGGCCATGCTTGCTCCGCCCTCCTGGCGACTGAGCGGAGCAAGCCTACCCCTTGCC
>JAHEKS010000316.1 GCA_024638215.1 Acidobacteriota bacterium | reverse complement strand
CCAGCGCCCCCCGCCTCACGTAACCGTAGCCCGTTTCGGGACGAGTCGGCTTGAGGCCCAGCACCACGGAGCGGGCATCGGTAGCCGCCCACGCGCACGCCGCCCTTAGAACGCGACGAAATACATCAGGCTTGGTAATGACGTGGTCGGAAGGCAGCACGACCATCACGCCCGCCGGGTCGCGGCGGAGAATCTCGTGAGCCGCCAGCCCCAGAGTCGGCGCGGTGTTGCGCGACGCAGGCTCGGCGACGATCTGATCTGGAGGGACTTGCGGCAAAAGCTGGGCGGTCTGCCTGCGAACCGCCTGGCTGGTGAAGATATACATGCGGCCGGGCGGAATCAGCCCGCGCAGGCGCGCGACGGTTTCTTCCAGCAGCGTCGTTTTCCCCAGCAGGGTCAAAAGCTGCTTGGGCCGTTTGCGCCGGCTCAGCGGCCAAAACCGTGTGCCGCTTCCTCCGGCAAGAATGACGGCGTAGACGTGTTTGAAGTCAGGACGCTCAGCCATCGGTTCTTCAGGCGCACACAACCCGGGCCACTTGTTTGGAGTTCTTCCCGCGCTTGACGAGCGGACGCCGGAAATCTTTCTCGAGGTCCGGCACATACGCTTTCAGCAGGCGCGTCTTGTCCCCCGGAACCAGACGATACAGATTGGTCGCGGGCGGGATCAGCCAGGTTTCACCGGTTCGATAGCCCATCCATCCTGCCGAAGTTTCCACCCGGCCTTCGCCCTCGAGCACCGCGAGAATCTCGACGCGTTCGGGCGAGCCGTGAAACGTCACCCGCTTCCTGAGCATAATCTCTTCCACCGCAAAATGCCGGCAAGCCACCACGTACCGCCGCGAGCCGTAAGGCTCGCCGAATGCAAATTTGGGCAGGCGATGTTCCCAGCGGCCATTCATCTGGGCCACCTCCATGCCCTTTTCAAGGTGCAACGGCCGGGGCTTCCCATCCAACCCCAGCCGCCCGAAGTCGTCGAGGCGATAAGTGAGGTCAGAGTTCTGCTCCGCCTCGAACAAGACGAGTTGCGGCCCCAAAGCGTGCACGGTGCCGGGTTGAATCAAGAATGCCTCGCCAGCGCGGGGCCGAATGCTTTGAAGGATCTCGCGCGATTTGCCCCGTTCAAACGCGGCCCGCAACTTTTCCTTGGTCACGCCGGGCTTGGCGCCGAGGAGCAGTCTCGCGCCGCGGGCGGCGCGGACGACGTACCACATCTCGCACTTGCCGGGGCTGCCCGGGTCGTGCTCGCGCGCGTAGGCGTCGTCGGGATGAACCTGCACGGAAAGCCAGCCGCTGGTAAAGATGTACTTGGCGAGGATCGGGAAGCGAGGCTCGCGCCAGGCGCGGCCGCAAAGCTCAGGTCCGAACTTCTCCACCGCTTCCGCCAGCGTCATCCCGGCAGGAGGCCCATTCAAAAAGCGCGCGTTGTTGCCGGTAAGCCAGGCCTCGCCCATCGGCTCGTCCGTGGCGAGAGGTTCTTGGGCGCCGGGAAAAAGCGGAGAGAGGTCGCGCCGCCCCCAAATCTTCGGCTTCATGACAGGCGACAGTTGGAGTGGCGTGTCGAGTTTGGGCATGAAGTTTTGATTATTTAGTGAAGAAGTCCCGCAACCGCTGCAGTCCTTCATCAATCTGTTCTTGAGAGGTTGCGTAGGAGATACGCAGGTGGCTGTGCGTCCCGAAGGCCTCGCCGGGCACCACCGCCACGCGTGCTTCATCGAGGAGTTTTTCCGTAAGGGCGAGAGTATTCTCGACGCCGTTTTTCTTGAGGAACGTTCCAACGTTGGGATAGACGTAGAAAGCGCCCTCCGGCATTCCGCACTGGACACCGGGAATCGCCCTCAGGCCTGCCACGATCCGATCACGACGGCGCTGGAACTCGTCGCGCATGATGGCGACGGAATCCTGCGAGCCTCGCAGCGCCTCGACCGCGCCCATCTGCGCGAAAGAAGTGGGATTGGAGGTCGAGTGGCTTTGGAGCTTCAACATGTTGGCTACGAGCTTGGAATTTCCCAGCACAAAGCCGATCCGCCAGCCGGTCATGGAATACGTCTTGGAGAGCGAGCCGACAATGATGAGGTTGTCGCGATTCTTGGAAGTTCCGATCGAAAACGGTTTTCCGCCTTCGTACAAGAAATGGCAATAGCATTCGTCGGACATCAGCTGAATGTTGTGGCGAACCGCGAGGGACAGAAGCTTTTCCATCTCTTCGGGCGGCACAACGGCGCCGGTAGGATTGTTGGGCGAGTTCACGATGATCAGCTTGGTCTTCGGAGTGATCAGCTTTTCGATCGCCTGTACGCGCACGGTGAAGCCTTCCACCTCGCTCGTCTCAGCCAGTACCGCCTTGCCGCCCGCGTAATTGATGATGTCGAGGAACGACACCCAGTAAGGCACGGGGAGGATGACCTCGTCGCCGTGATTGATGGTGGCTGCGACCGCTTCAAAGATCGCGTGCTTGCCGCCCACCGTCACCAGACACTCTTCCACGGCGTAGTCGGAACCGAAGTCGGCGGCGTGGCGTTCCACCACCGCTTTTCTCAGGTCGCGAGTGCCACCGGTGGGAGTGTATTTGGTAAAACTCTTCTCCAGAGCCTCGATGGCGGCGCAGCGGATGTTGTCGGGCGTGGGGAAGTCCGGCTCGCCCGCTCCAAAATCCACCACGTTGACGCCCTCGGCTTTGAGCTTGTCGGCCTTGATCATCACCGCGGCGGTCGAAGATACCGAGATGCGGGAGATACGTTGGGAGAATTGCATGGTGTTCTCCTTCAGAATTGGTGCGGAAAGACCTTCTTGCGAAGGCGATCCTCGACGGGTTCGGGAACCAGGCCCTCGACCGAGCCCCCATGCCGGATAATTTCCTTCACCAGCCGGGAGCTGAGATACGTGTACGTTTCTGCCGGCATCAAAAACACCGTCTCCAGCTCCGGCGCCAGCTTGCGGTTCATGAGAGCCATCTGGAGTTCATATTCGTAATCGGAGAAGGCGCGAATGCCGCGCAGGATGGCCTGCGCCTTCTTGCGCTCCGCGTACTCTACCAGCAGTCCGCTGAAAGTGTCGACGGAAACATTGGGCATTCCACCCACGGCCTCGCGGAGCATGTCCACGCGCTCGCTCACGGTGAAGAGCGGCTCCTTTTCGAGATTAGTCAGGATAGCCACAATAAGCGTGTCGAAGAGCAGGCTGCCTCGCTTGATCAAATCGAGGTGCCCGTTCGTAATCGGATCAAAAGAGCCGGGATAGATGGCGAGAGAATGTGACATGAGCAACTTGGGTCTGCAACTGAAAGTTAAATCCGCGCGAGACCCATTGTAGCGTTGCCCTTCGACGGTTGTAAACCTGATTGTCGCCTTCGGGCTGGCAAGCTTGCAGCGGTTTATGCCGAGGAGCATTACCTGCCGGGTTTTTGCGTGGAAGCTGGTTTCTCCCGGGCACGATGGAATAGCGCGGCAACCTTGAGGGGGCGCTCGCTCGTCAGGTTGCCCCAGCCGTTTTCGGTGATCATTTCACGCACCTGGTTGATTCTTTCTTGTGCGGGCGGGTGCGACCGGAAATAGTCTTTCAAGCTCTCGAGCGCGACCTTCGACATTTCCTGTCCCGGCGAGCGGCTCAGCGTGTTTTGTTGGCGCTCCAGCCGCGCGAAATTCTCGAACATCCGCAGCGCGCCGAACGGCGAATACCCGGCCATGACTGCCAGCCGGGTTCCGTCCCGGTCTGCTTCGAGCTCCTGGTCTTTGGTGTAGCCCGCCTCAAACACTTCGACCGGGATGGCCACCAGGCCACCCAGAGGCATGTTTCGCAGTGCCGCTTCCGTCTGCACACGCTCCGCGCAATGGTAATGGTCAATGTGCTCGACTTCATGCCCCAACACCGCCGCCAGCTCATCCTCGCTGTCCATCAAGGCGATCAACCCTTCGCCGATAAAGACATGGCCCCCCGGCAAAGCGAAGGCGTTAATAAAACTCCGCTCGGGGATGTAATGGAATCTGTACGGCAGCTTGCGATGTGCGCGGGCCGACACACGCATGCCCACCAGGCTTACGTAGTCTTGAATCTCGCGACTCTGAGCGTTTTCGCCGCGGAGAAAACCCATTCCGTATTCTGATGCCAATTGATCGCCGATGCGGATTTCTTCCTTGTCGCTCATTCGCGTGGCCATGGCGGGGACGCGGGTCACTTCGCGTTGGGCGCCGGCGAGCCAGCGAAAGAGCGACCCCGGACTGACCGGCGTCCCCACGCGCCGCATCTGAGTTGCCACCAGGGCCCCGATCCCCAGAGCGACGATAACGATGAGCGCAGCGTAGCGTTTCATAAATACCTGTGAATCGCTTCGCGGTATCGCGTATAGAGCGCCGACACCAGAAGCAGAGCCATGCCCAACCCGATCAGGGTCAGATAACGGTCAGTGCCATGCAGCTCCCACACGTCAACAAGGACGATTTTGCCGACGCAAAGCAGGAGCAGTCCGAGACCGGTCAGGCGGAAGCTGCGCTCGCCCACGGCCAGCGCGAGCAGAAAAATCCCTACCGCCTCCCCACCCCAGGCGAGCGTCACCATGCCGCTCCGCAGATCGAGCGTCAATAGAATCGTCAGCAGCAGCACGGCCAGGAAAAAGAGAAATTGTTCGGGTCGCCGAATGAAGGCGGTCAGCGTCTGCGCCACTCCATTGGCCTCTCTCTCCACGCCCTCCGCTTTGGACCGAAGCGGAAACGCGAAGACCAAGCCGATGAACAACAAACCGACCGTGACTCCAATCGCAGCGGGCCGGCTGGACCAGATGCCGGAGGTGAAGTAGCTGGGTTCGAGGAAATTGTAGAGCACACCGCGTCCCAGAACCGCGGCGCCGAGCAAAACACCTTGCGCGAGAAAAATCTTCAGCTTCCATTGCCGCGCCAGCGCAAGGAGAAGAACAATCATCGCCGCCCAGCCTGTTACCACCCACTGCGCATCGAGCTCGGCGCGCATCAGGGCCGCAAAGGCGATCGTTCCGAAGAAACAGTGGACCTCAGCGACTCGCAGGCCGCGGTCGAAGTCATACGCTGCATCTGGTTGCCCGCGTATTCGCCAGAAGACGTAGAAGAACGCCAGGACCAGCGGCACAACCGTCCAGACGCGCGGGCTGATTTGACCTGGCTCGCCGGCAGCGGCCAGATTGACAAAGAAGATTCTCGCGAAG
>JAHEKS010000315.1 GCA_024638215.1 Acidobacteriota bacterium | reverse complement strand
CTTTCGGCCATTGCTTCCATTGTAGATTCCGCCGACGAAAAGGCCATCGCGCAGGTTTTTGAAGCTTTGCCCGACCCGGCCGGAACGTTCTACCGCTACGGTGTGCCGGCATCGTTGCTCGGACGAAAACACAAGGCGGCCTAGAGGTGCGCTATGACTCAGCGAATCACCATTGACCCCATCACCCGGCTCGAGGGGCACGGCAAGATTGAAGTCTTCCTCGATGACGCAGGCAAGGTGGCCCGCGCCTATTTTCAGGTCCCCGAGTTGCGCGGCTTCGAAAAGTTTGTGGTAGGACGGCCCGCGGAAGAGATGCCGCAGATTACTTCGCGCATTTGCGGCGTCTGCCCCACGGCGCATCACATGGCCGCGACCAAAGCGCTGGACGACTTATACCAGGTTGAGCCGCCGCCCGCCGCCCAAAAGCTGCGCGAGATGGTGTACTGCATTTTCATGCTGGAAGACCATGCGCTGCATTTCTACTTTTTGGGAGGCCCCGACTTCGTTGTGGGGCCGAAGGCTTCCAAAGGCGAGCGCAACATCCTGGGAGTGCTGGGCAGAGTCGGCGTGGACGTCGGCAAGCGCGTTATTGAGATGCGCAAGGAATTGCGAGCGCTAATGGGCTACCTGGGCGGCAAGCCCATCCATCCTGTCTTTGGATTGCCGGGGGGCGTCGCAAAGCCGCTGGCGCCATCCGACCAGTCCAGATTTGTCGAAGTCGCCAAGAAGAGCCTGGATTTCGCCCTTTTCACGCTGAGCACCTTTGAGCAAGTGGTTCTGCAAAACAAAGCCTACGTGGATACGATCACCTCCGAAATGTACACGCACCGGACCTATTACATGGGGATGGTGGACGAGAAGAACCGTGTCAACTTCTACGACGGTAGAATCCGCATCGTCGATCCGCAGGGCAGGGAATTCGGGAAATTCGGGGCGCGGGAGTATCTCGAATCCATTGCCGAACACGTGGAGCCGTGGAGCTACATGAAGTTTCCGTATCTGAAAAAGATCGGCTGGAAAGGTTTTGCCGACGGCGCCGAGTCGGGCGTTTTCAGCGTCGCCCCCTTGGCTCGACTGAACGCGTCCGATGGGCTGGCCACGCCCCGCGCTCAGGAGGCTTGCGAAAAGCTTTTCGCCACCCTGGGCGGGAAGCCTGTGCACCATACTCTGGTTTTTCATTGGGCGCGGGTGGTGGAAATGATCTACGCGGCGGAACGTTTCCTTGAGCTGGCGGAAGATCCCGAGATTGTTGACCCGAATGTTCGAACTATTCCTACCTGCGTGCCGAAAGTCGGCATGGCAGTGGTAGAAGCGCCGCGCGGCACCCTCTTCCATCACTACGAGACCGACAACGCAGGAGTGGTCACGCGAGCGAATCTCATCGTCGCCACGCAAAACAACGCCGCCCGCATCGCCCTTTCGGTGGACAAAGCCGCGCGGGCGCTGCTCGATGGCTCGACCGCCCGGGACGACGGCTTGCTGAACATGGTTGAGATGGCCTTCCGCGCCTACGATCCTTGTCTTGGATGCAGCACGCACTCGCTGCCCGGTTCGATGCCCCTCAAGGTCTCCATTCGCGATAGCCGGGGCAACCTGCTGCGGGAGATTCGGCGTGATTAAGCCTGCCGATCGCGGCATTACGGAAGAGATAAGCGCGAGAGGAGGGGGTGGGGAATCTTTGCCCGTTTCCACCATTCTCGTCCTAGGCCTCGGCAACGAGTTGCTGACAGACGACGCAGTGGGGATCCGCGTCGCCGAAAGGCTGCAGGGACAGTTTCAGGGCGGTGTCGAGGTTCGCACGACTTCACTCTTCGGTTTGTCGCTTCTGGATGAGCTTGCCGGGCGGGAGAAGGTCCTGCTGGTGGACAGTTACCTGCCCGACGACCTCGCCCCCGCTGAAATCCGAGAGTTCGATCTGGATTCCGTCGGCAACGTTCGGGCTCCCTGTCCGCATTTCGTCGGGCTTGCCGAAATCCGCGAGATTACTCACGCACTCGGTTTAGGCTTTCCCCGCGAAGTGTACGTGTTGGCCATCCCGGTCTCGGACCCTCTGACGTTCTCGACGGAAATGTCGCCCGAGGTCGCCGCCCGGGTTGATGAGGCGGCGGAACGGGTGCGCGGCATCGTCCAGAGCTGGCTTTCTCCCGACGAACCATCCTCTCCCTCGCAAACTGTGCGGCCACTCTGATAGAGTGAATTGAAATGCGGGCAGGGAAGTGACGCCGCGCCGCGGGTCGCGAATCCGCCGCTGCGGATGGACTTTCGCATGCACGAATTGAGTATCGCCAGCTCGATTTTGGAGACGGTGAGGGCCGAAAAAGAGCGCCGCTCCGGCACCCGGGTTGTGAAAGTGGGCGTACGCGTCGGCGAATTGGCGGGCGTTGATCCGGACGCGCTCACTTTCTGCTTCGATTCCCTGGTCAACGGAACGGATTTGGCTCCTCTGGCCCTGGAAATCGAGCCCCGCCCGCGGCAGCACCGCTGCCTGCGCTGCGCGCTTACCTTTCAAGTCGTGGACTATGAAGTCTCCTGTCCAGTCTGCGGAGCCGGTGAGACGCAGCTCGTCAGCGGAGATGAATTGGAATTAGCGTACCTGGAGGTCGAAGAGCCATGACTCGCGTCCCACTCGAGAAAAAGGTTCTGAGCGAGAACGACCGGATCGCCGCGGAATTGCGCTCCATGTTTCAGGCGCACCGCATCCTGTGTTTGAACTTCATCAGCTCCCCTGGAGCGGGGAAAACCGCGCTGTTGGAGCGCACCCTGGAGGGCCTGCCTCGGGAGACCCGGGTGGCGACTCTGACCGGCGACATCCAGACCGACAATGATGCGCGGCGCCTGGCTGGCTACGGTTTTCCGGTTCGACAAATCTCGAGCGGAGGCGCCTGCCATCTGGATGCCCGCATGGTCCAGAGGGCGCTGGCCGACTGGAGCTTGAAGGAGATTGACCTCCTGCTCATCGAGAACGTGGGCAACCTCGTTTGCCCCACCAGCTATGACCTGGGCGAAGCGGCCAAGATCGTGGTTCTCAGCGCGGCGGAAGGCGATGACAAGCCTCTCAAATATCCCGCAACGTTTTATAAGGCGTCCCTTCTGATCATAAACAAGATTGACCTCCTGCCCTACGTTTCCTTCAGCCTTCCAACCGCGTGTGAAAATGCTCTTCGCATCCATCCGGGGATAGAGATATTGGAAGTTTCCTGCACCACCGGCCAAGGCTTAGACAACTGGCGTCAGTGGCTCAACGACAAACGACTAGCCACACGCGCCCCTGCCAATCGGCCATAGTCTCAGTCGAGGATGACGAAATGTCCCTTGACAGAAAAAGAGAAGAGGGATACAAGAATGACATAAAAAACGACTGTTCGTTTTTTATGCTCCCATGCCGAAGCTGAAGCTGGCCCACGTCGAACGCAACCAAATACAGATTGAAGAAGCGGCGCTGCGCGTCTTCACGCGGCAGGGTTACCACGGGACTTCGGTGCGGGAGATCGCCGAAGCGGCCGGCGTTTCGCTCGGCAACCTCTACAACTACTATGCGAACAAGGAAGAGCTTTTCGTCAGGCTCGTCAAGCGTTACGAGGCGCGGATGGCGTCGCTGCAGCGCAAGGTGCTGACCCCGCTTGTGGAGGATGTCGACAAGGCGGGGCTGCGCAAGCTGGCGCGGGCGGTGCGGGAGATTGTGTACAACAACCCCGACTACTGGCGGCTGATGTACATCGACGTCGTGGAGTTCGGGAACCGCCATTTTGCGCACGGTTTTCGCGACTTGGCTCGCAATATCGCATCGGTTACCGGCAAGGTGCCCAGGCTGCGAACTCGGAAACGGAGCAAGATAGACCCGTCCTTCGCTTTCTCGGCGATTTATCTACAGTTGTTCACGTACTACCTGGTGGAAAGACTTTTCGGGGGCAAACAACACCTCGGACTTCCGGAGGAGCAGGCCATTGCCCAACTCATCGAGATTTACGCGGTGGGAGTAGAGGGCGGGGGCAAAGAGGGAATGGAGGAAAGCAAATGAACCGCAGAATTATCGCCATCACGATCAATCTGGCCCTGCTGCTGAGCATGGCGTCGTGGGCGGCAGCGCAGACCGCGACGACGGGACAGATCATTGGCTTGGTGACTGACTCGACGGGAGCGGTAATATCCGACGCCAAAGTGGTCCTCACGAGCGACGCGGGAGTGACGCGGGAGACGGCGACGGGGCCTGACGGCCGCTATCGGTTCGTGCTACTACCGCCGGGTGTTTACCATGCGGTTGTCACGGCGACGGGGTTTAAGCAACTGGAACTGAACAACGTTGTCGTGCAAATTACCGCGACCACAACTGCGGACGCGACACTGACCGTCGCGGGCGTAGTGCAGACGGTCAACGTGACGGCGGCGGCGCCGCTTGTAAGCACCGCGACCTCTTCCGAGGGACGCGTGATCAGTGATTCCCAAATCAGGCAGTTGCCCCTGCCCACGCGCAATTTCCAGCAATTGCTGGCGCTATCACCGGGCACCGTCGCCAGCCTTTCCAACAACACGGAACTGGGTCGAGGCGACACGAACATTGACGTCAACGGGCAACGAACGACCAGTAACAACGTCGTGATTGACGGCACCATGGTCAACAGCCCCGGGACGAACGGAACAGGAAACCTTTCCGTCCCGGCCCCGGATGCGATCCAGGAATTCATCGTGCAGACCTCGTTGTACGACGCCACGCAGGGACGCAACTCGGGCGGCAACGTGGCCGTGGTTACCAAGTCAGGCACTGACCAGTTTCACGGCAACCTGTACGAATTCCACCGTAACGACGCTCTGAACGCCAATGATTGGTTCCTGAACCGTGCGGGACAGCGGCGGCCCAAGTTGCTGCGCAACCAGTTCGGAGGGACGTTGGGCGGGCCCCTCGTCAAGGACAAGACGTTTTTCTTCGCTTCCTATCAGGGGACGCGCGAGCGCAACGGGGCTTCGTTGACCAACAGCCTGATGCTGGCCAACCTGCCGGCGGGGCTGACCAACGACCGCTCGACGGCGACGCTCGACGCACTGGCGGCGGACTACGGCGTGACCCTGGATCCAATCGCGCAAGCGATGTTGCAGGCGAAGCTGCCGGACGGGAACTGGGCGATTCCAAGCGCGGCCCCGAACGCTGCCGCGGACCCACGCACACTCATCCCAACGCCGCTGAGCAGCGTCTCAGACTTCACCGAGGACCAGTTCAACGCAAACATCGAC
>JAHEKS010000064.1 GCA_024638215.1 Acidobacteriota bacterium | reverse complement strand
TAACACGGTCACGGAGTGTATCTCAGCTCCGGTTCCCGGCAAACCATAGCCGGATGTGACGCACCGCGTCATTTGCATCAGTGTATCTCAGCTCCGGTTCCCGGCAAACCATAGCCAGCAGTGGGCGGAGGCGGTGGGTGTGGATAGTGTATCTCAGCTCCGGTTCCCGGCAAACCATAGCATGTCGCCCGCATGGTCAACCTCGGCTGGAGTGTATCTCAGCTCCGGTTCCCGGCAAACCATAGCGGCCACGGGCGGGCGCGCGCGAGGCGCCCCGCCGCGTAACCGCAACGGATGCCTGCGAAGAGTCCCCCCACTCGCGGCGCTTGACTTTCTCGCAACACAATCAAAGGAATTGTGCGAATTATAAACAATCTAAGCGCGGGTAACGTTACGTACGTAAGTTACGTAGGGGCACGGTAGATTGGAGAGGGTCTGAGATTATTGCCAATCAAAATGCAGAATGGGATGAGAAAATTTCCCCGCCCCACATTTTCGACAGCCACCGTCAAGTGCAGGTCCTTTATACCCGCAGGTGCATTCAACGTAGTATTCCCGGCGGATTAAATGGTCCTCTTTTTTGTTGCGCTCTTGCAGGCAAATATCACGGGACCGGCGCGGGCTAATCCATCCTCTCCCTGCCAGAGAGTCGGCCAGAAAGTTCCTTTGAGGTTCCGGCCTTTTAGGGAACTTGGGATCGTGCAAGACTTGCAGAATCAGTGATGCGATTCTTTCAAACTCACGCTGATAGACGGGCCTTGGTTCGAATGCTCGGTTCACGTCCTCTTCAGTCTTTGCCTTTAGCAAGGCACTCCCCACAACATCCCAGATTTGCTCGAAGATGAGGCGGTAGTGATGACTTCTGCCGCCTATTTCAGAGGCTCGAACGCCGGGTCGCCCTCGCTTTCGTTTTGGCAAAGATGTGTCAAGAGATTTTTGGGGCTTTTTTAGCCCCTTTTTGCGTTTTCCCATTTTTGCGGAACCTTCCCGACAACTAGACCTGAATTATACGGGAAATTGCCGGCACACGGCGTCTAATTATGCGGAAAGTTTCTTTCCCTTTTTTGGCCCTCGTGTCTGACTTAAATTAGAACGGCCTTAAATCAAGGGTATTATTGAATTTCAAGGCCGGAAGTCCGGCCTAATTGTGCGGAAAGAGTTCTCGCGATGCCAAGCCAAAATGGAAAACGCGTTTTCCCTTGCCCGGTTTGTATGGAGCCGCGCGAGGTGCGCCAAACCAAAAAGGATAAGCCGTACATAACGTGCGACCCGTGCGGGATTCAGGTTTTCGTCAGGGGACCCGCCGGAATCGCGGCCTTCGGGAGAATGGTTGACCGGGCCAGCCAAGAGAACCTCTGGGAAAAGCTAAGCGGCATGGAAGAACGCTATCGGCTGAAGTGCCCGGAGTGCGGGTCAAAGTTTTGGATCGAACCGGGCTTGATTGAGACAAGCATGTTTGACGGTAGTCTGAAGGGATTCCGATGCCCGCAAAAAGACTGCGATGCAATCGTTAAGTGGGAGTGAGCGAAATGAAAATTACTGTAGTAGGTGCGGTTTTGATTGTTGCCGGGGTCATCGTCGTTTTCTTGGTTTTAGACGCCTTGAACAAAAAAACCGGCAGCGCTGGCGGCGCACAACCCCCGCAAGGCCCTCAGCCAAATCCAGGGCCATGGGGAGTCTGAAATGGCAAGCATAATCATTCCCGATTTGCTTACACCCGAGAGCGTGGCCGAAATCACGGGCCTGTCCTTGGACACGCTCGCGCAGTGGCGCTCTCAGAGGCGCGGGATTCCGTATTTGAAGATTGGCCGGGCGGTGCGGTATGATCCCGCTGAGGTACAAGCCTACTTGGAGCGTTGCAGGGTTTCTGTCTCCGATCCACACGAGAGGAGACGGAAATGAGCGTTTTCAAGAGAGGTGGTGTCTACTGGTATGAATTCTGGTTTCGAGGGATTCGTTATCGGGAATCAACCGGACTCACCAACAAGAACGCGGCCACGGATGCGGAATCCATCCGTAGGGCTGAGTTGGCAGAAGGCCGGGCAGGAATTGTGCATCGCGGTCCCTCTCCGAAATTCGAGGACTTTGTGAAAAACGAATTTCTGCCCTGGTCGGAAAGACAGCACGAAGCTCACCCGCGCACGCACACGTACTACCGGGTGAGTTCCAAAGCCCTGATTGCTTTCCTCGGGAAACTCCCACTTGATGGAATCACCACGGCACACGTGGAGAAATTCAAGATGATTCGGGCGGAGAAGGTTTCGCCCGCGTCAACTAACCGGGACTTGGCGGCTCTTCGTTACATGTCGAATTTCGCCATTCGTCAAGGACACATCGCACGCAATCCTGTAAAGGGTGTGAAGTTCCTTTCCGAAGGTCCCGGTTTCATGCGGGTAGTTTCTCAAGAGGAACAAGAAAAATACCTGAAGAAAGCCAATCCGTTGCTCAAGGACATCGCGACTCTAATCCTTGAGACAGGGATGCGACCGGAAGAGGTTTTCACTCTCCGCAAGGAAAATGTTCACTTGGACCGGCGCTATCTCTTCGTCCCCAAGGGAAAGACAGTCTTCGCCCGGCGCAACATTCCGCTCACTGACACGGCTCTATGTGTCCTAAAGCGGAGAATGCGAAAGGCGAAGCATGGTTGGCTTTTCCCGCATCGTAGGGACCCGCACATGCCGATGACGACGATCCAGAAGGCTCATGAGGATGCTTTGAAAGGAGCAAAGCTCAAGTCTCGTTTTAGGCTCTACGATCTTCGGCACACGTTCGGGTCAAGGTCGGCAATGGCGGGAGTGGACCTCGCGACACTGAAAGAACTCATGGGGCACTCCAACATTTCGATCACGATGCGGTACGTTCACCCGACACCGGAGCACAAACAAGAGGCTCTTCGAAAATTGGAGCGGTTCAACGTTGAACAGGTATTCGCTTTGCACGAAAAGCATTCAGGGTCCCCACAAAAGTCCCCACAGTCGGAAATGCACCAAAATGGGGCAACTGCGGAAGTCCTTGTTAACTAAGGGGTTGGATGGTGAGCCGTGAGGGAATCGAACCCCCAACCTACTGATTAAGAGTCAGTTGCTCTACCAATTGAGCTAACGGCCCAAACCAAACACCGAATTCTAACACGAAAACGATTGCGGGTGGGAGACCGTTGGTTCAGCGGATAAGACTGCCCGGCGTCATCCGTGTCGATGGCGCTAAGGGTCCGAGATCTTAACCTTGAGATCATCCCACATTCAGCACAAGCTTGGCGGGCTCGAGTCCCTTCGATTGCGCCAGCAGCGTGATCCTTCCGGCCGCCCCGGTTGGTCTGACAATCGCCAGGCACTTGCCGTGGTAAGTGGCCGTGACTGCCTGGCGGAAACTTTGGACGTCTTTGGGATTGGCCGTACCGGTTGCTGCCAGCTCTCCTGCGCCACTGATTTCAAAGGTGACGGGCACTGTCGCGTCCGGCACCAGCTTGCCGGCTGCGTCCAGAACTTCCATTGTTACGTAAGCGAGATCGTTGCGGTCCGGCCGGATGGATGGCCGGTCGGCCCTCAGCCGCAGTTTTGCAGGTTTGCCCGCTGTCTTGTAAGCAAGCTCGGCGATGGGGCTGCCATTTTGAAAGGCTACCGCTTTCAACTCGCCTGCGGCGTAGGGCACCTCGAATTCCGCGGTGAATTTGCTTTCGGTCGACACCGGTTTCACTCCGATCTCGCGACCGTTCAGCAACAGACGAACCTGATCCCCTTTGGAATAAACGCGCACGGTGATGGGTGTTCCTTCGTACCGCGGCCACGTCCAGCTTTTCAACTCGTCCGCCCAGCCCCAGGCGCTGATCAGTTGTTCGCGTCCCTCAGGGATGGGCCGTTGGACGGCCATCTCCAACTTGCTGGCGCCCCATAGCACCCGCCTGTAAAACAACTGAGGCTTGGCCTCGCCGATCAGATCAATATCGCCGCAGTAGGCGTTGAACCACGGGTAGTCCGCGAAAATCAGCGCAAAAGAGGCCAGGGACAGCCCGCCGAATTCGCCTTGCGGCGCGGCCTCTTGCCGTCGCGGGCCGTAGGGATTCAGCTGGGCATTTCCAATTCCGGACTCGCCCAGATAGTCCATTCCCGTCCAGACAAAGTCGCCCAGAACGTACGGGTGCTTCTCCACCATCTGCCAGTTCTCAAAAGCCTGGAGCGGAAAGGACTCCGTCCCCATCATGATCCTGCCGGGAAGGCGCTCATGGTCCTTTTCATACTGGTTCCACTGATAGTTGTAGCCGCCCACATTCAGATACTTGAACGCCGGGTCGCTGTCGGCCCAAGGAGCAAGTTCGGCCCCGTGGCGGGAGGGATTGACGGCAGCAGTGATAAGACGGGTATTATCCAGCCGGTGGATTTCCTCAACAATCTCTTTGGCTTCCGAAACGCCCAAAGGTTCGGCGCGCTCAGGAATTTCATTGCCGATGCTCCAGAAGACGACGCTGGGGTGATTGCGGTCGCGCAACACCATGGAATCAATATCGCGGCGCCACCAGTCCTTGAAATAAAGGTGATAATCCTGGGAATTCTTCTGGACGGACCACTGGTCAAACGCTTCGTCAATCACCACCATGCCCAGCCGGTCGCACGCATCCAGAAACGCCGGCGAGGGCGGGTTATGGGCGCACCGGATGGCGTTGAAGCCGTGAGCCTTCATCAACTCAACCCGGCGCTGCTCGGCGCGGTCAATCGCGGCCGAGCCCAGCAGCCCGTTGGCATGATGCATGCAACCGCCTCGGAGCTTCACCACTTCATCGTTGATGCGAAGGCCGTGCTCCGCATCCACTTCAACCTTGCGAATGCCGAATGAAATTGTGGTGGTATCAAGGGTTGCCCCGCCGGAGATCAGCTCGAGTTCCGCGCGATAGAGATTCGGCGTTGCAGGCGACCACAACGCCGGCGCCGAAAGGGCGATCGTCTGTTCAACCTCAGCCTGCCCGCCCGCTTCCACCCGTTGCGTGGCTTCGTGGCTTCCCGCAGCGATATTCTTCGCATCCAGCAGCCGGACCCGAACCGTCACTTCCCGCGCCGATTTCTCTCGGTTCTCTACTCTCACCGCAAATTTCACGGCGGCAGCCTGCTCGGAGACTTCCGGTGTGGTGACGAACAGTCCCCACAGCGGAACGCGCACTGGTCCCGTGACGTGGAGCCAGACATGGCGATAGATCCCCGAGCCGGAGTACCAGCGGCTGTTGCGTCCGGCATTCCGCACCCGGACCGCCAGGACGTTTTCTCCTTCGCGCCTCAGGTAGGGGGTCAGGTCGTACGCAAAGCTGGTGTAGCCGTAAGGGTGGTTTCCCAAATGATGGCCATTCAGCCAGACATCGCTGTTCATGTAGACACCGTCAAACACAATTTCAGTCTGGCTGCCCTCGCGCACGTCCTCGGCCGTGAACTTTTTGCGATACCAACCCGTGCCTCCCACAACCCAGCCGGTGTCGCGTTTCCCTTCACTCTGGTACATGTCAAACGGACCGATCCGCAAAGGAACGTCAATGCCGCCCCACACGGCTCCTTCGCCGTTCGCCTCGGGCGTGGCCGGAAGCGCCTCGACGCTCCAATCGTGGGGAAGATCAAGCCGACGCCACGCCCGGTCGTCGAATTCTGCGGCCTCTGCCCCCGCAACGTCGCCGCGATAAAAACGCCAGCCGCTGTCAAACGACTGGTGGTGCAGGTTGCCGGCGCGGGAGGGCTCATCAACTCCGGACTCGTTCTGCTGGCCGCGCAGGAACGTTCCTGTCAGAATCGGAACAGCCGAGAAACCGGCAATCAGTGACTTCAGCGCATCACGTCGCGGGAGCCCGCTGTTCTCACGGCCTTCTGTGGATGTGCGCTTTGGGTTGGCGCGCGACTGCTTTGACCTGTCCACTCTTCTGCCTCCTTTGACGCAGAGTTTACGCCTGGCGTCCTTTGCCAGGGAAGTTTACACCTTGGCTGCAAGATTCCAACCAAAACGTCGGAAACGTGACATCAAGTCCAGTGTGTAGATTGGGCACGATGATGGCCGGCCGATGAAAAGGTTGCGCTCGCTCCCACGCGGCATTACGATTGGATGAGAATCTTCTGATGCTGCGCCTATTGGTGAAGAACCTCTTGCGGAACAGACGGCGCGCGATCCTGACCAGCTCGAGCGTTGCGGTTTCAATTTTCCTGCTGGCCTCGCTCGGGCTGGTCTACCGCGCGATGGGGCGCGCTCCGGCGACCGGCGAATCGCGGCTGCGCCTGGTCACCATGCGCCATCCGGGCATGAACCTTCTGCTGCCGGTAAGTTACCTGCAAAGAATCCAGAGGGTGCCGGGCGTCGCCGCGGTCACGCCGATGAACTGGATTGGCGCCTATTACCGCGACCGCTCGAATTCCTTCGCCAACTATGCCGTCGAGGCGGACAGGCTCTTCGATGTGTTCTCGGAAGTCAAGATCCCTTCCAGCGAGGTGGCAGCGTTTAAGCGCGATCGGACGGGCGCCGTCGTCGGCAAGCGTTTGGCAGACAAGTACGGATGGAAGCTCGGTGACCGCATTACGCTGCTCGGCAGTATTTATGGGATTCAGCCGGAGCTGACGCTGCGCGGCACCTACACGGGAAGCGACGAAAACCAGCTCTTTTTCCACTGGGATTATTTTAATGAGATGGTCGGCAGGCTCAATCGCGCCGAGGTTTTCTGGATCCGCGCGAACAGTCCCGAATCCATCCAGCCCATCGAGAACGCCATTGACGGCATGTTTCGCAACTCGCCGGCGTCGACCCTGACCCAACTTGAGCCGGTCGCGTTGATGACCTTCATCACGGCGCTGGGCAATGTTCGTGGCGCCGTTCTCCTGATCGGGAGCGCGGTCATCTTCGCCGTGTTGTTGATTGTCGCGAATACCATGGCCCTCTCGGTTCGCGAAAGAATTCCGGAAGCCGCCGTGATGCGCAGCCTGGGATTCAGGCCGCGCCAGATCATTCAACTTTTCGTCAGCGAGTCAGTCATACTGAGTGTGGCAGGAGGGCTGCTCGGCTGCGTGGCCGCCTACACGCTTTTTCGAATTCTCAACATCACGCAGCTTCAAGGCATGATCTACATTGATTTGAGAATGCGCCCTGACACTCTCTTGTTGAGTTCTGTCGTCGCCCTGCTGATCGGTGTTGCGGCTTCAGGCTGGCCGGCCTACCGAGCGTCGCGGGCGAACATCGCAAGAGCCCTGCGGTTTGTCGGATGAGCACGGACGGAAAGTCGTTTGGCAGCGGTCGTGCTGGCTTAGCCATGGCGCGGCTCACGCCAGTTCGATGAGCCGTGTGCCCTTTCCTGGGTCATAGCTTCCTAAAGGTGCTCGCATGATCCGCCTCATCATCAAGAACCTTCTGCGCAACAAACGCCGGGCGTTTCTCACCTGGTCGGGCGTGGCGGTCTCATTGTTTCTGCTGGCCTCGCTGGCTGTGGTTTATTCCGCCATGGGTGAGGCTTATCGCGGCGCGGACACGAGCCCCCGCCTGATGGTTCGCCGCTCGGTAGGCCTGACGATGCCGCTCCCGGAGCGTTACGGCGACCGCATCCGGCAAGTGCCGGGCGTCGTGGCCTGCTCAACCATGCTCTGGGCAGGAGGCTATTGGAAGGAGCCGCAGAACACTTTCGCGGCGTTTGGCATCGATCCTGAGAATGTTTTCAAGGTAGTTAACGTGGAACGAATCCCGCCGGACCAGCTCGCCGCTTTCCAGAGCGAGCGCACCGCGGCGGTGGCGGGCCGGGAAGTTGCCAACCGATTCGGGTGGAAAATCGGCGACCGCATCACGCTGCTCAACAGTTCGTTCGGCAAGCCCGTGGACTTCACGCTGCGCGGGATTTACTCCGGCGGACCCGAGGACCAGTTCTATTTCCACTACGATTACTGGAACGAAACGCGCGGCCGCCCGAACTTGACGGGCCTCTTCTGGGTGCGTGTGGAGAAGCCGGAAATCGCCTCGCGCGTCGGCCAGGCCATTGACGCCATGTTCCGCAACACCGAGTTCGAAACCAAGACCGAATCGGAAGGCACCTTTCTCCTGGGATTCATCTCCATGCTGGGAAATGTGCGCGCGCTGGTGGTGATCATCGGCTTGGCGGTGACGTTCGCGATTCTGTTGATCGTCGCCAACACCATGGCCATGTCCATCCGCGAGCGCATTCCCGAAGCGGCCATCCTGCGCACGCTGGGTTTTCGCAGCCGGCAGATTATCGAGCTCTTCGTCGGCGAGTCTGTTGCGCTCACCTTGCTGGGCGCCGCGGTCGGCGTGGGCGGCGCAAAGATTCTCTACGATTCCCTGGCCATGACCAAACTCGGGCCGATGATCTGGACCGACCTTCGCATGCGGCCCGCGGGACTGGCGTTTTGCGTGGGTCTCTCGCTCCTCATCGGTCTGGCAGCTTCGGGATGGTCCGCTTGGCGCGCGGCTCGCGCCCCGATCGCGGACGCCTTGCGCTCCAGCGGCTAAGTGCAAACCGGCTTTCCCCTGCTTGTTCTACACATATTTGACCGGGAAGGAAAAAATCCCTTGACAAGGTAAAACACTTGTTTTATACATGTGTTTGCAGCAGTTGTTTAAGGACAATATGTCGACTAACGAAGCACAACCACCGCGCAAAGACGACCAGGAAACACGCCAGAGAGTTCTCGATGCCGCCGCCCAGTTCTTTGCCGAACGCGGCTACAATCACGTGACGATCCGCGACATCTGCGCCGCCGCCCAAGCCAACGTGGCTGCCGTCAATTACTATTTCCACGACAAATGGGGGCTCTACAAAGAGCTCATCCAGGCAATCATTGAGGACAGCAAGCGCTGGCAGCAGGAAGCTCACTCGGCGCCGCCCGGGACGCCCCCGGAAGAGAGGCTACGCAAATACATTCACACCTACCTGCGGCACGTGCTGGCGTCGGAGGACCAGAAAGACTCCTGGCGAGGGAAACTGATGGGCCGCGAAATGACCGAACCCTCTCCCGGGCTCGATCTTTTCATTGACGAGGTCATCCGGCCCAACTCCGACCGCGTGGGAAAGCTGATCGCCGAGCTGACTGGCCTGCCCCCCGACGACTGGCGCGTCGGCGCCTGTGTCGGGAGCGTGCAAACCCAGATCGTGGGCTATTTTGGTCCCGTGGTGAAGCGGTTGCTTCCCCGCTTGGAATTCACCCCCGAGGTGATCGCCGCGATCGCCGACCACATTACGAAGTTTTCGCTGGCGGGGATTCGCGCCATCGCGCAGCAGCCGGCGGAGGTGAAGAAATGACGGTCCCCTTGGCCGCAACCGACCGCGCACTGCTGAGCGACCTCTACGCCCAGCATCATCCGCGGGTCCTGCGCCTGTGCCGGTACCTGCTGGGCTCGATCGAAGAGGCCGAGGACGCGGCGAGCGAGATTTTTCTGCGCCTGCCCGCGGCGCTCGCGACCTACGACAAAGCCCAACCTTTTGCGCCCTGGCTCACGCGCGTCACGGGCAACTATTGCATTGACCTGTTGCGGAGGCGCCGTTCGGAGCGGCGAATTCTTCTCAGCGGGGGCGCGGAAACGCAACGGACCACGGCGCGCGAGCGTTCCCCCCTCGACCAGGTTCTGCGACAGGAGGAAAGCCGCGTGGTGAGCGAAGCGCTGGCGGCGTTGCCGGAGCATTATCGCCAGCCGCTCCTCCTCAGGTACTGGGGAGAATTGGGCTATCACGAAATCGCCCAAAACCTGGGGCTGACGCGCTCGAACGTTGCCACGCTGATTTTTCGCGCCAAAGAGGGGCTTCGCCACGCTCTCGCCCCGCAGGGCAACATGGGCCGGGCGGCCGAGTGGGCCTGGTATCCAACACGGTGAACGCCAGGCGCTGAAGGATCGTAGTCTCTAGTGGCGGCGATTTTCTCACCGCCACACGATATGACGGCGGCGAGGACGCCGCCGCTACAGCCGGGGATTCAGAGCAGGCGGTGACCATGCATCTGTTCCGATTGATATTGAAGAACGCGTTGCGCAATAGCCGCCGCACGGTGCTGACGATTTCCAGCATCGCGGTCTGCATTTTCCTGATCTCGACGCTGCAGGCGGTGCTGGCCAGCATTTACCGCGTCGGCAGCGGGAGCGGGAATTCCCACCTGCGCCTGATCGTCCACCGCGCCACCGGCATCACCCAGCCGCTGCCGATCTCCTATCGCCAGAAGATCGCCGCCCTGCCCGGCGTCCAGGCGGTGGTGGGAACGCAATGGTTCGGAGGCCAATACAAGGACCCGAGCAATTTCTTCGCGAACTTCGCCGTCAACACCGACCAGTTGGCCGAGGTTTACGACGACTACAAGATTCCTCCCGAGCAGTTGGCCGCCTGGAAAAGCGAGCGCACCGCCGCGCTGGTGGGCGAAGGATTGATGGAAACTTACCACTGGAAAATCGGCGACCGCATCACGCTGAAGGGCACGATTTTCCCCAACTTCGACCCCGAGCTGACGATCCGCGCCGTCTATCGAGATCCCGATGACGCATCGCAGGAACACGCCCTCTACTTCCACTACGATTATCTGGACCAAGCCATGCAGCAGCAGATCGGCGGCCTCAACACCATCGGAACCTACGCCGTCAAAGTAGCGAGCGCCGCGGACGTCCAGCGGGTGCAGGATGCGATTGACGCCATGTTCCGCAACACCGCCTTCGAAACCAAGACCGATACCGAGCAGGCGTTTGCGCTGAGCTTCGTTTCCATGCTCGGGAACGTCAAGCTGCTGCTGACGGCGATTTCCGGCTGCGTGATTTTCACCATTCTCTTCGTGGTGGGAAACACCATGGCCATGTCCATCCGCGAGCGCACGGGCGAGGTGGCCGTTCTGAAGACGCTGGGCTTCCGCCGCAACACGATTCTCATGCTGCTCGCGGGCGAGTCGGTGGTGATTGCGCTTCTGGGAGGCATTCTGGGCGCGGTGGGCGCCAAGTTCGCGTATGCGTATATCGTGGCCACGCACAATCTCGGCCGGGCCATGGGCCTGCCGTTTGCGTTGGGAAGCGCGGCGGTCTTCGGACTGGGAATGTGGTCGCTTTTCGCCGGAACGTCCTCGCATGGGCTGCTCAAAGGCGTCCGCTATGCCGCTTCGGCGGTCAGCGCCCTCGTGGGATTGGCCTTGGCGATGGTGTTCTATACCGGAGTGGGTTTCATCGCCAACCAGGGCTTCTTCCTGGCAGATTTCAGCGTTCCGATGGCAACCGTGCTCGGGTGCCTGGGCATCGCGGCGGCGGTGGGTTTGGTGAGCGCGCTCTTCCCCGCCCTGCGCGCCTCGCGCATCTCGATCGCCGAGGCGCTGCGGTACGTGGGGTAAATGTAGCGCCGGGCCGTAGCGCCGGGCTTTAGCCCGGCAATCTTGATCAGCAGCCGGCCTGAAGGCCGGCGCTACTCGACCGGGAACGATGGCGAGGGAAAACAGAAAATGGCGATACCGCTGAAATACAACTTCCGCAACCTGGTGGTGCGGCGGACAACGACTTTGATGACCGCCTTCAGCATCACGCTGACGGTGGCGGTGTTCGTGGTGCTGATGGCGCTGGCGGAAGGCTTGCGGTCGTCGCTGGCGAGCACGGGCGAGCCGCTCAACGTGCTGATCATGCGCGAAGGCTCGCAGTCCGAGACGGTCAGCTTCGTCAGCCGCGATTCGCTGCAGGTCATCAAGTACCTGGACGGCATCGCCAAGGACTCGAAGGGCGAGCCGCTGGTTTCGCCCGAAGTTCTGGTGCTGGTCAACATGCCGAAGCGCGGCCAGGCGGCGGGCTCGAACGTCACCATCCGCGGCGTGGGACCGGACGGGCGGGAACTGCGCCCCGATTTCGAAATCGTCGCCGGGCGCTACTTCCAGACGGGGTTGCGCGAGGTTGTCGTGAGCAAGCGCATCTCCGAGCGCTTCCAGAACTGCGGCCTGGGCGACAAGCTGAAATTCGCCAAGGGCTACTGGACGGTGGTGGGCATTTTCACCGCCGGCAATTCCGCCTACAACTCGGAAATCTGGGCGGACGTGAACGAGCTGGCGCAGGATTTCGACCGCGAAAGTTATTCCGATGTGATCGTTCGCGCCACCGACAAGGCGGCCGTGGCGCGGCTCAGCGACCAGATCTCGAACGACCGCCGCCTGCACCTGAAGCCGCAGACGGAGCGCGCCTACTACGAAAGCCAGACGTCCACGGCGCGGCCCATCCAGGCCTTCGGCATCTTCATCGCCATCCTGATGGCGGTGGGCGCCTCCTTTGCCGCCATGAACACGATGTACGCGGCGGTGGCGCGGCGCACTAAGGAGATCGGCACCCTGCGCGTGCTCGGCTATTCGCGCTGGAGTATTATGGTCTCTTTCATTATCGAATCGGTGCTGATCGCGGCGTTGGGAGGAATTGTGGGATGCGCCCTGGCACTGCCGATCAACCTCGTGACCACCGGCACGACAAACTTCGCCACCTTCAGCGAGCTGACGTTCAATTTCCGCGCCACGCCCGCGCTCTTGGTGACGGGAGTGGTTTTTTCGGTTTGCATGGGGCTGGTCGGGGGCCTCTTTCCCGCCTGGCGCGCCGCGCACGAAAATATCGTGACCTCGTTGAGGTCCATCTAGCCCGCGGCCGCCCGCAGGCCACGGAAAGAAGTGAGACGGGTTATGGCAACCGCTGATGCGCAAGACAAAGATTTGAGTTTCCTGAAGATTGACCGCTCGCAAAAGGGGCCGCTGGGGCCGGAGAAGAAGTCGCGCCTGCGTCCGATTCTCTATGCCGTGGCCGCCCTGGTGCTTGTCGGCGCAGTCGCGCTGACAGTTTCCTGGGTCTACGCCAACGCGCCGGTGGTGACGGTCGCGCGGCCCACCATCGAGCAGGGCGGCGCAACCGGGCCCGTGACGCTGACCGCGGGCGGCTACATCGTCGCGCACCACACCATCGAGGTCAGCTCGAAAGTGGTGGGCAAGGTCGTCTGGGTGGGCGTCGAAAAAGGCGACAAGGTCAAGCAGGGCCAGGTGCTCGTCCGCCTGGATGACACCGAATACGTGGCGCAATTGAACCAGGCGAAGGCGAACCTCTTGGCGGCGGATGCCAAGCTGAAGGAACTCGAGGCGGGCTCGCGGCCGCAGGAAATCCTCGCCTCGAAGGCCGCGGTTGAGCAGGCGCAGGCCGATTATAAGAACGCCCAGTTGACTCTGAAGCGAACGCGCGAGCTGTTTGCCCAGAAGGTTGTCTCTCAATCGCAGTTGGATAACGCCCAGGCGCAGTGCGACATGGCGAAAGCGCGCCTGGCCAACGCGCGCCAAAACTATCAACTGGTGAAAATCGGCCCGCGCATTGAGGACATCAACTACGGCCGCGCCCAGGTGGAACAGGCGCGCGCCAGCGTCGCTTATGCCCAGACCCTCGAAGACGCCACCTTCATCCGCGCGCCGATCTCGGGCACGGTGCTCGAACGCAACATCGAGATGGGCGAACTGGTCAGCAACATGAGCCTGGGCGGGACGGGCGGCGTCAAGACGTCGGTCGTCAGCCTGGCCGACTTGAACGATCTCCAGGTCGAGCTCGACATCAACCAGAACGATTTCCCCCGCATCTCGCCCCACCAGCAGTGCGCGGTAACCGCCGACGCCTATCCTGACCGCGTTTACAAGGGCGTGGTGGCGGAAATCTCGCCCGAAGCCAACCGGCAAAAAGCCACCATTCAGGTGAAGGTCAAGATTCTGAATCCTGACAGCTACCTGCGGCCGGAGATGAACGGTCACGTTTCCTTCCTCGCTCCGGAAAAGGAGAAGTCCGGCGCGGCAAGCGAAACGCTTTCCATCCCGCACAGCGCGGTGATTGAAAGAGATGGAAAGACTTCCGTATTCGTGCTCGACGGCTCGCACGTCCGCCTGCACGATGTGCAGTTGGGACGCGATCTCGGCGACCGCGTGGAAGTGGTGGACGGCGTCGGTCCCAACGACCAAGTGGTTGTCGCCGGCCCGGACGGGCTAGCCTCCGGCCAGCGCGTGAAGGTGAAAAACCAGGGCTAAGTTCCGATTTCGAGTCTCCGCGGCGGTGGCCGCCGCCCCTAGAAAGGAAAGCGCCATGCCAGAACCGGTGGTCCGAATCAAGAATCTCAACAAAGTCTTCCATCGCGACACGATTCCCGTGACGGCGCTCGAGGACATCAACCTGGTGGTCGCCGACGGCGAATTCCTGTGCCTGATGGGCCCGTCGGGCTCGGGCAAGACGACCTTGCTGAACATCATTGCGGGGATTGACCAGCCCAGCTCGGGCGAAGTGCGCGTGCTGGGCGAGAACGTCACCGCGCTGAGCGAAGACCGCCTGGCGGCGTGGCGCAACGTCCACGTGGGCTTTGTTTTTCAAACCTTTAATCTGATTCCGGTGCTGACCGCTTTCGAAAACGTCGAGCTGCCGCTGCTCCTCACCAAGCTCTCAGCCCAGGAACGCAAGGATCACGTCTTGACGGCGCTGAAGCTGGTGGGACTGGAGGAACGCGTCAGCCATTATCCGCGCCAGCTTTCAGGCGGCCAGGAACAGCGCGTGGCGGTGGCGCGCGCTATTGTCACTGACCCGACGCTCGTGGTCGCCGACGAGCCCACCGGCGACCTGGACGCCCATTCCGCCGAAGAAGTGCTCGATATCCTCAGCCGCCTGAACCGCGATTTCAAGAAGACCATCATCATGGTGACGCACGACCCGCGCGCGGCCCGGCACGCGACCGTCACCCGGCACCTGGAAAAGGGGCAGCTCCTGCCGGCCGGTGTTGCGACGAACACTTGAGGAGGATTTGGCTGATTTCGGTGCGCCTGGAGCAGGTCTGTCCGTCCAGTCACTTTTCTGCGCAAGCCCAACTGAACATACTAGTGCTTGAGATAGGTTAACCAAAGCCGTATAATCATCCACCAATGTCGTCTCCCACCAACACGGAGAGCGCGGAGAGCGTCGGAGCGGCGTCGCGGCGAAGCACACGTCTGGCCATCGCCATCCCCGTCACCCTCTCGGGAAAAGACGCGGCAGGCAACACGTTCAAGGAAGATACCCGAACGATCATCGTCAACAAGCACGGCGCAAAGATCGTGACCGTTCACCAGATGGCGCTCGGCGCCGAGGTCGAAATTGAGAACCGGGCGCTGGGGCTGACGGCGCGCGCGGTCGTGGTGTGGGTGGGCGACAAGCGCCCGCCGCGGACTTCCTTCGAGACAGGAATCCAGCTTTTCAAAGCGGAGAACATCTGGGGCATCCAATTCCCTCCCGAGGATTGGCAGGAGGGAGCGCCTGTTGGAGCAGGCGGAAAGAAGATCGAAATGCCCGCTCAGCCGCAGGCCGAGTCCCCGCCCCAGCCGGCAGCGCCGCCGGTGGCCCCACCCAAGCCGCCCCCGACACCGGTGGCGAGCAAGACCAATCATGCAGCGCCGCCCGCGGCGAAGGCCGCGCCATCGCCTCCCAGCACGGTGGCTTTGCCGGCACAATTCGCGGCCGAATTCGAGCAGATGGTCCAGCGATTCGCCCGCCAAGCCGAAGGGATTGCCTCTCAACAAACAAAGGCTTACCAGCAGAGCCTTCAGAACCTCAGCCAGCAAATCGGGCTGCAAACTGAATCCGGCCTTCGCGATGCCGCGGCTCGCCAGGAAGCGAATGCGGAAAATGCCAGGCGAGCCCTGGAGGAGCATGTCCTGGCGCTGGAGAGCCGGCTCCAACTGATGCGGACGCAGGTGGAGGCTCAGACGGCCGGCCTGGCCGACCTGCGGGAAGCTGCCAGTGCCGAGGTCGAAAAGTGCCGGCAGAACATTCAAGACGCCGCCTGGCAGGGGCTCGAATCCGCCACCGAGGACCTGAGCGAGCGAATCCAGAAGGAACAGGAGACGGCCGTGGCGGATTTCGCCGCCGAAGCGCGCAACCGCCTGCAGCAGGAAGCCGCTTCGGTGCTGGAATCCTCCCGAAGCGAGGCGGAAACACAACTGAAGGCGCAGGCGGAAACGTTGACCGCCGCCTTGAAAGAGAGTCTGCAGAGCCTGATGCGGGAATCCCGGGAGAAGAGCGCGGAGGCCGCCGCTGAGGAAGGCCGCCGTATGGGGCAAGAACAGAAAGAGGCGCAGGCCAGCGAGCTCCGTGAACAAATGGCGGCGGCTCGCCAGTCGTTAAGAGACGATCTGAAGACCTGCTGGAAAGACCTCGCAGGGGAAGCGCGCCGGCAACTGATGGCCATGGCCACCAGCACGGCCGAATCCATGAACGCCGCGGCGACATCGGGGTTGCAGGAGTTCCGCAATCAGCTCCAAAAGCGCGCGCAGGGCGTCCAGGACCAGAGCAGCCAAAAGCTTGAAGAACACCTCGCAAAACTGGCGGAGGAGCACTCGGCAGACTTGGCGGCGCGAGTACGAAGCGCGATCTCCGAGAAGGAGGAAAAACGTCTGGCGCAGTCGCAGGCCAAGGCCACGGCCCAGTTCGATGCGCACTCCGGCAAAATCGACGCGGCAACCCGAGCATCCGCCGAGGCTTTCGCCAGGCAGGTCGAAGGGCTCGCCGGCGAGGGTCTAAACAAGTTTCGCCTGGATTTCGAAGCCTTGCTGGAGCGGGCCCGGAAACAACTGGAAGAAGGGACCGCGACCTCTCAAATTCAGGTTATGCAGGAAGCGCAAAACAAGCTGTCTTACGTCACGGAGAGGTTGACTGAGGATTCCGCGGCGCAATTGACGGCGCTGGCCCAGGAAACCCTGGAAATGGTAAAGGTCAAGCTGCAGGAGGCCAGTGAAAAAGTCCTGAACGATTCCGAAGACGCCTTCCGCGCCCGGCTGGCGGAAGTGCTCGCTCCCGCCCTCAAGCCGAATGACAGAAGATCGAAACCCCGCTTCAGTTCCGAACCGCCGCCGGACAAGTCCTAGACGGTCAGGTTCTTCAAATAATCGTAGCTGATGCGCGCGCTTTCGAGTGGCGGCCGCTCGCAGAGGTCCTGCTCCACGAAGAAGTGTTTCAACCCGCCCTTGGGCGCTGCCTTGAAAACCCGCTTCCAATCGATTGTCCCGCGGCCGACTTCCGTGAACAGGCCCATCTTGGCGTCGAGCTGATCCGTCGGCGGATGCCCCGGCGCCAGGTCTTTGATGTGAAGCAGCGGGAAGCGCCCCGGATATTTCTCGAAATAAGCGACGGGGTCCTGGCCCGCATGGACCAGCCAGAAGACGTCCATTTCGATCTTGACCAGTTTGGGGTCAAGATTCTTCAGCATAAAGTCGAAGGGAATAGTCGCCCCGTATTTCTGGAACTCAAAATTGTGGTTGTGGTAGCAGAATTGGATGCCGGCCTTCTCGGTCTGCTCGCCCGCCTTGTTGAAGATTTCCACCACCTGTTTGTAATCATCGAACGTCTTCCGCTCATCCGGCTGGAGATAGGCGTTGACCATGTACTTGAGCCCCGCTTCGCGGGCTTCGTCAATGTGCTTTGGCCAGTCCGTTTTGACCTGCTGGAGACTGTAATGTCCGGCGGGGGCAGTAAGGCCCAACGACTTGAGCAGCGCGCGCAGGTCCGCTGGGCTCGTCCCGTAAAAGCCGTCAACCTCAACTTCCTTGTAACCGATGGCGGCAATCTGCTTGAGCGTGCCGGGAGCGTCTTTGGCCATCTCATCGCGCACCGTGTAGAGTTGAATACCGATGGGCATTCCGTAGGGATTGGCGCGCAGTTCTGCCGGCCAGCGCGCAGCCAGCGCTGTGGCGCCAAGGCCCAAGGCTGCATGGCGTATGAAGTCGCGTCGTTTCATGATGCAGGCCTCCTCTTTTCCAAGGTAGAGCGATTAGTACACCTGCAGCCGCACGGGCGCAACTCAAAACTGCACCCGGGACGTTTTGCCCGAGTGAATCCAAGGGGCAAATACCGTTCCGCAGCATGAGAGTGCTACGATAGGGCGATGCACGAGCCGGCACGCAAATCCGGGCAAGCGAGAGAGGACCAGCGTTTCATGCGCGTGGCTTTGCGTGAAGCCAGCCGGGCGGCGCGGGAAGAGGAAGTCCCGGTGGGAGCCGTGGTGATCCGCGAGGGCCGGATTATCGCGCGGGCGCACAACCGCCCCATCGCGATGCGCGATCCCACGGCCCACGCGGAAATCCTGGCATTGCGCCGTGCCGCGCGCAAGCTGGGCAACTACCGCCTGAACGAGTGCAGCCTGTATGTTACAATTGAACCCTGCGCGATGTGCGCGGGGGCGATCGTCCATGCCCGGCTCAAGCAGGTGGTTTTCGGAGCCCGCGATCCGAAAGCCGGCGCAAGCGGGTCGGCCCTCAGGGTCCTCAACCATCCGAAGCTCAACCACCACGCTGAGGTCGTAAGCGGAGTTTTGAAGGAGGAATGCGCCAGCGTGCTGCGCGAGTTTTTTCAAGCGCGGCGCAAGAAGTTCGAGTGATCGTGCGATCGGGACATCGAGCCATCGAAGGAGTTTCGGGTGAAGCCATGCCCCCAACGGGCCGATGAACCGATGGTTTAATAAATCGTTGGATCGATTTGTCGGAGAGGTACCGAAGCGGTCATAACGGGGGCGCCTCGAAAGCGTCTTGCCTGCCAAAAGCGGGCACGTGGGTTCGAATCCCACCCTCTCCGCCAGCCCTTCATTATCAACTAGTTACGCCACGTTGTAAATCCATTGTAGGACATTCTCAAAAGCCCATGGAAATCCAGTATTTGATCTTCTGGAGGAACCATGGCCCTGTCCCTCGCCAATATCTCATCCGCACCGAAAATGGCGTGACTTGCATCGGGAACGTTTGAAGTGCGACCCGCGAATTGAAGCACGAATCCTGCACCGATGCGCAGCTCCTTTGGGATCGCAGCCTAAAAGCGAGTCCGCCACATACATAGATAGAGGATGGGGTTCGGGCATACAGTCTAAGAACTCGATGCCTGGCTCAGGCAACTCGATCGTAACGATGATGCAGCCCTCCCAGTCGCTCATGAGAGAGGACACGACCCGAGGCTACAGCGCGACTTCTACAGTTCGGTGTTCCCTTCCCGAGTCCAAGATGCGTGCGGTCCTCGTGATAGTAGCGGACGTACTCCGAGAGCAGACGTTTGAGATGCCGTTCATTCATCGCAATAATCTGATCCCGTAGATCTCGTCGGCAGCTTTCGACCCAACGCTCCGCCACACCATTTTGCCAGGGACTCTCGAAGGAGGTCCGTACCGGGTTCATCTTCAGGGATCGAACGGCCGCTGGGACCTCCAACCCGTATTTCGCATCTCGGTCGAAGATTAGATATCTGGGCGCCGACTCGAATGGAAACGCCTCCCGCAATTGCTGGACAATCCACGGGCTCGTCGGATGCCGGGTGACATTGAAGTGCAGGAGGCGCCGACGATCGTGGCTGATAACGAAAAAGCAGTAGAGCACGCGGAAGGTGACCGTCGGGACTGTAAAGAAATCCATGGCGGCGATGGCCTCGCGGTGATTTCGAAGAAAGGCGAGCCACCGCCTGGCGGGATCAGGAGTCCTAGGCGCTCGTTTGATCCATCGGGAGATTGTCCTTTCGGAAACATCGAAACCCGGCATGAGCAGTCCGCCGTGGATGCGAGGTGCACCCCAGGTCGGGTTCTCGGTGACCATGCGGAAGATCAGCTGCCGCAACTCCGGCGATATCTGCTTTCTCCCAAGATGTCTCCTGACTCTCGAAACCCACGTCCAATACAGACGGAAACCAGCTCGGTGCCAGCGGACCACGGTTTCGGGCGTGACGATGAGGAGGCATTGCCTCCAACCAGACCAGACTCCCCGGGCAACTACCCAGAAGAGCCTGTCGAAGATGCCGAGGCTGGGTCGCGGATGGCGCCGCTTCAGCACAGCCAGCTGTTGGCGTAAGGCCAGATTTTCGAGAAGGAGACTGCGATGCGTACGAAAGAGTCGAATTAGCGTTCCAAACCAGAGCCTACTGTATCGAGGCATGACCAGCACTTATACCAGAATGCTGCTGATACGATGGCAGCTATCTTATATCAAACTCGGCCGGAGTTTTGGCGAACTGACCTGCCCCCCGAAAACTGTACCAGTGTAAATGAGAGTTCTCCGGGGTATAAAAGCCCAAGGAGGACCCGAAATGAGGCAGAGCCGGTACACGGAGGAGCAGATCATCGGTGTGTTGAAGCAGGCGGAAGCGGGGATCAAGACGGCGGAGATTTGCCGGCAGCACGGGATCAGCAGCGCGACGTTTTACAAGTGGAAGGGGAAGTACGGGGGCTTAGAGGTGAGTGAGGCCCGGCGGCTGCGGCAACTGGAA
>JAHEKS010000063.1 GCA_024638215.1 Acidobacteriota bacterium | reverse complement strand
GCTAAATGCGCGCCGAGCGCCGCGTTGTGTCCCTCGACGACGGTCTCCTTGGTCGGCTTGCGCGAGCGCACCGATTCGACAAATGCCTTGACGTGCAGGTCCGTGGGGTCGCCGATGATGTCGTAGTGCTCGTACCAGCGGCGCCGTGCACGAACCTTTCGGGTAGGGCTGGTTGATTCCCACGATGTTGCGCTCTTTGACGAATTCATCCTGCAACTTCTGCGGCCACGCGGCGACCACCCAGCCGTAATCGTCCAGCGGGTTTTCCTGGTAGAAAGTCATCTGGACTTCGCTCACCTGGATCGTCCCCTTGGTTCCCATGAAGTAAGCGCCGAAGCCTTCGGCTGAGGAATTGAGCGTCAAGGAGACGTTGAAGGGAAAACCCGGATACTCGAAGAGCGTGTTCACCACGTCCGGCACTTCGAACTCGGGAAATTCCTTCTTCCAGCGGTAGCTGCCGCCGTAGGTGATGGCGCTTTCGGGCGCGACGCGGTCCGTCATGTAGTGCAGCGTGTTGAGGTGATGCACCACGAGGTCGGTTTGAAGCCCGCCGGAATAGTCCCAGTAGCCGCGCCAGCGGCAATAGCGCCTGGGGTCGAAAGGATGATAAGGCGCCGAGCCCAGCCAGCCTTTCCAATCCAGTTGCTCGTCGTTGCAATCGGGCGGGATGGGGTAGAACCACGCACCGGCGGGCGTGTTGCGGTTCTCCCAGGCCTTGACTTGAGAGATGTCGCCGCAGCGGCCGTCTTCGATCCATTTCTTGGCCATTTCGATGAGGGGGGAGTCCACCCACTGGCTGCCGATCTGGGTGATGCGGTTGGTGCGCTTGGCGGCGTCCATGGTGTCGAAGCCTTCTTCGATTTTGAGCGTCATGGGCTTTTCACAATAGACGTCCTTGCCCGCGTCCATGGCGTCAATCAGCATCTTCTTGTGCCAGTGGTCGGGCGAGCCGATCAGGACGGCGTCAATATCCTTGCGGTCGAGAATCTGGCGATAGTCCCCCGTGGTCTCGAGTTTCTCGCCGAATAACTCCTTGGCACGGGTCAACCGGTCCTTGTAAACGTCGGCCGCGGCGATTAGCTCCACCCCCGGGGTCACGGTAAAACTGTAGGCATCTTGCTGCGCTCGCGCCCCGATGCCCAGCACCCCCACGCGCACGCGGTCGCTGGGCGCGGGCATCGCGGGCCCCGGGTCAGCTTGCCAAATCACCTTGCCATTGTGGCGAAGTGCCACCGTTCCCGCCGCCGCGGCTCCGGAACGGCGCATAAAATCCCTGCGGTTCATCAGCTTGTTTGAAGACATCGTTTCACTCCTCTCCCCTCAAGAGCTTGGTGCGGCTTTTGGACCACACCTGTCTGGACTTAGCGCTTAGACGAAATCGGTTCATGAGTTCGCGCCGGGCATTATATCTCTGCCGAAAACCGGCCGCGCAAATTCTTTTCTCTGCGCCGACGGATGGACACGCGGACGGCTTGGGATCCGCCTGAATTTCGTCCTGGTGTGAAATGGAAGCTACTTGAGGCCTTGGACGAGATAAAGGTCGGTGAGGTCGCGATAAAGAGAATAGACATAGGACTTGCCGTCGGGGGTGACGTGAATCGGACCAATTCCTCCCACCCCTGCGGGGTCGGAGGGTACCAATTCTTTCCAGGGCTCTCGCTTCCCCGTGGCAATGTCGAGCCGGAAAATCTTGGCGGGGTTTCCGTACTCGGCCACATAAAGCCATTTCCCGTCCGGCGTCCACTGAATGATGGAGTCCTTTTTGTCAGTGCCGGGAATCGGTTGCGGTTTGCCGCCATCCACAGAAAAGCTCACCCATTGGCCGTTGGAGATGTTTCGAGCGTACACCAGCTTACCGTCCGGCGAAACGGCATGGATCGTGGAAATGAACCCTTCCGGGGTGATGGCGCGCGGGCTGCCACCGTCCAGGTCCTGGACGTAGAGCCGAGGCCCGTGACCTGCCTCACCGCCCAGAAAAATCATTCTCTTTCCGTCGGGGAACCATCCCGCACCCGAATGGTTGATGGAATCGTGGGTTAATTGCCGCGGCTCGCCGGCGCCGGTGGGCAGCAGCACGATCTGCTCGGGCAGCTTGTGCGGGTCGCCGGAAAGAACCCACTTGCCGTCCGGCGAAATCGCCATGGCGCCCCCGTCTCCCAGCTTGACCGCGGGCGAACCGTCCACGTCGCGCATGTAAACTGAATAGGAAGGCCCTCCGCCTTCGCCGCCTTCCGTGAAGAGCGCCCATTTGCCGTCTGAGGAAAGATCTTGGACGAGCGACCAGTCAAACCAGGAGAGGTCTCGATCCTCCTTCTGGGCAGCGCCACGACCCATCATTTCATACCGTTCGTTTTCGTCCACCAGCAGCACGCGCCCGGAGGGAGCCGTGTCCATCACGTGCAGCGAGCCGTCCACGCGATAAACCAGTCGAACTTTTCCGGAAAGTGTGACGCCGTAGAGAGCTCGGTTGGCCCCAAATGAGCTGGCCGTGAACCAGATTTCCTTGCCGGACGGCGACCAGGCAAGTCCTCGAAGGCTGATCCAGTTCTTGGTCAGCGTCTTCTTCTTGCCTGCAAGGTCAACAACCGCAACGGTTCCCTCGTCGTCGTTGTGCATAGGATGGTCCAGGAACGCGACCATGCTCCCGTCCGGAGAGACGCGCGGGTCGCCAATCCAACCCTGCGTCTGGTAAAGCACCTTGCCGAGAGGAAACTCCAGCGTGTCTTTCGAGTCCACTGCATGGACGACGGCCAGTTGCTTTCCGTCCGGGCCCCAGTCGGCCCAATTCACCTTGTCCAGAATCTCGCGCGGCGCTCCGCCAGCCAGCGGAACCCGTGCCAGGGTCCCCGTCTCACTGAAGTCAGCGTAGGGTTTCGCGTTCAGCAAAACAGCCAGCTCGCCAGTGGAAGAAATTGCCAGCAATTCAATCTTGTCCGGCAGCCCGGCCGAGCGAGATTCCGGGCTGTCGGGGCGGGTTGAAAACAAATGGAGCGGGTTCGCGCCAAACGATGCGCCGTAAAGGATGGTCTGCCCGTCGGAAGTGAAGCGCGCGCGCGAGACCGTTCCGCGGCGAAAGGCCAGCCGCTGGAAACTGGGCGAGCTGAAACTGGCAGTCTGTTTGCCCAGAAAAAAGACTGCGGCGTAAGATGCAAGAAGCAAAACTGCCCCAACCGCCAGCCACAACCATTTTCTCGACGCTTCGACAGGGATCGTCTTCTGCGCTTGCGACGTGGTGGAGATGCCCGAAATCGCTTCCAGATTGAACGCCAGGTCGCTGGCCGACTGGAAGCGTTGCTCGGGGCTTTTCTCCAGGCAGTGGTTGACGGCTCTTTCGAGCGCGGGTGAAATATTCGCCGCACTGGTTGAAAGCTCCGGCGGCTCTTCTTTCAGGATGGCGTTCAGCGTCTCGATGCTCGAATCGCGACGGAAGGCGCGCTGGCCGGTGAGCATTTCGTACAAAATCGCGCCCAGGGAAAAAATATCCGAGCGCTGGTCGGCGGGCTTGCCTCGCACCTGTTCGGGAGACATGTAGCCGACGGTGCCGAGCACAATTCCCGGGTCGGTCATGCTGGGCGTGGTTGGCGCGAGCGATGCAGAGTCGGCCGCAGCCTCGGTCTGGGTGAGCTTGGCCAGCCCGAAATCCAGGATCTTCAAGCGGCCGTCTTTGGTGACGAAAAGGTTCTCCGGCTTCAGGTCGCGGTGGACGATTCCCTTTTCGTGCGCCGCGCCAAGTCCATGCGCGGCCTGGACGGCGTAATCAATCACCTTGCGCGCAGGCAGAGCGCCTCCACCCAAACGTTCGCGCAGCGTCTCCCCTTCCAAGAGCTCGGAGACAAGGTACGGCGCGCCCTCGTGTGTTCCGATATCGTAAACGGCCAGAATGTTGGGATGATTGAGCGCCGCCACGGCGCGCGCTTCCTGCTCGAATCGGCGCAAGCGCTCGGCGTCGCTCGAAAAGGAAGCGGGCAGCACTTTCACCGCCACGTCGCGTTCCAGGCGCGAGTCGCGAGCCCGATACACCTCGCCCATCCCGCCCGCACCCAGCGGCGAAACGATTTCGTACGGCCCGAGTTTGACGCCCGTCTTAAGAGGCATGAAAAGGCGGAAGCAATTATAGTCTAATCCGTGCCCGATGGGAATTGTCCCTATCAAACGAGAAGCACTTCACATCCAGGGTTGAAGAGACGGCTTCTGGCCGACAGAGCGTTCCCAGTTGACGCGGGTGACATGGAAACGTTATGGTAAAGTCCAAGTCAGACTGGGGCAAAGGAGCCATTCATGCCGAAGTTCGTCATCGAGCGGGAGATTCCCGGCGCGGGGAACTTGACCGAAGCCGAATTGCACGAGACCGCACGGCGGTCCGTGAAAGTCCTAAGGGAGCTGGGACCGCAGATCCAGTGGCTGCACAGTTACATCACCGACAACAAGGTCTATTGCGTTTACCTTGCTCCTGATGAAGAAACCATATTGAAGCACGCTAAAATGATCGGCCTGCCGGCGAATCGCATTTCGGCGGTGCGCCAGTTGCTGGACGCTGCGGACGGGGAGTAGATCGTACTTTTTCACCCGGCGCGTTCAGCCAGTGCGTAATCAATGGCCGCCTGCGGCGTCATCCGCGAACCCTCCATCCATGCCTTGGCGGCGGCGCCGCTGCTCAGCCGTGCACGCGCGGCCTCCAGCCTCTTCTCCAGGTTCGCCTTGGCGGAAGGAGGGAGAGGTGTCCCGAAGCCCTGTCGCAATTCCGCCGCCGCTCCCGCCAGGCGCAGAGCGCGCTCCCACTTGCCGCAATCGGCCGTGGCGCAGGCGATGCCTTCCAGCACGCGGGTAATGTCCCGAGTCTCACCCAGCTCGGAAAACAGAGTCAGCGTTTCCGCATAGAGTTCCTGGGCCTTGTCGTAGGCGCCTTCGCTACAGGCCAGATTGCCCAGGTCCGTGAGGGCGCGGGCGATGCCGCCCTTGGCGCCGACGTCCCGGAAGATCTCCAGCGCTTGCTGGTAAAGTGAGCGCGCCCGCCCCAAGTCGCCTTGCTCAAGCGCCAGATCGCCCTGATGATCGAGCGACCAGGCCATGCCGGTTCGGTCGCCCAAGCGGCTGTAAATCGAGAGGCATTCCTGATGCAGGGAGAGGGCAGCCGCGTAATCTCCCTCGGACCTGGCCAAATCGGCCAGGTTGCTTGTAGCGTGCGCGACCGAAACTAGATCGCCCGCCTCCTGCCAAATCCGTGTGGCCTCTATAACCAGCGAGCGCGCCGCAGCATAGTTGCCCTCATTGCGTTCAACCGCCGCAAGGTGGTTCAACGCCATGACGACGCCCGGCAGGTGGTCCAGTTCACGATAAATGGCCAGGGCCTCCTCCAACGTGGTCCGCGCAAGTGGGAAGTCCCCCTGCTCAAGGGCCATGCTGGAAAGAGCCGCAAGGGCGTTCGCCCTCAGCTTCTTTGCGGCAACCTGCCGGGCGGAAGATCGAGCGGTTGCTTCGGCCTTGCTCGGCTTGGCCGGAAGGTCGAGGAGCGCGCACAAACAGTTCCGTCCTTCGACCGGGCTCGCGTGGCCCATCCAGTAAAGGTGGAGCGCGCTGGCGAGTCGCAGACCCCATTCGGCATTCCCCGTGCGCGTGAGCCAGTCGAGGGCGGCGCGAAAGTTCTCCTGCTCGAGGTCAAACCGGTTCAGCCAAGACTGGCGCTGGGGGCCCGTCAACTGCGCGCCACCTTCCTCAGCCAGAATCAGGCAATAAGCCGCGTGGGCGCGCCGCGCCACTTTCTCGTCCCCGCTCGAAGCGAGACGTTCCAAAGCATATTCGCGAATCGTTTCAAGCATTCGAAAGCGCGCCTCGCCTCCCTCCTGCTCACTTTGCAGAAGCAGGCTCTTGTCCACGAGCGACGCGATGGCATCCAGGACGTCCTCGTCCAAATCGTTTTTCGCGTTCGAGACGGCCTCCGCGGCTTCCAGCGTGCAGCCTGAAACGAATACCGACATTCTGCGAAACAGCTTTTGCTCGGCCGGCTGAAGCAGCTCATAACTCCAGTCGAGAGTGGCTCGTAGGGTCTTCTGCCGTTCGGGCAGGTCCCGCGCCCCGCCCGTGAGCCATTGCAGCCGGCTCTGAAGACGCGCCAGCATAGCCGAGGGAGAAAGCAACTTGATTCGGGCCGCCGCAAGTTCGATAGCCAGGGGCAGGCCGTCTAAGTGGGCGCAGATTTCCGCCACCGCCCGCATGTTCGCCTGGGTCAGCGTGAAACTAGGCTTGAGCGCCGCGGCACGCTGGAGGAAAAGAGACACTGCCGGAGTCTTTGCCAGGGTTTCGACATCCGGCAGACGTTCCAGATCCGGCAAGGACAATGGAGGGACGCTGAACTCGTGCTCTCCGTACAGGCGCAGCAGCGAGCGGCTGGTTACGAGAATCTTGGTGGCCGGCAGGCCTTCCAGAAGTTCCGCCACTAACGGCACCGCGCCCAGCACGTGCTCGAAGTTATCCAGGATCAGGAGCGTGGGCGAACGGTGCGATTGCCGGAAGTGATCCCTCAGCATTTCCAAGAGCGGTTTCTCGCCTGCTTCGCGGACCCCCAATGCTTGGGCCACAGTGGGGCCAACGAGATTTGCCTCGGAGACCGATGACAAAGAGATGAAATAGACGCCCCCACCAAAATTTTGCGCGACTTCCTCGGCGACCTGGATGGCGAGCCGCGTCTTCCCCGTTCCACCCGGGCCCGTCAAAACGACCAGGCGAACTTCGTCCCTCATCAGGAGCTGCTTCACTGCCTCCAGTTCCCCGTCGCGCCCGATCAAGGGCGTGCGTTGAACGGGCAAATTGTGAAGCGGGGTCGAGGCGGTTTCCGGGGCCGGCGCTCCCAGGTTGTCCCGCACGATGGCGAGGTCCGAGGCCAAATCCAGCGTCGAAGCGTAGCGACCGGCAGGATTCTTGGCCAGACAACGCTTGATGGCCCATTGCAGAGGGAGCGGAATCCCGGGATTCAGTTGGCTGATCGTCTCCGGCTCGTCGCGCAGGATGGCGGCCAGCGTCTCCACGGCGCTCCCTCCGCCAAAAGCGCGGCGGCCGGTGGCCATTTCGTAGAGCACTACGCCCAAGGAAAACTGATCGGAGCGAAAATCGGCGGGCCGCCCGCTTGCCTGTTCGGGAGACATGTAGGCAGCGGTCCCCATGATGACGCCTGTGCCCGTCACCAGCGGCGACGTCGTGGCCGCAGAGGATTCCGCGCTGCCGGAAGCGCCCGATTCCAGCTTGGCGAGACCAAAATCCAAAATCTTCACCAAATTGCCCTGGCCGCCGGGCGGCCGCGTCAGCATGATGTTCTCAGGCTTGAGGTCACGGTGAACGATGCCTTTCTGGTGCGCCGCCGCCAGCGCGCGAACCGTCTGGGTGGCAATGTCCAGGAGCCGCTCCATCTCCAGCGGACCCTCGGAAATAATCTGACGGAGACTCTGCCCCTCGACCAGTTCCATCGCAATGTAAGCAATGGACTCGGATCCGCATTGCGCCCGGCCGATGTCGTAGATGGTTACGATGTTGGGGTGATTCAGGGCTGAAGCTGCGCGCGCCTCGCGCTCAAACCGCTCCAGGGCCTCGCGGTCCCGGGCCCGGCTTCCCCCCAGCACCTTGAGCGCAACCTCGCGGCCGAGGCGCGAATCGCGTGCGCGATACACCTCGCCCATCCCGCCCGCTCCCAGCGGCGAAAGGACTTCATAGGGACCAAGTTGTGTGCCGGCCCTGAGCTGCATCGAGTGCGAAGCTCATTATAGTCGAATTCATGCCGGGTTGGTATGTCCATTGCCACGGGAGCAGAATGCCGAAAGCGGCGCCCGGGAAAACTCGCAGACGGGCTTGTCCACCTTTCTGCCGACGTTTGCGCAGAGCTCTTCAAAATGCGAAGATTCTGGGCCGTGCCGGAACTGCCCGACATCGTGGTTTACATCGAAGCCCTGGAAGTCCGTATCCTCGGGCAGAAACTCGCGCGCATTCGCCTGGCCAGCCCATTCTTGCTCCGGACCGTAAGCCCTCCGATCGAAGCCGCGGCGGGCAAAACGGTGCGTGAATTGCACCGCGTGGGAAAACGCATCGCCGTCGGCCTGGACGAGGATTACTGGCTGGTTCTGCACTTGATGATTGCGGGACGGCTGCACTGGCAGGCGCCCGGCGCCAAGCTCGTCCCCAAGAGAACTCTCGCTGCTTTCGATTTCGAGACCGGCAGTTTGACGCTGACGGAGTCGGGCACGAAGAAGCGCGCCTCGCTTCATTTCGTGCAAGGTTCAGAAGCGCTCGCGGCCTTGGATCCGGGCGGAATCGAAGTCTTAAAGGCCGGCCTGGAAACGTTTGCCGCGCGGCTGACTGCTGCGAATCACACCCTCAAGCGGGCGCTCACCAACCCGCGTCTGTTCAGCGGGATCGGCAACGCGTATTCGGACGAAATCCTGCACCGCGCCAAGCTGTCACCGATTGCGTTGACCGAACGCTTGAGTGGCGAAGAAATCGCACGCCTTTTCGAGGCGACGCGCAAGTGCCTGATCGAATGGACGGACGAGCTCCGAAACGAAGCGAAGGGCGAATTCCCCGAAAAGGTCACGGCGTTTCGGGAAGGCATGGCGGTGCATGGAAAGTACGGCAAGCCCTGCCCGCGGTGCGGCGCCCCGGTGCAACGCATTCGCTACGCCGACAATGAGACCAATTACTGCCCGCGTTGCCAGACGGACGGCCGGCTGCTGGCTGACCGCTCGCTCTCCCGCCTGCTGAAGCAGGACTGGCCGCGAACGCTGGAAGAACTTGAGGCGCGGAAGGCAAAATGACTGGCGCCGACAGCGTCAGAGGTTGCGCTTAAAGAATTCGAGCAGCCGCCGGTTCAGATAGGTCGTCACCGTGAGCCCTGTAAAGCCGTGCTTTTGCCCGGGCTGAATGTAGAGCGCAAACGGCTTGCCATCATTCACTAAGGCATTAATGAAATTCATAGTATTTTGCATGTGGACGTTGTCGTCTTCGGCTCCATGGATCAGCAGGACTTTGGCGCGCAGGTTGGCGGCGGCTTCGAGCGGCGAAGCCTCGCGGTAGCCCTCGGGATTTTCCGCCGGCGTGCGCATGTAGCGCTCGGTATAGATGCTGTCGTAGAACTTCCAGTCGGTCACCGGGCCTCCCGCCGCGCCGCACTTGAAAACGTCCGGCGCGTGCGTAAGCGAGTAGAGCGTCATGTACCCGCCGTAAGACCAGCCGCGAATGCCGATGCGGCTGGCGTCCACGTAGGGCAGCGATTTAAGATAATCAATCCCCGTCAACTGGTCTTCGAGCTCGGGCCGGCCCATGTGCTCGAAGATGGCCGACTCCCACTTGTGCCCGCGCCCCCAGGAGCCGTGGTTGTCGAGCGTCCAGACCAGAAAACCCTCCTGCGCGAAAAGGTCATCGAGCAATCCGGGCGTTGACCACTCGTCCCTGACCATCTGAACGTGCGGGCCGCCATAAACGTAAACGATGACGGGATACTTCGTCGCCGGATTGAAGTCCGGCGGCTTGGTCAGCCGGGCGTAAAGCGTTTCGCCGTCACGCGCCTTCAGTTCTACGTCTTGCACCTGGCCGAGCGCATATTCGTCGAGATGATTCACCGGCTTGTCCAGCGTAGCGACCAGTTCGCCGTCGGCTCGGAGCAGAAACGTTTCGGGAGGAGTGGTGGAGTTCGAGAAGGAGTCCACAAGGAATTTTCCGTCCGGGGAAAGGTTCAGCGCGTGACTGCCGGCCCGCTGGGTGAGGCGTTCCAGGCCGCTGCCATCCAGCCGCACGCGCCAGAGCTGGCGCTCGAGCGGGTCGAGATCGGTGGAAGAGAAATAGACCCAGCCGCCCGGCTCATCCACCTCGAACATCGGAACGTCAGAGAAAAGCGGATGGTCAATCATCCAGTCGCCGGACGTCAGCTTCTTCACAAGCTCGCCATCCCGCGCGTACAAATAAAGGTGCAGCCAGCCGTCGCGCTCGGAGAGCCAGAGAAAGCGCTTGCCGTCTTTCAAGAAAAAAGGCGGGTCGAGCGAGTTGATCCAATAATGGTCCTTTTCCTCCACCAGCACGCGGTCGCTTCCACCAAAGGGCTCCCAGGCGTGAACGGACAAATCATTTTGATGGCGATTCATGGTCAGAATCGCCACGGCCTCGGAATCCGGCGTCCAGGAAAAGTTGGGGCCGATGTATTCCGCGTTCGGAGGCAGCGGGAATGTCCTGTCTTGCGGATTCCCTTCACCGACCATCACCACATGCAGCGAAGGAACGGGATTGGGATCGCCGGCCTGAGGAAATCGTTCCTCGTGAAGGGTGACGTGCGTCGAGAGATAACTTGTGATGGGATACTGAGGAACCGGGCCATCATCCAGGCGAAGATAAGCGATCATCTTTCCGTCGGGCGACCATTGGTAAGCGGGGCTGCCGGCTCGGTTGGCCAGCTCCTCCTCGTACACCCAATCGAGCTTGCCGTTGTAAACCGTCGCGCTGCCGTCGCGCGTCAGGCGAGTCACGCGGCCGGTCGAGATTTCGACGACGTACAGATCATTTTCTTCGACGAAGGCCACGCGGTCACCCGCCGGTGAAAACGTCGGAAGTTCCTTTACAGCGTCATCGTGGGTCAGGCGCCTGGCTGTGCCGGTCTGCACGTCATAGATCCAAAGGTCGTTGCCGCCCACAAAGAGGATCGAATCCCCCTTCGGCGACCACAAATAGGAGTTGAGGTCGAGGACAGAGGTCTCGCCGCTGGGCTGGAGGAGCACGCGTTCCTTGCGGTTTGCCGCGTCGTATATGTCGAGCACCGTCGCCGAGGAGCCCTCCGACCCTGCGGGACGGACGTAAGTGACTTCATCCGTCCCCGGCCGCCACTGGATCCGCGAAATGTGGGGTGAAATTATTTCACTCGGATTGCTCACCAGCTCAACCGTGAGCTTTTTGCCGGCCGCTTGGACGCGCAGGCACGCGGGCGCCAGCATGCTGAGGAAAAGGATGAGAAAGACAAAACGTTTCATGGAGCCACTCCCGCAACAAGAATATGACGGCGGGCCATTATAAATAATTGGACGGGGATTTTCAGTTTTCACGGACCGTTCAAGGGATCGCTTCGATCGAGCATTTGCAGAAAATCTTCGAGTTCGGTGGGAAGCGGAGTCTCAAGGCTCATGACTTGCCCGGTTCTGGGGTGAAAGAATTCCACGGCGGCGGCGTGCAGGAAATTTCGGCCGAGGGTCTTCCCCATCGCTGCCCCGCCCTTGACACGCGCCGGCGCGCCATAGAGCGTGTCGCCGACAATGGGGTGCCCGAGGGAAGCGAAGTGGACGCGAAGTTGGTGCGTGCGCCCGGTTTGCGGATGGGCTTCAACCAGCGTGAAGTGAGCGAAGGGGCGAAGCACTTTGTAAGCCGTGACGGCTTCGCGCGGGCGCAGGCCGCCTGCTTTCATGCGTACGCGGCGGTGCGGGTCGCGGCCCACCGCGCGGGCGATTTCGCCGCGGGCGCTTCGGACACGGCCGTGAACCAAAAGCAAGTAAGTCTTCTTCACCTGGCGCGACTTGAATTGCGCGGCGAGCGAGCGGTGCGCGAAATCGTTCTTGGCCACGATCACGAGGCCTGACGTCATGCGGTCCAGCCGGTGCACGATGCCGGGCCGCAGCTCGCCGCCTTCGGTAGACAATCGCGCGGCGCCCAGGTGGTGGAGGAGCGCGTTCACCAGCGTCCCCGATTTCACTCCCGCGCCGATGTGGACGACCATCCCGGCGGGCTTGTTGACGACCAGGAGGTCCGCGTCTTCGTAAACAATTGCGAGCGGCAATTCTTCCGCCACCGCACGCGGTGCCTCGCGCTCGGCGCGCACCGTGAGGCGTTCTCCGGCTTCCACTCTCTCGCCGGCCTTCAGCGCCATCGTCTCACGCAGCGACACCCGCCCCGACCGCACCAGCCCCTGAATCTGGCTGCGCGACCAGTCCGGCATTCGCCGAGCGAGAAAAACGTCCAGGCGCGTTCCCGCGTCTTCAGCGCCGACCGTGAATTCGTAAATTTGGGACATGGCCTCGGGACATCCGAAATCTGTAACTGGAAAATGGAAACTGGGAATTATGGCGTGCCGCCGTTTCGAAATTCAAATCCTAATCCGAAAAAACCACTTGGAGGATAAGGAAGCACGCGCCCACGACGATGGCGCTGTCAGCAAGGTTAAAAGTGTACCAATGGTAGCTGCGAACGTACACGTCGAGGAAATCCACCACGCGGCCGACACGGAGGCGGTCGAGGAGATTTGAAAACGCGCCGCCCAGAATCAGCGCCAGGCCCACGCCCGCTTCCCACTGGAGGCGGCGGACTTTCCACACGAAGCTCACCACGGCGACCAGCAACGCCACCGAGAGCAGAATCAACACGGCGGTTTTCCAGGGCGAAGGTGAATCGGAAAACAATCCGAAGGCCGCGCCGGCGTTGGAGACGTTGGTCAGGTTCAAAAAGTTGGGGATGACCGGGATGACGGCGTGTTCGGGTATGGACTCGACGACCAGAGCCTTGGTCGCCTGGTCTCCCGCAAAGACCAGCAAGCCGATGAGGACGTATACCCAGCGGGAAATTCGCTGCACGCGTTCAGCGAGGGTTTCAGGCATGGAGCTTTGTCCGTGGTCAGTTGTCCGTAGTCTGTGGCCCGTTACCAGCATCGGGAACTGCCGTTCGTGACGTGGGCGGCCACCCGACGTTCCCCAAGAGATGAAGCCCGACGTCCTGCGCGTCCCGCGGACGACGGACCAAGGGCTACGGACTGCCCCGTTCAATTTCCTTGAGCGCCGCCGAGCAGCGCTCGCACACGCTCGGGTAGCGCTCGTCTTCGCCGACGTGCTCGGAAAAGTTCCAGCAGCGCGCGCACTTCGAGCCGGCCGCCTTTTCGACGGTGATGCCGAACGCGCCCTTGCCCAACTCCACCTGGGAAACGATGAAGAAGGTGGGCAGGAAATCGCGATACTCGTTCAACAAGTTCCGCAGGTCGCCCTCGGCGGCGATGCGGACGCGGGCTTCCAGGCCGCTGCCGATCAGCCGGTTCTGCCGCGCCTCCTCGAGCGACGCGAGCGCCGAGCTGCGCACTTCCAGCAGGCTGTCCCACCTTTTCAAGGCTTCCATCTGCCGCTCCGTCACGCCTTTCAATAACTCTTCCGGCGTTTTGAAGGTCGCCAGGTGAACGCTCGGGGGGCGCGACGGTGGTCCCGGCAGGTGCGTCCAGACTTCGTCGGCGGTGAAGCACATGATGGGCGCGACGGCGCGCACCAGCGCGTCGGCGATGCGATAAAGCGCGGTCTGCGCGGCGCGGCGCCGCTCCGAGCGCGCGGGCGCGGTGTAAAGGCGGTCCTTCAGGACGTCGAAGTAAAAGGCGCTCAAATCCACCGTGGCAAAGTCGTAAAGCGCGCGGTAGACCCAGTGAAAATAGAACCGTTCGTAAGCGAATTGCACGTCCTTCATCACGTGCGAAGTTTTCACCAGCGCCCAGACGTCAATTTCCTCCAGCCTTGCCGGTTCCACCGAGTCTTTCTCAGGATCGAAATCGTAAAGGTTCCCCAGGCAGAAGCGGAACGTGTTGCGCAGCTTGCGATAGGCCTCGGAAAGGCGCGAGAGCATATCATGGGAAATCGAAGCATCTTCGCCGAAGACCAGCGACGCCGCCCACAGCCGTAGCACCTCAGCGCCGTGGGTCTTGATGACCTCGTTCGGGTCGATGACGTTGCCGAGGGATTTGGACATGGCACGGCCCTCGGCGTCGAGCACCCACCCGTGAGTGAGAACGGTGCGGTATGGCGCCCGGCCGTGAGAAACCATGGCGACCAGCAGAGAGCTGTGAAACCACCCGCGGTACTGGTCCCCGGCCTCTAAATAGACGTCGGACGGCCAGGGCAAGTCCGGACGATGCCCCAGCACCGCGTCGTGGCTGGAGCCCGAGTCAAACCACACGTCCAGGATGTCGGTCTCCCGGCGGAAAGCCGTGCCCCCGCACGACGGGCACTTGGCGCCGCGCGGCAACAAGTCTTCGATGGGGTGCGTGTACCAGGCGTCGGCGCCTTCGCGGCGGAAGAGTTCCACCGCCCGGCGGGCCAGCTTGGCGTCCATCACCGGCTTCTTGCACGACTCGCAATGGAAAACCACGATCGGCACGCCCCATACTCGCTGGCGAGAGATGCACCAGTCCGGCCGCGTGGCGATCATGTTGTAAATGCGTTCCTCGCCCCACTCAGGCATCCAGGTAACTCTTCTGATTTCCTCCAATGACCGTTCGCGAAGCCGTTCGTGGTCAATGCGGACGAACCACTGCTCGCTGCCCCGAAAAATCACCGGATTGTGGCAGCGCCAGCAGTGCGGATAGGAGTGAGTCAACCAGCCCGCCGGACCCACCAGCGCACCGCGCCCTTTCAGCAGTTCGATGATGGGCTCGTTGGCATCGAAGACTGTCTTGCCTTTGTATTCGTCCAAGCCTTCGGTGAATTCACCCGCTTCGCCGACCGGACAGTAAACTTCCAGGCCGTACGCGGTGCCCGTTTCGAAGTCTTCGCGGCCGTGGCCGGGGGCCGTGTGCACGCAGCCAGTGCCGTCTTCGGCGGTGACGTAGTTCGCAAGCACGCCCAGGACTTTGCGGTCCAGGAACGGATGCTGCATCTCGCGGCGCTCCATGCGGGCGCCGGGAATGTGCGTCAGGATCTGAGGCGCGCTCAGCCCCGTCTCCGCCAAGACGGGCTCAAGGCGGCGGCTCTCGACGATATAGGCGTCCTCGCCGCCGTCGCCGGCAACGACGTAGTCGAACTCAGGATGAAACGCCACCGCCATGCTGGCGGGCAAAGTCCAGGGCGTGGTGGTCCAAATGATCGCCCAGAGTTTCTTCCCTGCCAGGGCAGGATCAATCTTCGCGGGATCTCCCAGAAACTGGTAGCGGACATAAATCGAGCGGCTGCGATGGTCTTCGTATTCGACCTCCGCTTCCGCCAGCGCCGTCTTATCCGAGATGCACCAATAAACAGGCTTGAGACCGCGATAAACGTAGCCTTGCTCGAGAAACTTCAAAAACAGTTCGGCGGTCAGCGCCTCGTATTCGAAATTCATCGTCAAATAGGGGCTTCCCCACTCGCCGAGAACGCCCAGGCGCTTGAAGTCCTTGCGCTGCAGGTCCACATACTTTTCCGCGTAGCGGCGGCACTGGTGGCGGATGTCCACCGCGTTCATGCGTGCCTTGCGCGGGCCGAGTTCCTTGTCCACATTGATTTCGATCGGAAGCCCGTGGCAATCCCAGCCGGGGATGTACGGCGCGTTGAAGCCGGCAACGGTCTTCGACTTGACGATGAAATCCTTCAGGATTTTGTTGAGCGCCGTGCCCAGATGAATGCGGCCGTTGGCGTAAGGCGGGCCGTCGTGCAGCGTGAAAATCGGCGCGTGCTTGCGCGCCGCGCGAAGCTGGCTGTAGAGATTCTCCTTTTCCCACTTTTCCAGCCACTTGGGCTCGTTCTGGGGGAGGTTCGCCTTCATGGGAAAGTGCGTCTTGGGCAGGTTGATGGTGTCCTTTAAGTCCAGCGTCTTCGGCATGAATCCTCCGGGGTGAGCAAACCTTCATTATAGGGAGAAAGCAGCGGGAGTGTCCAGTTGACGAAGGCAGGATTCCGGATTCAGAACTTGGGATTTGGGATTCAGGACTCAGCGACTTGGTTGAGGGCCACGAGTTCTCCATAAGAAAAAGTGTGTCAGTTGTGTCAGCAGTATCCATGGTGTCATTTTTGTTAGGTAAGCTGGTTGAGGTAGGGAGGCTAAGAAAAGGCGTCGAGCGGGCCTCGTCGTCGCAGGTTGCCGCGACGAGTCCAGGGAGTTGTCTGTCGGGCCAAGGTTGGAAATGCGGTTCCGTCAGTGTTCATGCGCGTGCGGCGCAAATGCCGCCAGGATGAGGGAAAAGCTAACAATCTCTTTTTAGATGCGCGGAGCCAGGATGTTATTGAAAACAAAGCATCGGGATTTCGCAAATGGCCAAAGACATAGCAAAACAAACCCGCAGCGAACCCAGCGAAAGCCATGACGAAGCCATCGGAAGAAAAGTCCGAAGCCATCGGAGCGCCGCGCGAACCAGTTCAAACGTTCGCGGATTATCGCTGCCAGGGACGCGCGAATGAAAACTTGGGATGAGAAGGTGCCGCGCGCGTGGCTGTTGTCCGCCGGTCCACTCATTTCCGCGCCGAGGGCGCCGCGAAAAAAATGTCGGCCTCGCGCAGAGGGCGACCGCCAGAGCGGGCGCATCTTGCCGCTCGCGCCAAGGGTCAGAATTATGGTAAAATGCCCTTGTGATTGCGGGCGAAATCAAGCGGCGGCAGAGGATTTTGTCCCATCAGGCAACTTCCCTAACCCATCGTTCATCTGTTGAAAGTGATGAGGGTAGTGGTGCAAGCGCGGGCAGAACTGTAGCGTCGGGATTTATAAATGCCAACCAGCGACGTTGAAGTCGGAACAGGGCGCGGAAGCACTCCGGCGGGCGGACAGCCGTCTCCCGAGCCGGTTTATCGCCTCACGGTTGTTGACGAGCCTTTCTTCCTGGTTTCCCTGGTGCGCGGCCTGCGCGCCTGGATACGCGAGCCCAAAATCACTGTCCCCAAGGAATATTACCGCGGCGAAGCCAAGCTCCCGGTCACGGAAATGGGCCCGTGGTATAAAGGCTTCGGCCATCAATTGCGCGCCCTGTGGGAGAAGCGCGACCTCTCGCACCTGCCCGAATCCATCCGGCGAGGAATCAAGCGCAATGAGAAGCAGGAGGAGCGCCGGCTGTTGCTCTCGACTTGCGCGGCGATTGTGGGCGGGACGCTGGGATTTCTGCTGGGCGGGGTCAGCGGCATCGGCATCGGGCTGCCGAGCGGCTACGTGGCCGGCTACCTGGTCGGCATCCTGGTTTTCCCCAAGGTCAAGGTCTTCCGCGACATCTGGGAGGATTACGCCCAGCAGCCCGCATCGTGGATCAACTCAGTTCTAGTCCATGGTCTGGCAATAACTGCTCTAGTCATACCTTATATGGTGAGCAAGTGGATTCATCCTCCCGCCGCGAAAGCCGCCACCCACATCGTGGATATTTCGCCTTACCTGCCCGACCTGCCTCCCAGCCCCAAGAAGGCGGGCGGCGGCGGGGGCGGCGGCGACCGCTCGCCCACCCCGGCATCCAAGGGGCCGGTTCCCAAGTTTTCCAAGGAGCAACTGACTCCGCCGCTCGCGGTGCTGAAGAATCTGAACCCGAAAATGCCCGCTCCGCCCACGCTGCTGGGGCCGCCCGACATGAAGTTGCCCCAGATGCAGGCCAGCATCACGTTCGGAGATCCGCAAGCCCTGGCTGGCCCGTCTTCGAACGGGCCGGGCACAGGCGGCGGGATCGGCTCGGGTGAAGGAACGGGCATCGGGTCGGGCAAGGGCGGCGGCCTCGGCCCCGGTGAGGGCGGTGGAACGGGCGGCGGCTATTACAGCGTAGGCGGCGGCGTGAGCGCGCCCATCCCCATCTATGAGCCTGAGCCGCCCTATTCCGAAGAAGCCCGCAAGGCCAAGTTCCAGGGCGTGGTGGTGCTCTCCATTATTGTGGACATGCAAGGCAACGTTTCCAACGTCAATGTTGTGCGGCGCCTCGGCCTCGGGCTTGATGAAAAGGCCGAAGAAACCGTCAAGACCTGGAAGTTCAAGCCCGCCATGCGCAATGGCGTTCCGGTTCCGGTCCGGGTGATGGTGGAAGTCAGCTTCAGGCTCTTCTGAAGCGCAGCCCCCGCTCAAAGTGTGCCTTTTCGCTGCGCATGGGGCAATCGGCGGCCGCGTCGCGCGCACCTCTGGCGCGAAAATCAAGCCCAGGGCAAAGCCGGCCGCGCCACCCTTCTCGAGACGCCGCTTGACAAAGCTGCCCGCTCACAGTTAATTCTAGTGTGACGCCCTTTCTGGGAGGTCGTCTAACGGTAGGACTGCAGACTCTGGATCTGCGTATCGGGGTTCGAATCCCTGCCTCCCAGCCACGCAACTTCTTTATTACCAGTTGTTTAGGGGTGGAAGAAACCATCCAAGGCGGGTAGCCGCGACACGCTCTGGGTATCGCAGGTTCCTCGTGGGTGGGGTGGGCTTTGCGGTCTTGGGATGATAATATCCGCGTGTGTCGCACGTTCACCGCCTGCGAACCTCGAACCGGATTTTCTTCGTTACCGTGAATCTGCGCCGCACCGTGCCTCCCTTAACGAACGACGAATATTCCCTGCTGGCCCAGGCGCTGGTTGAATCCCGCGGCAAATTGCATTTTTCACTCCTCGGCTACGTGCTGATGCCGGACCACGGGCACGCGCTGATCTGGCCGGACTACCCCCTCACCCTTTCGCGCGTGGTGCAAGACATCAAATGGGCTTCCGCCAGCGCGCTCAACCGCTCGCGCCACACGGCGGGGACGGTGTGGCAGCGCCAATTCTGGAACCGCTTCGTGAGGCACGCGCGAGAATTTCACCAAAGGCTCGACTACAGGCATGGGAATCCGGTGCGCAAAGGGCTGGTGAAAAGGCCGCAGGACTGGCGCTGGTCGAGCTATAATAACTTCGCGGTGGATGCCAAGGTGGTTGCGGCTTGCGCGATAGCGATTGATTACGTGAGGCCGCCCGAGACCTATCGCGCATGACCGGAGAAAAGCCCGCGACACACAAAGCGTGTCGCGGCTACCTCCTTGTGGCCCCCAAGTTCTGCGCTCAGCGTGACTTCGACACGTGAGGAGTCGTCCTCGGCTAGCTCAATCCGCCTACATCGCTCTTATCTTGCCTCCAAGTGTGTGGCATCGCCTCAGGAAAACCCAGCTCCGCAGTCTGCCCAACGGGCTGAATACCACCAATTGAAGGAGTTTTCTTTCCCCCTCTTGCGCCTCGGCGGCCTGTGGTTCCTGGTTGGGTCGTGTGCCACACATCTCGTATTCCCTTTTGGATTGAGAGTCTTGTCTCCGGATGGAAGCCCAGGATCGATGCCTGGCAGATCATGAGGTCGAGGGTTCGAACCCCTCCAGGTCCACCAGAAAAGTCCTTTTACTTACATCAGATACGACTTACGTTTGCGGCGCTCCCACTTCCAATTGGGACAGCAGGGAGCAGAATTGATAACATCCGCTCCATCCCATTCCGTTTCGCCTTCTCCAGCGCGTAGGAGTAGGCCATTGTGACCCGCACCGTGGAGTGTCCGAGCAAGGACTGAAGTACAGTCCGTGTCCACTCCTTACCCTTGGAAGAGAGTGGAGTTTGCCCTGCCCTTCAGAATCATATAACCCCTGTATTTACATTCGATTAGGAGGTTTGGCAGTCCGGTTCAAGCAAAGGCCTTTCCTGCTCGAAACCTTTCCCCGACGCATGCGGCAGGCAGGCTCATGGCCAGCGCAGCGACCGTACTTTGGTACCGTTGACCATAGGCGGCCCCCGGCAGATACTTTAGCAGGAACAAAGATGCGCGTTTGAACCTGTAGCCCCAAAGGATGCCAAGATGTCTGGCTACGTGACGGAAGTCCAAGATCGGCGCATCGTAGCTAAGTCTTCTCCTGAGACCGAGAACAAACGGCCTCCTGCGAATCCTCAGAGGGAAGCCCTCCAGAACAAGATGGGAACTCCGGCAGTAAAGGAGAGACTAAAAAGAACACGTCTCTTCCTCAGCCATTCAACGCGGTTTTTCCGGAAATCCTTGAGTGTTTGCCTGACTTCGGTCACTTGGCTCCTCTTGGCCGACTTCCTCCTCCAGTTTACCCATATTCACCGCGACGGGAAATCCTTGGCCGGGGAAGTGCATGCGCTGGTCTCGCTCATCCAGACTCCTCTCGAAGGGGTGATAGGGTTCGATGCGCGCTACCAGTTTCCGGTATCGAACGTTGATTTCATGCCCTTGATTATCTTTATCGTCTTGTTGATTCTCCGAAATCGGGCCGACTCTTTGCTTGCTGGAGCCGAACGCCTCATCCGAGGTGAGCAGAAGAAAGTTCTTCCGCCGTACCGCTTGCATTCAGGTGACCTTTCAGCCCGTGGATTGAATAGCCCACCCGTTAAACGCCGCAAACCAGGAGGCGACGATCGCCACTCGTTGAGAACTAAGGTATTGGCGATACATTCCGAGTGACTCATCGCCATCCGGTTTGCGGCGACAATTGACCGAATCTAAGCGTCCGCGCATCCGCATCCCCACCCGTCGCTAGTGTAGTGCGTCTCAAATAGGTTTACAGATGAGGCGCCGAACCTCAGGT
>JAHEKS010000314.1 GCA_024638215.1 Acidobacteriota bacterium | reverse complement strand
CACGCGTCCGCCGCAAGCACGGCGGCTTCGTTCAAGTCGCTGTATCGAAAGCGCGCCGGCGCATCACGGTAAGCCCGCAACTGCGTTCAACAACCGCGCTTCCGATACAGCACTAAGACTTCTCGGCAGGAATTGGCGGCAGGCAGAATCAGCAGATCGTTCTGCCAAAGCTGATCAATGCGGGTGTGGCCCGCGGAAGCCGGAGCGGTGACGGCTTGCGGACCGCCGATTGCGGCAACCGATCAGCCATCGTCGCGAAGCACCGTCATGGGATCCACCCGCGCCGCGCGCCAGGCAGGAATCCAGGCCGCGAGGATTCCGATCAGCATCATGACGAAGCAGGCAGCGGTCAGCGCGACAGGGTCGAGCGCCGACACATTGAACAGGAGACTCTTCAGGAGCCGGGTCAGCGCAAAAGCTCCGATTAGCCCGCCGGCAAGCCCCACGATGAGCATTGAAAGGGAATTGCGCAGAACGTGGGACAACACGTCACCCTGCCGCGCGCCCAATGCCATGCGGATGCCAATCTCGCGGCGCTGCTCCGTTACCGTGTAGGCGAGAACGCCGTAAAGCCCCAGCGCGGCCAGCAGGGCGGCTACTCCCGCGAACGCTCCGACCACCCAAGTGGGCTGCCTCAGCCAGAGCATGCTCTGCTCCTTGACCTGTTTCATGGTCCTCACGTCCCCCAGGGGCAGATGGGCATCAACCTCCCGCACCGCTTCCCGAATGCCGGGCATGACCGCCGACGGTTCGCTCCGCGTACGCACCACCAGGTCGAGATCCTGCCGCGGGAACTGGGCAAACGGCACATAAGCCACCGGCCCTTGCTCCGCCTGCAACCCTCCGGTACGCTCGCTGCGAATCACGCCCACGATCTGCACGTTCACGTCGGACTCCGGGATCGGACCGTAGCCAGGCAAGAACGTGAGGACGGTTCTGCCGACCGGGTCCGCCATTCCGAATTGACTCAACAGCTGCCGGGCCGCTTCCTGATTGATGACCACAACGCGCGGGCTTCCAGCGCGATCCTGCTCCTCAATTCCGCGCCCTTTCAACACGGGAATGTCGAGCGTGCCGAAGTACCACGGGTCCACGAGCTTCACACCGACACCGAAGCCTCCCTTTCCAGGGAGGACCATCCCCTCGCCCCACCGCACGCCCTGAAGAGGGGCGCCTTGCGTGACGGATGCCTGCTCGACGCCGGGCACGGCGCGCAGCCGTTCGACGATTGCTTCGTAGAATCTCGTAGCGCTTTGCGGAGTCGGATATGCGGCGGTGGGAAGGTCCACCGACATCGTGATCACGTGGTCAATTCTTGCGCCGGCATCCACCTGCTGGAGTCTGGCCAGACTCTTGAACAGGAGGGCCGCGCCGCAGATCAGCACAACCGACGCCGCGACTTCAGCAATGACGATCGTCCGGCGCACGACCGCACTGGAACGTGACGACCCGCGTCCCGCCTGATTCAACAAGCCTGACAGCCTGCTGAAGGAAGTCTTCAGGGAAGGCAGAAGACCGGTGATCATCATAACTACCATGACCGCCGCCGCGGCGAAGCCGAAGACGCGCAGATCCATGCTGAGATTAGCCGTAAACGGCAGCGATTTTGACAGCAGCGGGGCCGCAGCGGAAAGCAGCAGGGAGGCCACAGCAAGACCCCCGGCACCCCCCAGAACCGCCAGGACCAGACTCTCGGTGAGCAATTGGCCGATCAAACGGCCACGCTTGGCCCCCAACGCGGCCCGGAGCGCCATCTCTCTCCGCCGCGTCGCTCCCTTCACCAGCACCAGGTTCGCCACATTCGCGCAGGCAATGAGCAAGACCATCAGAACCGCTCCGAACACCAGGTAGATGGAGCGGCGCAGAGTATCGCCAACCAGCCGCTGTGCAAACGGCTCCACCGCGAAGCCCCAGTCCTTGTAGTAAGACGCAAAGACCGGGGCGAGACTGGCTCTCAACACGTTCATCTTGGCTCGGGCCTGCTTGAGGCTCCGACCGGCGCGCAGCCGCCCAACCACGCGCAGCAAGTGCTGTCCGCGATTCATTTGTTCCGGTGCGAAGATCAGCGGTTTCCAGAACACCGCCTCGTCCCGATCGAAACTCCCCGGCGGCAAAATGCCGATGATCCTGTGCGGTTTGCCATCGAGAAGCAAATCGCGGTTCAAGGCATCGGGATCGCCCCCGAATTGCGCCTGCCAGAAGGAGTAGCTCAGCACCACGACCGGTGATGCTCCCGGCTGATCCTCCCCCGGTTCGAAGCTGCGCCCAAGTCGAGGCTTCACGCCGAATACCTTGAAGTAGTCGGCAGACACCAGTTCGCCCTGAACGCGGGCCAGATCTTCGCCGGTCCCCGCCGCGGCTCGGGTGGGAAACTCGGCTGCAAGCGCCTCAAAGAGATCGCTCTGCCGCTTCCAGTCGAGAAAGGTCAGCGTGGTAGTGCTGTTTGGCAACCCATTCGGCAAAGTCTCCCACACCCTAACCATGCGCTCCGGTTCGGGGAAAGGAAGCGGCTTCAACAGGACCGCGTCCAGGATCGTGAACATTGCTGTGCTGGCGCCAATGCCAAGAGCAAGGGTCAGCACCGCCGTCACCGTGAAGGCGCGGTCCTTGCCCAGCACGCGCAGGCCGTGGCGAATGTCTTGGAGGATGGTGCTCATCGGGCCTCCCTGAGGCTACTACGCCCCGATTCTCTGGAGCAGGACCGTAGCAAGAGTCCTGCCAGATGCCCTGGGAAGTACAACCACAAGGTAGGAAAGGCATTGGTTCGGTTCAAGCGCCGACCCACCGGGCAGTGACTGTTCGCTCATGGGAATGGAAGTCCCGCAAACGGACAGTGAAATCAGGGGACAAACTGTCGCTCCCCATGCAATGTGCTGTCTCCCTGGAATGCCTTGAGAATATGATGGCACGAGCGGTGCAGGCGCATTTCTTCTTCCAGGTCAGCGTCAAACTGCCCGCGACGAAGCAGCGTCAAGAGCCGTCTGCCGAATTCCCTAAACCAATCCATGGCGACCACCTCTCAGGCCGTCTGAATCGTCCGCGTAATGGCTGCAACGACCCGCTCGAATTGGGAGACTTCAACCGCGAGCTGTTTCCGGCCCAATGGCGTGAGCCGATAGTAGCGCGCCCTGCGATTCCCGGCCGTCACGCCCCACTTTGCCTTCACCCACCCTTTGATTAGCATCCGCTGGAGAGCGGGATAAAGGGAACCCTCCTCCACCTGCAAAACTTCGTCGGAGGCCTGCTCGATCCACCTGGTGATCTCATAGCCGTGCAGTTCTCCGCCACGAGCCAGGGCCTTGAGGATCAACAAGTAGAGCGTTCCGGGAGGGATTTCGTCCTGATGCATGCGCCAGCCTCCTTGACCTAGTTAGACTATGCCAGCCTCCAAAGGTGAGCGCCGGCGAGACGCCGCCGCTACAGCACTCGCTGACCTGAAGGCCACCGCGACGGCGCCCGAACACGGCGGCGATACGGCGCCAGAGCGCGGATGCCGCCTCCGAGAGGGCTAGACCGGATCGCGCGTGGATTCTTCTGGGCGGGCTGCACGGGCGGGATCTTGTCGGCCGGACCGCCGGGACGACATCTTGTCACCTGGGACGTCGGGAGGGCGACAGATTGTCCTGCTCTCCGTTCATCCGCGCCGGACAAAATGTCAATTTCCCCGCGGGCAACCCCCGTTTCCCGTGATACGAGTGACACCGGTGACACAACTGACACACTTTCTTGGCCCGCCCCTATCAGCTTGTGTTTCTTGGCCTTCGGTCGGGCGCCAATGGTCGAGCGCGGCTTCTAGGCAAGCGGCGCCAACTCTGCTAAGATTCCGGCGTGTCCGATCCCGCCCCGCGCCAACGAGTGCTCGAGTTCGGCTGCGGCCGCAACAAGCTTCCCGGCTCGATCGGCGTGGACCTGAACCCCGAGGCTACGGCGGCGGACGTGATCGCCGACTTGAACCGCCCGCTGCCCTTCGCGGCCAACTCCTTCGACGAAGTTCGGGCCGTGCACGTCATCGAGCACCTGGACGACGTGGTGCGCGCGGTGGGCGAGATGCACCGCGTCACGCGCGGCGGCGGGCGCATCTACCTGGTCACGCCGCACTACTCGGACTACAGTTCGTGGTGCGATCCCACGCACCGGTGGCATCTGAACAGCTTCTCGTTCTTCTATTTCACCAGCCTGCACGGACAGCATCCGTGGTACACGCGGCTGGAGCTGCGCGAGATCAAGACGCACGTCGAGCTGGCGCGCATCTGGAAATGGCTGGGGATCGGACTGCTGGTGGACCACTCGGTAAAGTTCCGGCGGCTTTGGGAGATCTATCTCTGCTACATTCTGCGCGGCAAACAGATGGAATTCACCTTCGAGGTGGTCAAGTGAGCGGGGCGACGGCACGGGTCGCGGCGGCGATCACAACCCCTCTCGCGCTGTCCACGCACATCCTTTCGCCTCACGCGCGCCCGGCACCCGATTTCCGCTCCCACGGGGTGCAATCGGCGTGAGCAGCATCCACGAACTTATCCTGTCCGCGCGCCCTCACCTTCCGGCGGCGCCGCTCGCGCGGTGGGCGTCCATCTTCTTCACGCTGTGCGTCGCAACGCTCCTGATTTCGCTGGCCGCGTCGCAGGCGTTCCTGGCGCTCGCCGGACTCTGCTACGTGGCGCACGTCTGGCGCGACAAGCCGCAAGTTCACTTCCTGCCCATCAAGCTGCCGCTCGCCATTTTTTGCCTGTGGACGGTGGTCTCGACGTTCTTCGCCGAGGTGCCCGCGGCGGGCGGATTTGCGATCCACAAGCTGGTGCTGTTCGTCATCCTGGCGCTGACGGTCAACACCATCGTCAGCCTGCGGCATCTCGAATTCCTCTTTCAGGCGCTCTTCGTGGAGGCGGGGCTCGCGGCCCTGCTCGCCACGGGGCAGTTTATCAAGGACTACCGCCGGGCCAGCATCCTCCATCCCCAGCACTTTTACCTCTACATGACCGACGAACGCGTCACCGGCTTCATGGGGCACTGGATGAATTTCAGCGGGCAGGAGATGCTGGTGTTTACGGCGCTGGCCACGTTGCTGCTGTTCGCCTGGGTGTCGAAAAGGCGCTCGCAACCCGCGCCGTCCTTCCTCTTCGCGGGCGCGGCGGGCTGGATCGTCCTGGCGGTGGCGGGGTTTTCGATTTTCATCAGCCTGACGCGCGGCGTGTGGCTGGGCTGTTTTGTAGCGGGGCTATATCTTCTCTGGCGTTACCTGCGGCGATGGC
>JAHEKS010000313.1 GCA_024638215.1 Acidobacteriota bacterium | reverse complement strand
GCCCCTGGCGAGCGTCCACGTTGTGCCACCGTCCCGCGAAAAACCCATCTCCGTGGAACCGGTTGGTGCCCATCCGGGTGCTGACGTTGACGGCCCCGGAAGAAGTAAGTTCCGTCGAAGGATCGAGGCTGGACTGCTCAACCTGGAATTCCTGAATGGCGCTCTGGGGAATGTTCTGGGTGGTCGTTCCGACCGTCTCGTCGCTGATGTCCACGCCATCCACTTCAATGCGCGCCGTGCGGCCAAACCGTCCAGCAAAAGAGACTGAAGAGAAGCCGTTCTTGGTGGGATCGAATCCGCCGCCGTCCTGGATTTGAACACCCGGCTGGAGAGCCGCCAGGTCGAGGAAGTTGCGGCCGTTCACAGGCAGTTCCGAAATCTCGTTCCTGGTGATCGAGTTCTGAACCGTGGCCTGCGAGGTGTTGATCTGCACGGCGCCCGCCTCCACCGTCACCGTGGTGGTCGGCACGCCAATCTTCAGCTTGATGTCACCGTTCGAAATCACGCCGATTTGCACAGTTAGCTTCAATACGGCGGCTTCAAACCCCCGCGCGCGGATGGTCGCGGTATAGTCGCCAGGCGCCAATCCACCCGCTGAGTAGGTCCCGGCAGAAGTCGTGACCACATTGATGACGTGGCCGGTGGCCGCGTTGGCGATCTCGACTTTGGCGTTCGGGACTACTGCATCGCTCGGATCAGTAACAGTCCCGACGATACCTCCGGTCGAAATAGTGGCCTGGGCGCGAAGCTTGCACGGCGCCAGCCCAAATAAACCAAGGATTACAAGAGCCAGAACCAACTTTCGCATACTACCTCCTCGTCTCCAATGATGAGACGGATCATTGCTTCGGCATTGAACGGTTGCCGAGCATCTTTCGTCGAAGCGGTGGCTGGCTCGACCTTCTTATTCTCATTACGCCCCGGCTGCGCGGAGACTTTGTCGGTGCCTGACGGTACTTCCGGGACACTCCAGCCACAATCCGTCACTAGCCAAAGCAATCAACATTCCACTTGGGTTGGTACAACTAACTTATGTTGAATCAACGCATTAGCACAGAGTCGTGCCCTCCAAGGACGACATTAATACTAACTTTGGTAGGGAGAATACTGAATATGGAAGAACGTACATAAAGTCACACAGCAAATCGTCACTGTGCGGGCGAAGTGGAGGGTGAAAGCCTGGCGGGCTTAAGAGTCCATGTCTGGAGCTTCCCGAGTTCAATGAGGCGAGGCGCGTGGAAGCCCGGCGGAAAGATGACCCAATCCCAGATGGCGGGTGAGTCGTCGGCGACATACTTCGCCGCCGCCAATTGGGCGGGCGAGACAGAAACCGTGTCCGGCAGCGCCCCTTTGCCCACCAGGTGGTCCGTCACCTGGGCCAAGGCGAGCAGGTAACTTTCCGGCGGGACACCTTGGCTCCCGAACCAGACGGCGTTGGGAACCTGATTGAACTTCCGCAAATAACTCCCGACGTCGGTCACCGTGCGCGCGAACTGCTCCCACGGGACATTAACTGAGTTTGAAAGGGCCGGCGCTCCGGTCGAGACCGGTGCTCCCAAGGTACCGTCCAGCAGGATAGGTTCTTCGGGAGTTTTCTGAACCGTCTGCGTGACAAAGGAGTGCAGCAAGAAAAGAATCTCGCTGGGGCAAAGCGTGTAATCGTCGTGCACCTGCAATGAGACACCCGGCCCCACCTGGCCGGCAATTGTAGCCACTTCATCGGCCCGATAAACGCGCCGTTGCGCCGTGTCGTTGAACAGGGACCGCGTCTGCAAGGCGGTCACGAATTGGACGCTCGGAAACGATTTCATGAACGTGACCAGTTGCTGAAAGTATTGAAACGCTTTCTCGCTCTCCTCCGGCGTTTTCAACGGCGGCAGTTTCCACTGGTCGCGGGGCGGGTTGGCTCCGTGCGCGAAATTCACCGCGTCCCAAAACTCTTTGTGCACGAATTCACAGGGATGGAAATCGAGGCTGATCAGGCCGCCCGCGCGCTTGGAATTCAGGCGCATGTGGATGTCCTGAAAATCCGCCTTGGCGTCCGCCAGGTTCGACCACGTCTCGTTCGGCCGAAGCGTCCGGCCGTCGCTAATATTGAAGATGTTCAGCAATCCGGCATACCAGAAGGGCTCGCCGTCGAGGCCGATCTGCTGTCCGTCGTCGAGATACACTCCCACCCCCCATTCCTTCAGCGCGGCGTAAGCCTGCGGGGCCCATGCCGCGCCCGGCTGGCCGTAGCAGGTCGGGGTCTGACCCATGATCCTTTTCACGGTTTCAAACCCGAAGCGCTCGCGGCGCGTGAATTCGTCCGCGCCCGTCCGCCAGTCGAGCGTGGATTCGTATTCCGCCACCGTCGGATGCTGGCTGTGCAGGTTCGAGTGATAGCCGATTTCGTGCTCGGCAAGCGCGCCAATCACATCGCGGCGGTTGCGGCGCTCGAGCACGCGCGCCTTCTCACCCACCATCTTGAAAGTGGCGCGAATACCCTGCTCGGTCAGGAAGGCGGCCAGGCGCTTGGCGGCGGCGTCGCTCTGCGGCAGGATGTAGTCTTCCGTGTCAAACCAGAGAACCACGTAAACCTTGCCGCCCGTGGGCTGCGGCGGCTCCTGCGGAGCCGTGCTGCGCTTGCGCGAGAATATTTGTGCCCCGCCCGCCGCCAGCATCGGGAAAGCGGCGAGGAAGTCGCGGCGCGAGCAATCAATGGGCTTCTTGGGTCGAGCCAGGATCTCCTCCGTGTCCTCTGGGGTGCGCTTTCTCCGTGCCCTCTGTGAGGGACTCGCTCCGTGTCCTCAGTGCCAAAGCTTCTTTCTTCCCGCGTGGCCACCGCCAGTTTGCCTTGGAGCGGCAAGACTCGGAAATCGTCCGAGACTAGCGCGCGGCCTCGTCCATGATGCGAATCAGTGTCTGCTCGACCTCTTCGGCCACTTGCTCGAGCCCCTGCGCTTTGTACATCGCAATCAGCGCCAACGGGCGAAGCGTCGCCAGCTTTGCGCCCGCGCCCTCCGAGTAAACCGAAATGCGGCACGGCAGCGCCGTCGAAATCTCCATGTTCTTTTCGAGCACCCGCTTCGCCTGCGTGGGATTGCAAACCTCGAAAATCAGGCAATCGCGCTCGAAGGCAACGCCCTTCTCGTTAAGTTTGCCTTTCAGGTCGTGAACGCCCAGCACGCCGAATTTGTTCCGCTGTACGGCCGCTTCCAGGTCGCGCGCGAGATCGGAGACCTTCTTCTTCGACTCCACTTGATAAAGCATCGCCTGCCCTCCAGGACGTTCGGCGGCGCCATTCTCCATATATCAGATGTTAGGTTGGATGCCAATCGGATTGATGGGGAAACTTGGTGTGTGTTAAGTCGCTGGGCGGGCGCGACCATCCCGAACCAAACCCTTGCGCTGCAAACAAAAAGCCACGGCGATGGAAGGTTCCATCGTCGTGGCTTGGAATTCCCTGTCCTCGTCCGGGAGGGCCGAGCCCTCCCCGACCTTACTGCATCTTCTCCACCATCCGCCAGCGCGGCCGCGGCTGCTGCCACAGGATGCTCGAGTCCGCCGCTCCGTGCGGATAGTACTGGCTCGACTTCAACCCTGCCGGCTCCAGCGTGATATCCACCCGCCGGTTGTACGCCAGCCAGTCCGCGTACGTCCGCCGCGCCCGCATCTTCGGCGGCGGCGTCGGGTTCTTCTCTTCCAACTCCTTCACGTCCGCCCGGCTCATCTGGTCCGTCTTCCCCTGCGCCTTGGTCTCCACCGCGTCCGCCGGCACCCCCTGGCTCACCAGGTAATCCTTCACCCGCGCCGCCCGACGCTCGCTCAGCCCCTGGTTGTAGCGCTTCCCGCCCCGCACGTCCGCGTGCGCGTCCAACACCAGCTTCGCCGTCTGGTCATATTGCACATACTTCTTGAACGCGTCCGCCAGCTTCCCCAGCGACTCCTGCTGGCTCTTCACCAACCCCACTTCCGGCCGCCGCGTCGGCGGATACGCCGTCGGGAAGAAAATGCTCGCCAAGGTCAATCCTACGTCCGAGGCCGTCACCGATACCGCCGGCGCAATCGAACCCACGATGTGCAGGCTCGCCGTCCGCGTCTCCGCCCCCCCGCACGCGTTCGTCGCCTTCAACGTGTAGGTCTCGGTCTGGTCCACCGGCCCCGGCGCCGTCGCCGTCACCGCCGGCGTCACCTGCTGGCTCCCGCTCGCCTGCACGCTCCCCAGCGGATCCAGGCTCGTCGCCAGGCCCGTGTTCGCCCCCGGCTCCGTCACCGACCACGACAGCGTCGCCGTCGGCGCTTCCACCACCTTCTCCCCCACCTTCTTGTAGTGCACTTCCTGCGGCGTCACTTCCAAAGAAGCGTTGATCGTCGAGTCCACGTTCACCGTCGCCGAACTGCTCGCTTCTCCCCCAGGCCCCATCGCCTTGTAGGTGTACGTCGTCGTCGCCTTCGGGCTCACTTCCTGGTTCCCCGACGTCGCCACCTTGCCCACCTGCGAAAGCTCGCCTTCCACCGCCCCCGTCGAAGACCACGCCAGCTTCGAGGAGTCCCCGCAGTTCACTGTCCCCGGCTCGGCGCTGAACTGCGCCGCCACCGGCTCTACCACCACCCGCGCGCTCGCCAGCCCCGCCTGGAACTGCGGCCGCGTCCCCGCCGGCCCAAACCACTTCTCCGTCCGCTGCTGCCCCGTCTTCGTGTTCACCACCACCATCTGGTCCGCGTCCACCTTCACCGACCCCGACCAGATCGTCTTCGACCCGTGCACTACATTGACTTGATACGTCCCCGGATGCACCAGCAACTCCTCGTGCCCTGTCCCAAACTCCTGGTCGAACATGTCCACGTGCCCCACCGAGTAGTCCGGCGTCTTCCCGTTCAGCAAGACCCCCGCCCGGGGATTCCCCTCGATCTTGATTCGCCCCCACGGCCCCGTCTGCGGCGTCTCCACCGGCACCAGCTTCACGTGCAGCCCCATCGTCTTCCCCGCTTCGATCGTCACCGTGTAGCGCTGCGGCACAAATCCGTAACAATAAATCCCGACCTCGTGCGCCCCCGCCGAGATCCCTTTGATCTTCACCTTCCCATCCCACGTCGCGTCTCCCATGTGCTGGCCGTCAATGTAAATGTCCGACTGCGCCGGCCACGCCCACACCCGCAAGCTCCCCGTATCCGCCGCCTTCATCACCGGCACGACGCTCATCATCCCTAGTATCACCAGCCCCGCCATCATCCCTGCGTGCCGTGCTCTTCGCATCGCCGTCTCTCCTTTTCCTGGTTTG
>JAHEKS010000062.1 GCA_024638215.1 Acidobacteriota bacterium | reverse complement strand
GTATTTTCAATCATTTAGCGTTTCATCCATCCCTTGACCCCTCCAAGAGGGAACATAAAAGGGAACAATTCAATTGACCATCCTCGAACCGGGTGTGATCGGTGCCACCTGGGGCCGGGCAGCCTGGAGTTTTTCCTCCCATCGCTCCAGGGCAGTACGCTTCTGCTCGGCAAACGTCACGATATACCCCAGGGTTGTACGCGCGTTCGTGTGACCAGCCAAGGATTGAAGCACCGGCATGGCCACACCGTCATTGCCGTTGTTAGTCAAGAAAGTGTGGCGCATGGAATGCCAGCTAAAATGCTTCATTTCCAGTTTCGCAATTACCGGCGCAACATATCGCGTGAACAAGGTGCGGTCATTGTGAAACCCGCCCTTCATGGTCGGGAAAAGCCATTCCGACCGAACCTCCCGCCGCGCCAAGTAACCCCGGAGCAAAGCGGTTGTTTGATCGGTCAGCGGGAATTGCCGCTCGCTTCCCTTGGTCTTTGTTGGCCCGACCTCGCCCCTCGTAGCTGACCTGCGAATGAAGAGGTTCCCGGATTCAAAGTCCACGTCCTCTACTTTCAACCCGAGCAACTCCCCGATCCGCAACCCCAGGCGGACCCCCAGGGCAAGGATCGTTCTTGCCGGTTCGCGGAGGTGACATTCGAGCTTGGAGATCTCTTCGAATGTCAGGATTCGCGGCTTGCGGGTTCGCTCCATGCGGGGCAGTTTCACCCCCCGCGCCGGATTCCGGTCCAACCACCCCCACAGGACCGCTGTGCCAAGCATTTTACTGAGAACGGCCCTGAGATGAACGAGCGTCTGAACGGATAACCCCTCCGCTTGTTTTAGCGAGACGAATTCCTGGATTTCATAGGTTCCCACGTCATAGAGCTTCTTCGATTCGAAGTGAATTTTCACATGCCTGCGATAGAGTCCCTGGTGCATCTTGCGAGTGTTGGTTCTCTCTTTCTCCACCACGTGAGGTTCGAAATGCCGCGTCCAGAATTCGTCCACCGTCATCCCTGCTTTTGGGCGCGTCCTCTCGCGCAATCCCCGCCGACGAACAACTTCATCCCGCAGTTCGATAGCCTGCGAACGGCTAACCGGGCCAAAGGAAACCGATTTGTGAACCGTAACCTGTGTTCTATCCGCCCGAATCTCGTACTCGCGGTAACGAAAAACCCAACTTGCACCTTTCTTCGCCAAACAGCCTGTCTGGAAATGCCGTCGTGCCATTGGTAATCGTCCCTTTCCCCCATTAGCTCGAACGGCTTTTCCTGCGTCGGCTGAAAGCGTAACCAAGGCGTTTCCTGTTGTCAAGCGTAGAATGCTCATACAATAAATTGTATTAAGACCAATAATCTACTTTCGAATATGAGTGTTATTCCATCCGTCCCTGTCGCTGCGATTCAAGCCAGGCGACCACTTCCGGGAGCCGAAAACGCCAGTATTTCCCCAATCGAAAGCCCGGCAGCCGGTCCTGTGAACGCAATCGCGTTCTCTCATAAATCCAAGAGCGCGGAACCTGAAAAAGTTCCGCCACATCTTCAGGGCTTAAAAGCCGCTCAATAGTGCTCCCCGCGTTCCCTGTTGGCCTCGCGGAGTTTCCAGGAATGGACGCAGAATCGTCTTGCAGGGCTTCAGGGAGCCTCTGATTCAAGATGGCGGTGTCTGTCATGGGAATTCCCTCCGGTCGAACCTCAGAATGGCCTGGGAAGGCCAAGGAAAGGCATTTATAGGCGCGTCCCCAAGAGGAACCTACGCGGTCAGGAAATCCATTCAGTAATCCGTGGGCACTTGCCCGGTCCTATCGCTCAAGGCCGCAAAAAACCCGCTCCGCCGCCCGATCCGGCGCGGGCAAAGGCAGAATTCTTGCCCGACCTTCCAATGCAAGGGAGCTATGTCGCTACCGGCATATAGGACGCGTGTTGGTCGCGTCCGCGGGGGCAAGACCGCTTTTTTGGTCAAGACCGCTTTCTTGGTCTTGCCCGCTTTCTTGGTCTTTCCCCCTTTCTTGATCCTCTTCCTGGAAAGCTGGTGTGCGCCAATCGGTGGTGCGCTGCGCGTCAATGCGTAATCCGCGCTTCGGGCCGGTTGAAACCTCGTAGTTATCAACCAGAATTGGATACGTACAGGGCTTACCGGCAGACTTGAAACACGTGATAAATCCCTTAACCTCCAAGCCCCGCAAGGCTCGGCACAAGGTACGGCGGCTCACAGATTGGTTAAAAAGCATTGAGAGCCAACCTGCGGACCCCCGCCAGATTCCCGTGGCGGGGTCCGCCAGAAGGATTATCGCGCTAAGACATGCAAATTCGGTACACGTCATACCTTTCGGCCAAAACTGGTCAATGATGCCGCGCCGAAAGCGAAGGAATCCCACATTGCCCGTATGAGAAAATCCCACGTTGCTCATGTACAGCCCTCCGATCACTCGACAATGGACGCCACCGCGCAAAAAAAAAGGGCCAGGCGCAATTCGTTCAGGCCCGGCCCGTTGATACTCCATCTAGGAGATCAAGCCTCTAAGATCGGGACGACAGAGTCATCAGTGATTTCACAGGGCAGGAACACGATCTCCACGTGCGCATACCCAGTCAGCATTTCCCCTTGCTCGTTCTGGAGCTCTACCTCGACCAGCGCTTTGAATCGGCCCGGTTCCACAAAGTCCGACGCCGAGATTCCGCATGGGAAGTTAATGAATCCATGTCCCAACTCAACAGCTTGCTTCACGTCCTTCGGAATTGCCCGCTCTCCTGGCATTTGGCCACCCCCACGGTGCCAATCTAATCTGGCGATCCGTCCTAGGGATAGGTTCCAACAGTCGGCACCTGTTGTCAATAGAAATGATGATTAAATATTTATTCCATGAATTGCTAAATAAATATTTAACTACATCCCCTGCCGTCGCCTTTGACCCTTACCCATTGCGTCCGGCCAACCGAGCAACGGCGCGGAAGGCGGACGACAAGATTTGGTCCTGCGAGCGGCGGAAGCTGTCAGGATTGCGAGTCGCAATGTTGTAAACGGGCGCAAACACGATGGGCCGCTTGTCGGCGCGCGCTGAATCGGAACCAAGACGGCGCAAACCATCCGGCACGAACAATTCAAAGCCGCGTTCAGCGCCCAATGAAGCCGCGCCAAGATCGGGGCGACCGCCGGCCGCAAACGCGGGAACCTTAAAATGGTCGCGCGCACCCGGCACGACCGCCTTGAATGCGCGGAGAATTTGCTTTGACTCTTCGTGAGGGATCACCCGACCCGGCTCACGGGCGACAAATAGTTGCGGGCCGCCCGCACCGAGAACAGAAATCTTGCCAAGGCCAAGGGGTCGCGCGTCGGGCGCGAACAGTTCAAAGCCCGCCTCACCCGTCCGCGCAAGCTGGCCACGGGTCAAATGAGCGCCACGTGCAGCCGCCATGAAACCACCCGACTCGGTAATCGCGGCACCAACACTAGGCGCGGGGGAGGGAGCCTTACCCGCGAGACCACTGAAAAAACCGCCCAAGGCCGTGAACATCGAGCCAAAGAACCCGCCACCCTTACCCGCATTGGTCAAGACATTGCCAAGGGCCTGAAACACATAAATGCGGATAATCGCTTCCTCAATCAGAGTGAGTAAGTTTTTGAGCACGTCACCGAAGCCCTGGCCGTGAATAATCATCTGCGTGAAAGCATCCTGCATTTGCTTGCCGAGATTTTGCGCGGCCTTGGAGAGATCAGCCAACTGCCCTTCCAGTTTAGGGTGCTTGGTCAGAAATTCGCCAATCTGCGCGTTGGTCAGGGCAAAGCCATCGGCATAGCCCTTCCACGCGGGACCCGCCTTGCGCAAGGCCGCGTCCACTTCCGGCACGGTCAACGCACCCAACTTCTCCAGCGCGCGGCGAAACTCATCAGCAGAGATTTTGCTCTTGTCCAAGAGCATTTTCAGTTCGCCGATGTGCTCATTTATCTTTTCATCCGGGGCTTTAATCTCCTCGCGCACGCTGGCGGCCAGTTCGTTAATCTTCTTGGCAAGGTCGGCCTCTTGCTGGAGTTTTTCGAGCGAGTCACCTACCGCACGGGCAAACCTCACCTGTTCGTCGGTGGCATCCTTGCGCACTAGCGTATCAACCTTGACCTGCACCGGCGTCGCGCCGAAATTCCTGACCTCATCCACTAAGTCGTTCAAGATCGTCTGGATTTCTTTTTTCTTCTTGTCAACCTTAGCCTGGGCAACGATAATTGGCGAGGCAAGATCACTTCCAAGCTGCGGGGATTTGCCCTTGATATTCGCGGCAGCATCGTCCCAGATCGTCTCCAAGCCTTGCAAAGTGCGCTCGGAAACATCCACGCCTTCACGCGTGAATTGTTCATAAGCAGCAACCGCGCCCTTCCAATCACCCGACAGGACATTAATCATAATCGCACCGATGTTTTTAAGGTCGGTACCAAAACCGCCAACGATACCCTTTACCAAAATCACCGTGCTGCCGAGAGCCTTCACAATCAGGCCCGCGCCTTGGGCCGCGGTCTTGAAGAAATCACTTCCCTTGGCTGAAGCGACAAAACCATCCGTAATACTGTCGAGGGCGGGAGCAACTTCAGCAAGAATCGTATTACCAAGACCGCTCACCAACGACTTTAACCGGCTGATATTGTCGTTGAATTGCTCAGCCCTCACAGCCGTGTCGGTCGAGATGACCTGCCCGAATTCCTTTGCCTCATTCATAGCCTCTTGGATGGCTTTCGATCCGCCCTTAAGCAGAGTGGCCATGTTCGCGCCGGAACGCCCCAACAGAACCATCGAAAGAGCAGTCTTAGTAGGACCGTCCGGCATTTTATCGAAGCGGTCCGCGACATCCTTGAGCACACTGGTCGTGTCGCGCAGTTGGCCCTTGGAGTCGGCGACACTGATTTTGAGGATGTCAAAGGCGCGCTTGGGTTCGGCAAGACCGCTGGCCGCGTCGTACATGGTGCGACTCAGGCGTTGCAAGCCGGTGCGAAGGTCCTCATTAGCCAGACCGGAAAGCCGCGCGTGGTAGGCAAGGGCGGTAAACGACTCGACCGTTGTGCCGGTGGCCCGCGCGGTTTTGATGGCTTCGTCGGCGGCGCGCGCAGAGTGAAGAACAAGCGCGGTCACAGCACCCGCCGCAGCAGCCGCAGCAGCAATAACAGGGGGCCCAATCTTCGAAAGCGCGACCGAGATATCCTTGGCAGAAGCAAAGGAGAGATTTTTGGCGCGAAGCAAGTCTTTCGCAAAAGACGCCGTATTCGCACGCAACCCAATGACTAGTTCGGCTATATTAGCCATTTCTTAACCTCCCAATTGTGCGGCTTGAAAATCTCCCGCCCCGGCGTGCCTCGGCACAGGTCACTCCACCGCGAGAAATATCCGCGGGTAAAACCAATGGTCCCCGCAAGGCATGAAGAAAGCACAACCCAAGGAAGCACGAGAAAATAGACAAAAAGAAATAGGGCTTTTGTCATCGCCATCACTCCCGCAATTTAATAAGGAAGGCGCTCCCGCATCGAGCGAATAGCGCCCTCCTACCCGCGGACAGCGATCGGGAAAGGAGTGAACCCGCATCGCCTTAATCCGCGAGATCACACTGCAAGCCTGGCACAACCAGCCGTCAGGCTTGGGGAATCGGGTTCTCCCACGTTACGCCGGTCAAGACCGCGATAGACCCATCATGCCGGACCGCCAAGTCATTTTGCATGATGAGCCGCACTACAGTTTGATCGAGTGAGTAGGCCGCCACAACGTCCGCACCGTCGAAGTAAGCTGCCTGCCGAGAAGCATCGAGGATCATGCCGGGCACGTCACCGATCACCACGTCGGCGAAATCGGCAAGGTACAGTTCCGACTCATCGGTGCCGACACCCAAGTTATCGGGAACCTGCGAAGTTGCCTTATACGGGAACCCCTTCAGGCGACCCAGCAGCATTTCGGATTTCAGGATGAAATTGCCGTTGGCGTCGGTAAGCTCCACGAGAGCCTCTTCCGTGCGGTACGACATAATCCACCCCGGATTGACGAACCGGCACTTAGCGGTGGTCAGCTTTAGGCGCATGGCGCTCAGGTCGGCAAGGACTTTGGCGCGGGTCGGCGCTGCGGTTTGCGCAAATACATTGCCCGCAGCCGCCTGATAGCGCAGGCCCTTGGGAGCATCGCCCGTGCCATCGTCACGAAGGAACGCCGCGTCCTCAGCCATAGCCACGGCACCCACGAGATCATCACGCACCATCGTATCGGTGGAGGGCGAGTTGAACCGAATCAAGTCATTCGAGATCGGCACCAGCGCCGCAAGTTTCTTCCCGCTGAGTTTCACCTGGCGGAAAGATGGCTGGGTTATGCCCACGTTCGAGTTTTCACTGAGGTACGCGGCGGACGACCCGGTGGCAAATCCCGGCAGTGTAATATTGCCGTTGATAAGGGACGCAAGCGCCGGATTCATGCCGCGGATAACCGCCCGCGCGCGGACTAGTTCAATTGCCTCGCCGGCAATCGGCTCCGGGATCACGAACCCGCCCTCAGAGCCCGTACCAGCAGATAGGGCCTTGGCGATGTATTCGTCGCCAATCTTGGTGCGGGCGTATTCGGCAGCCGCCTGGATGTTGCCTTTGCAGGCGGCCAGAGCGCGGACACAGCGGGCGAGCGACCACCCCCGCTCGCGTTTGTCGTCGGCATCGCGTACAAGGTCAATTGCGGAAGAACGGTACTTCATGCTCATTGCCTCCATCAAAAAAAATGCCCGCGCCAGTTAACCCGGGCGGGACGACATCAACCCTTGAATTGAATTCCTACTGTGTGCCAGCCCGCAAATCGGACCAGTGGGCAGGAAGTTCTGCCCCCTTGACTACGCCATCGGAGAGCGCCTTTGAAACATATTGACCAATCGTGTAGCCGCTCAGGGCGCTAAGGCCCCCGTGTGTGGCGATTTTTTGCACGTCAGGCGGCGGGGGCACAAGATGCACTCCCACCCCCGGTCCCAATTCGGCGCGAAATTCTCTTTCCTCGCGTAACGATTCAGCCAGGGCAAAAATATTCAACACAATCTCCCGACGAATCGCGTCATGCTTTTTGCGGGCGCGCTCCGCGAGAAGTCGGATTCCATCCTCGCACGCCTTGGCGACAGTCGGCCTATAGATTTCGCGTGCTGAGGCCAACGTCCTCAACCGGGGGCCGATTTCCGATTTTAGTCGAGCGAGCGCAGTGTGGATATCGCCATTGGCCAACCCGAGCACCCGCAGTGCTTCTGCCTTAAAGCTGCCATCACGCTCTTGCGCGAGTTTGGTAAGCGCCAATTCGCTTTTGGTGACGATCTGGTCAACCGTCAAAGTTTGAAAGAAGGTCTCATCACGCCAAGACGAGTAGTCGGCTGGAAGCAAGTCGAAGAATTTCTTTTGCCATCCACGAAATACTTCCAACACCGAATCCATCTCTTTTGCTAACTCGCCGTCCTTTTTCAGAACGGCATCAATCTGGGGATTCAACCCGTGCAAATTCTCGTACACCATATCGTCCTCCTTATTACCTTTTGATTCCCGGTGATTTTGAAACCTTAATTGCCACTACCCTCACTTAACCGCAAACCATCGCTTGGGACCGCCTGCACGTTATCAACGCAGCAGCCTCGGAAGATTTCCCCACCATCAATCTTCACCACGAGATTCGCGCGGACGGCAGGACATATACCCAAATGAGCTTTCAAGACGATCCTCAGCCATTCGACGCCGAGCTTATGATTGCGCTCGCCATATGCCAGAAGTTCCTCAACCGCCACCGATAAACCCTTCCGACCCTCCACCACCGGAATCATAGCCTTACGCGCCAGCGCGATTTCGCGGAGTCGAAATCCGCTTTGCAGAAGTGTTCGAGTCGCCACCGCCTCGCCGATTACCGATTGCGGCCACACCGGGAATTTTCGCGGACCGCTCGGGCGACCAATGACCCGCAAACACGACCAACGCCAGAGTTGCGTCCGCGATATCGAAACGCCCAAACCGCATGCGCCTGCGACAATCTCGGCTGTCTTCATTGACCCCTCCCGCGAACTTCGAGCACGAAGCCCCGCGCCCAATCCCGCCCGCTACGCAACGATCCAGCAACATGAGCACCCAATCGGGCGGAGAGATCGTTCATGCCCGCGCCGGGAAATTTCGGCTTAGAGACCGCCCCTCGCTCACAGTCACGAAACTCGCGAATAATGCGGCATCGCCGAATTGATGCCTTCTTGAACTTCCTCGTATCAATCATCTCGGCCACGCCATCGGCCACCATCGCCAGGGCGCGTCCGAGGTTCAGATGCCGGTGGTCCCGCGCGCAGTTCATGCGCAAAATCCTATCGTCATCCCAATACCACGGAACGACACACGTTTTCTGGCTCAACTGCAACCTCCCGAACCGGCAATGCCGGAATGGGCCAAAGCCCCTTTCGTTCCGCATCCTGCGCGCGTCGCAGGATAGTCGCACAAAAGGCATTTTCGACCTCCCGGGCCGCAAAGGGCAAGGATTCTCGGGGGGTCAAAATATGGAAGAATTAAATACGGTTGATTATATTTCTAGAGTTGGTATCAGGTTGATGCTTCTGCAATCATTCAGAAGGTGCTTGTTGTTGAGAAATGTGAGCGAGACCATCGCCCGCCACACGGCCTTTGCCACCCATGAGGGATTGAACACTAATCGCGCCACTCCGCGTGCGCCCTCTATTTTCCCCAAAAGCAACTCAGTCGGAAGTGCCATGGCTAAATGGACTACCGGAAGAGATTCCCGCCACACCCGCCTTTTCGTGTTGTGATATTCATAGGTAATATTTAGCGTGGAAATTGATGATTGCATCCATTCTACCGCTCTAATAAGTCTAGGTGGAACATTAGGCCCTGGCGGAGCTTTTAACGGCTCGCCAGTCTTGTCTCTCGCAAAAGCGCTGGGCGCAAATAGCATCCCGAAGGCCATTTTTGCGGCCTGTAATCGCCGTGTCTCGATGCGCCGAAAAGCTCTGCCAAATCGAGCCATGATTGTCCTCTTTTTCATGCGCCGAATCCAGAGCGGAACATTCCTATTGTGGATTCCGAGTTTCTCGGCAAGGTCCGGAATATCTGCATTTCTTCGCTCAATGACCAGCCACCTCATGTAAGCTGCTACAACCGCCTCCATGAACTTATGTCGTGCGACCTTGTCCGCCCCATTAAGATCGGGATAGGCAAGAAACGCGATATATAGTGCAGCGCCCCAGATAGCCGAATTACCATCCACCGGCACCCGGATCGTTTCGCAGCGCTCGCCGCACCCTCTTAGGTATTCAAGAATCTCGCGCTTGCCTCGCATTTCCGCTCCAAGATCGCGGCACGGTGCGCCTTCGCTTCCGGGTTTTCTCCAGGGCTTTCCGCGCCCTCTCGATATCCGCCAAGGACCAAAGACGCACTCTCACGCCGCCGATGCGGGTCAACGGCGGGGGCGCAATTCGCCCTCGCGCGATGGCCCTTTGAAGGTTGGGCCGGTGAATTCCCAGCTTCCTGGCAGCTTCCGATGTTGAGAGCTTCTGCATGGGTACATACCTGTATCATAATCGTCTTTGGTTGTCAATCAGAATAATTCGTCTTAAAGTGCAGGTTGTTATATTTTTGTGTCGCCCAACGTAGTGTGGGTTTGGGCTGGCGGCGGCAGCTTGGCAGTTCACAATCTGGTTTAGGGAGCTTCGGATCGGAGGTGCTGTCGGAGGCGAGATCTGGTACGATTCCTGCCGACAGCATACCTCACTTCGCCTCACCCGGCTATACAGGCAGGTATCTCCGACCATGTTTGGACTGCTGAGGAGTTGGTGGCAATCTACACAGAAACTCACTGGAGCAGCCAGGGGACTCCATAAAGTAGAAACCAAACGGCAAAGGCGACAACGAGAAGCGAGCCAACGTAGAAGGCGGCCAAAGAGGAGAATAGGCCAGCTATGGCCCGTCTTGAGAAAAGTGCCGGGGTGGCTCAAAAGTGCGGTGGGTTTCCTCCTCATAGTCGGCAGCCTGATGAAGTTTTACCCTTGGCTCTCTCTGCAAAAAGGGGAGCGCCTGAGCTCTAATGAGCCTTTTGGACTTGTGCTCAACGTCACCAACGATGGATACGTCCCTATTCGAAACGTGTCCGTCACATGCCGCGCCAGTATAGACACGAAAAATATAAAGATAGGGTCTGAGAGTTTGACGATTAAGGGGTTGGTCAAGTCCCTTAATCCCGGACGTTCCGTGAGCTTGCCATGTGACCAAATACTCAAGTCTGACCTACCCTATTCTTCAAGCACCGTGGAAATGCACATCGAGGTTTCATATGACCTCTGGAGAATCCCGCTCCGTAGAAAGCAATCCTTTGCGGTGAGAGGCTCGCGAGACTATAAGGGCGAATGGCAGTGGCTTTTTGGTGGATAAGGCCAACGCACATTTAAGACACCTCCCGCGCCCCCGAGGAGATGCATCCCTTGCGGTCGTAGGCTATAATGGCGTCGTGCTCACAAAGATCAGGCTAAAGAACTTCAAGCTCCATGAAAACACCTTCATCAAGGCTAGCCGGATTACTGTCTTCATCGGACCCAACAATAGCGGCAAGTCGAGCGTTTTTCAGGCGCTACTCGCACTGCGGCACGCCGCCTCGCAACGGCCAAACACCTTCTTGCTCCATCCCTCCCAAAGGCAGGACACAAATGCTGACCAACCTTATCTGTGCTGGTCTCCACCTCACCTTGGCGGGCCGCTCGACCTGGGTGAATTTGAAAATGTCGTACGGCACAACTCCCGTGAGCTTGAAATTGGCCTTGATGCCGAGCTACCCGCGACAAATCCGCTAAATAAGGACCTCCGCAAAGACGCCCCAATTCAGGTCTCGCTCGACGTGCGCGTTCGCGACAACCGTCTTATCCACCATAAGGGCCACCTTTCCTGCGCCTTCGGGGATGCGGACTGGCGGTGGTGCTCAGAGGAGCGACCCGCGCCCGACGCTCAAATGGCCATAAACAGCGTCGTCGGTCTAGGCTTTAAGATGACGGAAGATTTCAATCTCCTAACTCGAGGCGGAATTTCTGGTATGGGAGGGACAACCGAAGAGATCACGAATCGAGCATTAGCTGCGGAAGAGAGGGGCGGAGCGCTCACAGGCAAGGAACTATTCTCCTTGCAGCAGAGGTTGGCTGAAGCGCCAGCGCGAGCCATCGAATCCCTGCGATATGTTCCGCCACTGCGCGGATTCGAGGAAATGGCATATCCGACGACTCGCTTTCCACGGGCCGAAACATTGGACCGCCTCGTTCTCCCAGACCGCGCTGTCGCTTTGACAAATCTCCTCGCTGCAAACGCGAAGCTGAGGACGCAATTATCCGAACAACTCAAAGCGTTGCTCCATATCGGGATCGAGTTCGAAACCGCTCCATCCCACCGCGTAAGGGTTTGGGCGACCTCTGCCAGCAGCGGGACGCCGGAGACGCTCTTCGTGAATGAGGGTTCCGGCGCAGGTCAGCTTCCGTTCATCCTTGTTCCGCTAGCTCTAGCTGCCGCTGGCGACACCGTTTTGCTCTCCGAGCCAGAGGCCCACCTTCATCCGAAAGGACAGTCGGACCTCACAGGAATGATGCTGCGTCTCTTCAAGTTTACTCAGGGACAACTTCAGTTTTTCATAGAGACGCACAGCGAGCACGTGCTTCACTCCATCCTTCAGGCCGTAGCAAAGGGCGAACTTTCGCAGAACGACCTCACCATCTATTATTTTGAAGAACCGGTGGATCGCGTCGCTCGCGCAAGACCGCTCGCGATCAACGAACGGGGCCAAGTTGACGGCGGCCTGCCTGGTTTCTTCGAGCAGAGCTTGGCCGAACTCACAAGCTATCTCGACGCCCTCAAAAAGACCTAATCTGTGAAGCACAGATTCTTGCTCGACATCATGATCCTCATCAACGCCGTGAAAGGCGTGGATGAGGCAGGTGCCCCCGATTTAACGTCGCAGCGCCTTGTGAACCTAATCGGACAGAATTGCCACAGAGTAGTCGCTAACGACGTACTGCGCGGGAAATACTCGGATCGCATGAAGGAGCTTTTCGGGAAACCCCAGTTTCTTGTCGAAGCGGCAAATTTCTTGCTTCGCATTCTGGAAAATTCAGCCAAGTTTGAGGTTGAATCGCAGTCTCCTCCTAATCTCCCCACCCACGCCAGGGTACCTAAGGAGGATGTGTATGTCGTTCAAGCTGCGCTCGTCTCGCGTCCGACGGTGGTCACAGCAGAACGCAGACTGCGGGACGCTATAAATAGCCAGCGTGAACTTTTTGGCGGGCTTGAGGCGCTGAGTCCAAGCGAGGCAGTTGAGTTAGCCAAGGACGTGTAGACCACGCCCTCTCCAGGCAGCGGCCTCGGCGCGCCATGCCACGCAGATGCGAGGCATATTCAGGCACCCACGCCGAATCACTACATCAACCTCATCATTCAGCTTGCGCTTGCCAGGATTCCCTGCCAGGCGCTTAAGTGCGTCCGGTTTTGCCCTCCGTCCCTTCATTTCTAGGTGTTGTGGGGGCTACTTCAGAAAACACAACATCTTGTGCTTTTTGATATCCCCCTATTCCAATTTCGCGGAAACCTGCGCGAAGGGGGGCCGCCGGTCCCCTGCGACAGGGCCTAGAGATTTACTGCCCCTATCCCCCTTGCGCGGTCTAGGGTACGGGTCGCCACACGTCAACCGGTTTTTCATCCTCGCCGTCGAGACCGACCCAATCAAACAACTCTTCGGCGGAGTGCGTCATGCGCCGGAACGTTGATCCTTGGCGGTCTTGATGGCGTGGCATCGCGCGCATAATCCCTGCCCGTTATCAAGGTCCCAACCTCCGCCCTGCGCAAGCGGGATGATGTGATCCGCGACCGTGGATGGCCTGCGGTTGCATCGCTTACAGATTGGGTCGCGGTTCAAGACCATCGTGCGCCACTTGTCATGCCGCGCGTCATACCCGCGCTCATGGCGGGAAGGCCGCGTTGCGTCGAAGCGCCTGCGATGCTCTTGTTCGTGCTCCGGGCAATACCGGCTATGCGTGAGATTGGGGCAACCGTGATGGTTACAGGCATGGCGCGGACGAAAGAGCGGCACCAATATCCCCCCTTGGCCGGGCCGCGTTAAGCGGTCCACCGCACGGCGCGCCCGGTCTCCAGGCCAGATCGAACCGCGCGCTCAATCGGAGCACTCTTGGCCATCAGTCCTCGTACCCGGTAAACTCTGGAATATCCAAGCCGGAGCGGTTTATGTAGGCATCAAACCGCGAGCAAAAGAACGCCAGCGAATGACCCATGCGATTAGCGATGAAAGGGTCGCCATCGCAGATGTAGCGATCCCACCGGGCGCGAAATTCCGCGATGGTCAGTTCGGGGTGTCTGCGAAGAATTCGCGCCAGACCGGAATAGTCCTTGGAACCCCAGGTCGGTTTTGAACTGAATCTCTTCTGCCATGTCTGGATGAAGTACTCCTTTGCCTGGTTGAACAGGCCCGACCCGTTCCCTGATCCATTCTTACCCGAAAACATCCCAACCGAGCGGCCCGCTTTCCGACCGCTCGCGCTTGATGGTTCTTTGGTGGTTAATGATGATTGGGGTGCGCTAGCTAGCGCAGGGTTTCCGGCGCTGGGGCGCAGGGTTTCGCCCCAGAGCCACACCCTTTCCGATTCCGAAAAGGGTGCATTCTTCGCACCCTTTTCCGGGCGCACGCGATATACCCGAGCCTTGCCGCGTCCGCCCTTATGGTACTTGACAGATTCGAGCAGCCCTCTGGAACGCAGCTTCCCGCAGATCTCACGCACTTGCCGCTCTTTATAACCCGTCTTCCAGCCGACGCGCGCAATGCTCGGAAAGCAGTATCCAGCGTCATCCGCGTGGTCCGCAAAGGCGAGCAAGACAAACTTCTCATTTTGCGGGAGATTTAGCTCCCAGACTTCGGCCATGATTTTCACTGACATGCTTCATTCCCCCTGAAATGGCGTCACTACACCAGCCGCGTCCCTTCGACCGCCGCTCGGAAAATGTCGCTGTAAGTGGGGTAACGTATCTTTACTTATGGTTTGCGTGTGCGCCGTGGTCTATCGGAGTGGCCCAAGTTGCGCTGGCCGGTCTTAAGGTCCCGTAAGTCATCGTCGAACAGTCCGGCTTGGCGGTTGGCTAGTGCCTCGTATTCGTCGAGAAAGAAATCTGCCTTGGTCTTTCCCGCGCGTCTTCCCGCCGCCGTGTGGCAGTCAAAGGCATAGCCGGGAATCTCCCAATCTTCCGCTTCGCGGCGCGCGGCAACCAACTCCGCCGCCAGGGTTTCCGCGTCCATCGCCTGGGCGTCGTAAACCAAGTTCGTCAAATGGTCCGCGTCGCGCGATTTCTTGGCGCTGGCCAAGAGGATCACTGCCTTGGCTATGAAGATGCGGCCCTTGGCTATGCCATCCTTTGATTTTGCGGCATTGACCAATTCGAACGCTGAATGAAGCGCTGCGACTTCCTGAGTGAGAATCCCCCAACAATCTTCAGCGGAAATAATGAGCAGGCGCTTCCAAACGTACTTGAAGTAGCCCGACTCGAACAGTTCAATCGCCCAATAGCCGCCAAGGCGCGCATCACCGCGCCGGATGGCCTTTTGCATCGCGCTGACGACCTCTCCGAAATCGTAGCCACGGATCGTTTTCATTCGCGTCACCCCAGCCCATTCATTCCTTGAGCGGCTTCCCTCAATACATATTATCGCACTATAAAACGTCGCAAGAAAGCCTTCCGCGCTCGTTCGCCTCAGAAATCCTCCACGCATGGTCCTTTGTAGTTAGCCTTCATGATATATTCATGAGGTCCAGGTCGGGAACAAGTCGGGAACAGTAGTCCCAAATATCATGCAAAATCGTGCTCTATGACGCAGGATAAGCCGTTGATATCCAATGAGAATTCTATTCTGTCACGCATGAGGTCGCGGGTTCGAGCCCCGTCGTCCCCGCCAGCCAACCGTCATAAGCTGAGGCAAACTGCAAAGGCCACCGCCGGAGAAACGGCCAGCCGTTCGCCTGACGAGCCGCTCCCCCCGGAAAATAGGAACAGAGCGGTTGTCTGCAATGCAGGCCTCATCCCGGAATTCCAGAGGCAAGGGTATTTACGAGGGACTAGGTGGGAAAAGCGACATCATGGGGTGACAATCTGCTGCCGTTGATGTATTAATAACTGAGGGGCGGAGGCTGGACTTTGCATGAGTGAAGAGGATTCCTCGCATCGCCGCACCCACCGGCGAACGGAGCGTGTGCTGATCCAGGTGCCCATCGAGGTCAAAGGCGCCGACGCTGGTGGCCGCCCTTTTCGTGAAACGAGCCGAACCGTCGTGATCAACCACAACGGCGCGCGGATCAGTTTGCGGACCACGCTCTGCCCGGAATCGCGCGTCACCATCACCAACCTGCAAAACCAGATGTCGTGCCCGTTCCGGGTGGTGAGCCGTGTGCAGAAAACCATCGGATTGGAGCCCGAGTGGGGCGTGGAGTGTCTGGAGCCGGAGATCGACATTTGGGGGATTCTATTTCCTGAAAAATTGCCGGCTCGGGCGCCGGAAGAGACTGTGGATGTACTGCTGGCATGCACAGTGTGCCACACGCGCGAACTGGCCCAGTTGAGCCTGGAATCCTATCGAGGTCTGGTGACGAAGTCTCTGGTGACCCGAGATTGCGGGAAATGCCTTGACTCCACGGAGTGGCGGCTGTGCTTCATTGAAGAAGACGAGGAGGGGGACATCGGAGCTCCCGCGATCAAAGAGAAGACCCGGTTGCGGGCCGCGGGTGTCGAGCGGCGGCGCGCCAAACGCCTGACGGCCAAACTGCCGTTACGCCTTCGCACCTCGGACGGCGCCGAGGAAGTCACGCGCACGGAGAACCTTTCCAAGACCGGAGTCTGTTTCTATTCGCGGCGTCAAATGATGGCTGGCGACCGGATCGCGCTCGCCGTGGGCGACCCGTCGGCAACCCCCGGGCATAAGTTGCGCGCGCGAGTAGTCTGGGTCAGGGCGGTCGGCGGGGACGATCAGTTTCTCTACGGAGTAGAGTTGGAAGAAAGCGCGTGACGCTCGGAAGCGCGAATCAGTGCTGGCGGAGCGCTTCGAGTTGAGGCGCGCCCCAGTAAAGCCGTTGCAGCCGTCCCTGGGCATCCACCCACAAATCAATTTCGGCGTTGTCGGTAAGCACGACCAGGTGGCGAAGCGGCTGGCCGGTTCCGGCAAGTTGGAGGGTTTGCATCCCCGCGTCCTGCACGGTCAGCTCGCCCGGCATAGCGGCCTGGGGGATGAAGGCTTTGAAAGCCTGCTTGCCGCCCGGCGTCCGGAGATACCGATCAACCAGCAATTGGTAGTGGTGGATGACGTTGTTGTCGAGCACGACGACGTCCTTGGTCAACTGGAATTCGCGGATGTCGTCTTTGCCGTCGGGTTGGTGCAGCTGGCACTTCGCCAGGGGAGCCGTGAAGTCAACGAAGAGGTTGTATCTTTTCGGCGCTTTGGTGGACCACGTATAAACCTGGGGATGAAGCTCCGAATCCAAGACCAGCTTTGAGAAGGTTGTGACCACCGCGGAGTGGCTGCCTTCCTCCTCGCGAAGCTGAGTTTCGCCCTCCGCTTGGATCTTCCCTTCGACAGGCTGGATGCTGAATTTTTCCGTGCCGTATTGCTTGCCGGCACGGTTCAGGACAAATGTTCCGTGATCGTCAATAGCGGCGGGAGTGGTCGCTGCTGGTCCGGCGTCTTGTGCGGCAGAGGGCATCGCCGCGGCCGAAAAGAGCGCCATTCCTAAGAGCAGAACAGTTGAGACAGCACGAATTCTGATCAGGGGAACCTCCCGCTCGTCAGAACAATCTCAGGTCCAATATGCGGCTCACGATCTTCGCCGGTGCCTGCCCAGCAGTTTGGATTCTGAACTCGGCCAGTTGATAGAAAGGCAGCCGCTCTTCGTAGAGCTGGCGAAAGCTCGCGGGGTCGCGAAACAGCGGCCGGGTAACCAAGCCTTCACAGCGGCGCTGCAATTCGTCCAGGGGGCAGTCCAGCCAGACCGTCGTGCCGCCCGTTTCCCGGATGAATTCCAGATTGGACTTCTGCACGAACGTGCCGCCGCCCAGCGCAATCACGGCAGGTTGCGCCCTGGAAGCCTCGGTCAACGCGGCACGCTCGATTTCACGAAAAAAAGGTTCGCCGGATTGTTCGAAGATTTGGCGAATAGTCATGCCCTGGCCGGCTTCCAGCGTCGCGTCCAGGTCAATGAACGGCCATCCAAGTTCCTTCGCCAGCAGCGCTCCGACGGTGGTCTTGCCACTGCCCATGAACCCCAACAGATAAATCAGCTTTCTTCGATGGTGACTCATTCCGCCGGCAATTCCACCCGGCCCCAGACGCGGGGCGCACGTGAATATTATAGATGGGAGGGGAAGATTGCAAAATCCAAATTCACCCGCTGGGGGGAGCCCGTCACGAGGCGCCGGTTGTTTTACTGAGTGCGAATCCTGATGTCGCCGCTGAAGGAGGTAAGTTCCAGGATGGCGCTTCCGGAGTTATGAGTTCCCAGCAGGCTGGTTTGCCCCGGCCCAAAGCTCTCGTGCCGCTTCGGGATGAGAGAAAACTCGGGGTCCCTATAGACCTTTCCCTGCACGCTGCGAGCGTCGAGCTTAAAGGAAGAATCCGCGGGGCAGACAATTTCCATCGGCCCGCTGTAGTCGGAAAACTTGTACTCGCCGCCGGAAGCGAGTTCGCCTTCGTAGATGATTTTCCCTGAATTGGTGAGGGCGCGCAGACGAGAACTGGTGGGGGAAATGAAGTGTACGTTGCCGAAAATCGAGGAGGCTTCCACGCGGCCGGCGGAACGAATGATCTCGATATTGCCGCCGACGGTGTTCACCGACACATGTCCCGAGGCGTCGGTGATGACAACATCGCTTCCCACCGTGTCCACCCAAGTGTCGCCGGTTAGCTTCTCAATGGTGACGGTCCCCTGGCGATTGCGGATTTCCACGTCCGATTCCATGGGAACATCCAGGGTGTAATCCGCCGTGACAGCGGGTCCGGTGAGCGAAGGATCCAGCGCGTGAGTTTCAATATGCAGTCTGTCCGTGGAACTGCCCGTGGGCAGCGGGTCGGTTGCGATGGAAACCTGGGGAGAACTGGTCGCGCAAAGAGCGCGGACCTGGGCTTTGTCCCATCCCCTGACGACGACGTGTCCCGTGAGGTTCACGAGGCTGATGCGGGGATTGACATTGGTTTGGAAAAGCAGTGTCTTTTCCACCCGCGCCGGGCTGGCCGCCAGCAGGAGCCCGACCGGGATCAACAAGCCGGAGAGCCACCAGATGGATCTGCGGTTCACTAAGCGGTGCGTCGCCATGGGTCGTATTCGCAAGAGTTCAGCGTCCTTCAATCTTCGTTAAGGTACATCGAACTTGAGTGCCGCCGCAAGTACTTCCGCCTTCCGTGTGTAGGCGGACTCGAGGTATTGGCGGGCCAGGACATTGCCAGGCTCACGCTCAAGGGCGGCCCGGCAATGTTGAATCGACTCATCCAGGGACTTGAGTCCCGTCAGATAGACCATCTTGACGGACGGTTCCAGGGATGCCGACCGGGCGTCAAAGTTCTTTTGCAGTTCATTCACGGTGCCGGCAAATTCGCCGTCCTCGATCGCGATCACGCGCGCCGCCAGGGCATCACGGTCGGAAACAGAAAGCCACGCCGACGTGCTCGCGTGATCGATCTTGGCGGAGGGAACCAGAAGCGCAACGCCGATGAGCGCCATGGCTGCAAGAGCTCCGACCGGGGCACGCCAATGTGCCAGGGAAGGGAAAGAAAACCAGCCGGCTCGGCTGGGCTGTTCGCGCAGAATACCCTCCGCCTCGAGCGTGGCGCGCACGTTGGCCCAGACGCGGGCCGGAGGATCCACCTGGGGAAGAGAGCGGGCAGTGGTTCGAATCAAATCCAGATCGGCAAGCAGCGCCGAGCAGAACGAACAGGACTCAGCGTGCCGGGCGACTTCGGGCCGCGATTCGCCCTCCAGGTAGTCGGAGAGTTCGAGTTCGAATTGCCGGCAAGCCGGCCGGACTTTCTCAGAGGGATCTTCGGTACGGTTCTCCATGGTACCCCTAGCTCTTTCCCGGTGCTCGCGCAGGGTCAAGCGGTTTTGCCGCCGCAACCCTGCCTTCCTCGCGACGAAGCGACTCCCGCAATTTCATGCGCGCCTTGTGCAGTTGCGATTTTGAATTGCCGATCGAACATCCCATGATTTCAGCGATCTCGTTGTGCTCGTACCCTTCCACGTCGTGCAGAACAAAAACCGCTCGATAACCGGGAGGGAGATCTCCGATTGCACGGGTCAGGCTGATGCGGTCCACCGAACCCATCAGCCTCTGGTCATCGTCTCCATAATCGCGCTTGACCGGTTCTTCCTGCGAATTGTCGGTCTCGTCCAGCGAAATCTGCTGAAGCCCTTTCTTCCTCAGGTGCATCAGCACGACGTTCACCACCAGGCGATGCAGCCAAGTCGAGAACGCCGACTCTCCGCGAAAGGTCGCAATCTTGCGAAACAACTGCAGGAACGATTCCTGCGCCAGGTCTTCGGCTTCCGCGGTGTTACCGGTCATGCGCAGGCACAGGGAGTACACCCGCCGCTTGTGCGTTTCGAACAGCGCTGAGAACGCAGCTTCGTCTCCTCGCTGTGCGCGCGCGATTAACTGAGAATCGGATGCGGCCTTCTGTGGGCTCAAGGGCTCTGTGCAAATGCCGCATCTCGCCTCGCTGGATGAGATGCGGGGTTAGTGACGGGAGTTGTCTTGACGCTCCGGGGAACTGCTCCGCCGGACGGGGTGCTCGACGGCCGGAAACGGGCAGTTCACGCCGGCCTTAATGTCCCGGCTCTTTTCCGGCTGGGATCTCGACCAGAGCCTTTCCCAGACCCGCATTGCCGGCCGTGTCAAAGGCCCTAAGCGTAATGACGTGTTCTCCGGGGCCCAGGTTTCTGACCCGGACCGTAAATGTCTCCCTGCGAGAATCGGCAATTCCGTCATCCGGCAATATGTCGTGCCAGCCCTGGCCGTCCTGCAAAATCTCGGCGGCGCGAAGGGGGGAAGTTTCATCCTGCGCCTGGAAATGAATTTCCGTCCCATCCGCCGTTGCGGTCTGGCTCAAAACCTGGACCTCGGGCGGCGTGTTGTCAACCCAGAAGGGGGCGCTCAGCAGCTCGTCCGTTCGGGCTAAAGACGGCGGATTTGATTTTTTGTCCGAGGCGACCAACTTCGCCACATACTTCCCGTCGGGCAACGCATTGGGATCCAGTATGTAGCTTGTCTGGCGGAGCTTGTCTTTCAACAAATGCCATTCTTTTTCGTCCGCGGACTTGACGTAAAGGGAATAGGTCAGTTGGTCCCCGTTTGGGTCGGAGGCCTGCCAGCTGATAATGGTCGGGCCTGATGGTTCGGCTTGAGGGATGACGCGAGACGGGTTCACGACCTGTGGAGCACCCGGGGTGACCGTTATCATCGCGCCTGGTGCCAGGTTTTCAGCCTTGGGAGGCGGTGCGCCTGTCGGTCCCGTCCGCTCGCCGGCCGTGGA
>JAHEKS010000312.1 GCA_024638215.1 Acidobacteriota bacterium | reverse complement strand
GGAGAGCCATTTTTTCTCGCCCAAGAAGTTACCGTAGCCGATAACCGGCTTCCAGGGCGGCATAAAATGGCTCTCCGTCACCGTTGCGATCAGCCGGGCGCGCGATTTCACGTCCGCATAGGTGAGCAGCGAGAAGGGCGCCTCCTGGCCAGGGCGATGGCAGGAAACGCAGTGATCGAAAATGATCGGCGCGATGTCCTTATCGAAGGTCAGCTTGCGTTCGTGACTTGGCGCGGCCGGCCGCCCCATGCCGAAAGCAGCGAGAACCCCTACCAAGCCGGCGAACGCAACAGTAGATACCCGCGGGAAATGCCAAGACGCCATGAGCCCAATCCGAAGGAGCCTGTCAAGTATATCATTTGCGGCGCTGGCTGGAGCACGGCCATCTTGGCTGTGCACCCGCGCCACGGGCGAGACGCCCGTGGTTCTTCGTGATGTAGCACGGCCATCTTGGCCGTGCTCCGACCTCCACGGGCGGGACGCCCGTGGTGCATCACCGGAGAGACGCGCGGGGTTCCAAATCGCTGGCCGCGCCTACCCATTTCCAATCCTCGAGCCCGGCCCGTCGGGGGTTGCCCAGGACATAATTGATTTGGCTTTGTAAGTCACGTTCGCCGCGAATCAAGTGGTCATAATACTCAGCTTCGCAAAGCTGCCCATTATTTGCTACCGCCCTGTTGATTTGCTTTGCCGTAAAAGACTTCCAAGTATGCAGGATGGCCGGCAGTTCATGGCCTGGCAAGGGCTGCAGCACAGCGTGGACGTGGTTGGGCATCACGCACCAGGCGAGTAGCCGGTAACGATCACCATCGAAGAAGGCAATGGCTTCCGCGACGATGCGCGCAATGCGGTCCTCGCGCATCCACGATTTGCCGCGCCCCTCGTCCAGACGTGATTGCAGTTTCGTTGAGTAGAGCTCTTGCAGACGAGCCTGTTCGCGGCGAGTCAGTGGTCGCTTCATGCGGGCTGCGGTTTCAAAGATGTCTTTGCGTTCGAATCGTATTGAGTCCGCGACGGATTTTGGCAGGGAATCTGCCAGGTGGAACGTGACAGCGTAGGTAGCGGTTTCTTTTGTCCAGTGAGGCAGCCGCGCGCCGTGGCGAATCGTTACGTTCGAGTGAATGGGCTTCATGGTTAGGGTGTACTTTACCACGGGCGGGACGCCCGTGGTACTGCGTGATGTAGCACGGCCATCTTAGCCGTGCGCGGAGGCCCACGGGCGGGACGCCCGTGGTACAGCGGCGCAAAAAAATGAGGGGCCCTTTCAGGCCCCTCAAGTCGTGATCGCGAGAATTCGAACCTTCGATTCCAGCTAGAACTGGAACCGCAGAGCGAAGTCCCATTGGCGCATCGCCGCTCCGGCAGCCAGGCCCGTGATCGTTCCTGCTCCGGAGCCGTCAACCGTGGCATTCGGCTGGCCCAGGTTGACGTGGTTGAGGCCATTGAAGGTTTCAGCACGGAACTGGCCCGTCCATTTTTCCGTGATCTTGAAGTCTTTGAATAAGGAGATGTCCGACTGCCAGAAGTGCGGCCCCCAGAAGGAATTATCCTCCACGTTGCCGAAGGTGCCGCGGTCTGGACGTTGCCAGGGGCCGAGCGTCATTCCGTTGGCGGACAACTCCGCCCCGGCCGGAATGAACCACTCGTTCTGGGTCTGGTTGGCTGGGATAGCATTCCCAACCAGGTTCGGTCGGCAAGGACCGGTGTCAACGTCGCCGCCGCAGTCAGCGTAGCTTGGGGTGTAGGGCACGCCTGTCTCCCAGGTCGTAACGCTGTTAAGCTGCCAGCCTCCTACGAGGAGGTCGGCCGCCCTGCTGGCGTTACCCAAGAAGCGCTTGCCCTTGCCGAAGGGCAACTGCCACAACTGGGTCACCACGACCACGTGGTTGCGCTGGAAGTCGGACGGGCCGTAAACGAGCGAGGGATCGTAAATGAAGTAGCCGCTGCCGTCGTACTGCCGGGCGTGAGCGAACGTGTAGTTAGCATTGATCGAGTAGCCGCTTGCGAAGCGCTTATCCAGTGATATCTGAAGGGACTCATAGGAATTGCTGGCGTCGTTGCCATAGTACTGCACGCCCTGAGTCCATCCGTACGAACGGTAGTAAGGACGGCGCTGGTTGTAAGGTACGCCGGAAGTGAATCCGTTGATGGTGGCCGTATTGGTGTCGTAGTTCGGGCCATCGCCGTTGAAGCCGTGCGTGCCCTTGTTCGCAACGTAGGCGACCGAAAGCGAGAGGTTCGGCCGGAGCTCGTGCTGCAAGGTGACGTTCCACGCATCCACGGTCGGAATCCGCTGCTTGGGCGGGTGAACGTGCGGGGAAACGCCGTCGGGGAGAAGCGGCTGCCCTGTGGAGCCCACAATCGTGCTGGCACAGGTTCCCGGTCCGGAGATGTCGGTCCCACCCGGATTGGTAATGGGGTTGGGGTCCACGCCGTTGGCGGCGAAGCAATTGTTCGTCAGCCGCGAGGCGGGATCAAAGGGAGCCGGACCTTGTGAAAGTTGAAAAACTTGGTTCCAGTTGGCTGAGGCGCTCAATTGCTGCTGCGCCAGAACAGGGATGTTCTGGGTTACAGTATGACCAAAGATCGAGCCGAAAGTCCCGATATCGAAACTCCGGCCATATCCAAGACGCAGAACCGTCTTGGGGTTCATCTGGTACGCGATGCCGATCCGAGGGGCCAGGTTCTTGTAAGTATTCTCGACGTTTCCATTGGACCCAATGCCCGGCGCGCCGTACACCCAGACCTCGCCGGTGTTCTTCTGTACCCAGGCCCCGTTCCCCTTGGCGTTGACGGTCTGAGGGAAATAAATCTCCCAACGCAGGCCGTAATTGAAGGTCAACTTGGGAGTGATGCGCCAAGTGTCTTGCCCGTAGAAGAACCAGCGCCTCTGCCGTTCCGCAGCGGTGGTCACGTCCGAGACGTAGCGTTGGAAGTAGGTCGTGGCCCCGAGCATAAAGGTGGCCAATCCGACTCCGCCACCAGGCGTGCCGCCCACCAAACCCTCGGTGAACGCAGGGGCAAAGGTCAACTCGCCGGCGCGGTGGCTGTCGCTCGGGACGCGGAGGTTCATCGCATAGCGGATATCCGCGCCGAACTTGATGGTGTGGTTGCCGCGGATGTTCGTCCAGTTGTTGACGAACTGGAACTGCTGTTCCTGCTCGTCCAGCGGGCAGTTGCACTGGTTGGTGCCCAGCGAGTACCCGATGTTGAACCCGGCATCACCGTTGATGAAGAATGCGGGCATGCCGGAGGTGATCGCGTTGGTGTTCAGGCCGGGAATCCCGGCATCGGTGGCCGGCGTGGTCCCCAAGCCCAGCGGATTGACGAAGACCCGGTAACGGAAGAAGCCGAACCGGAAGTCCGTCAGCCAAGTGGGATTGACTGTGTAATCGAAACCCGCTGCGATGCTCTGGTTGCGCACCGAAGACTGGCCGGCGAAACCGCCCAAGGATGGGTCCACGTTGAAGGCCGGGCCGCCGGCTTCCGTCCCGAAGGCTCCGGGTCCTTGCCGGGCAAAGCGCTGGAAGCTGTACCGCCCCAGGATGTGCATCTTTTCCGAATAGTAGTGGTCAACGCGAACGTCGAAGCCGTCATTGTTAAACGTCTGGTTTCCAGATGCCGAGTAGTTCGGGTCTGTAGGAAAAGCGGTCAACTTGTTGGGTGGCGGAATAAACTTGAGAATATTCATCGCAGCTACCATCGAGTCGTGAATCGGACCGCTGGCTGGGACCATCTGAAAAATGTTGCTGGTCACTTCTGGACGCGCGCAATCCGTAGCACTGTTGCAGGGGATCACGTTGCCGCTCGCGTCGTACGGATAAAAGACGTGGTAGGTCCCTTTGGACGAGTTAAGGTCCGTAAAGTCACCCCCGAGCTCGGCCGCGGTGGGAACGCGAACCAGCACGGAGCCGCCCGCTTTGCGGCGAGCACCCTGGTAGTCGCCAAAGATGAAGGTCTTGTCCTTCTTGATGGGCCCGCCCAGTGAGCCGCCGAAATTGTTCCACAAAATGTCCGGGACAAACTTGTTGGGCTGGCTCGCGGAGAGAGGCACGGATTGCGAGAAGGGGTCGCGCGCGCTGGTAACGTCGTTGCGGCGATATTCAAAGATGCTGCCGTGCAACTGGTTGGTGCCGGACTTGGTCTGCGCCGTCACCACGCCCGCCGTCGCTTCGCCGAATTCGGCGTCGTAGTCCTGGGTGGTGATCTTGGCTTCCGTCACCGCGTCCAAGTTGGGGTTGATGACGATGATGCCCAGGATCGGGTCCTGGTTGTCGGTGCCGTCCAGCTGGTAGGAAGTCCCGCTGAAGTGCTGGCCGTTGACCATGATCTGGATCGAGCCCTGCGGATTCTCGCTGGCGGCGTGCTGCCAGCCCAGGCGCTGCGTGCCGGGCGTCATCAGCTCGAGCTGCGTGAAGTTGCGGTTGAAGATCGGCAGGTCCACCACTTGACGCGTGCTGAAGTTGGTGGAGACGTCCGTCTTGGTCGTCTTCAGCAGCGGCACCGCGCCGGTGACCGTCACTTCCTGCGTCACCTGGCCGACGGTCAGAACCACGTTGACTTGGACCGTCGAGTCCACGTTGACCTGGACGGTCTTCTGAATGAAGGTCTGGAAGCCGGTGGCTTCAACCTTCACCTGGTAAACGCCCGGAATCAAGTGCGTCTGCTCGTAGTTGCCGGAGGCGTTGGAAGTCGAACTGAAGCTGACCCCCTGCCCCACGTTGGTCACGGTGATTTTGGCGTTGGGAACAACGGCGCCCGAACTGTCCGTCACGTTGCCCACGATGCCGCCGTAAATTGCCTGAGCGAAACTCCTCTCGACTGGATACGCCAACGCGAAGAGCAGCAATCCGGCAAGCACTAAGCCCCTGTTTCGCATCTTTTCTCCTCCCTCAATCTTTGGTTGGCAAACCTGGTTGAAGTTGAACTCGCGGCCGCACGGAGCCTGTCCCCGGAAAGAGAACAACGTCTGGCCCCGGACTCGAAACTCATCCGGCCGTAAGCGCCCGAAACGGTGACGAACAATTTAAGGAGTAGGATTTCTCTGTGCACCCTGAACCCGAAAAGCCCTGCCGTCCCACGAAAGGCCTTGCCACCCGACGTAAACAACAAACTCAAACGAGAAGTCGAACTCAGAACTTAACTGGCGAGTAGACTTACTGTCCGACGCAAGTGTTATGAATCGCCCACAGTCTAGTACAGACGTACCATGCCGTGTCAAGAAAATAATTACGCAAGGCCACATTTTGTGCAAGATATGGACAATTTGTCCGATGCATGCCAGCCGGTGCGGGTGCGACGTGTAGATCAAATTGGGTGTTG
>JAHEKS010000311.1 GCA_024638215.1 Acidobacteriota bacterium | reverse complement strand
GACCCGGGCCACTTGCAGAACATCCTGCAAGTGGCCCGGGTCATCGCCCGCTCCGCGCTGGCGCGCCAGGAAAGCCGCGGGGCACATTACTGCTCGGATTTTCCCCTGGCAAACGACGCTGCCCCGCCCCGGCACTCCTACCTTGCGGCGAACCGCCCCGTCTATTTCGAATAGATTTTTCTTTCCAGACCAGCCGAGATTCAGGAATGCGTCTTGCCGTCCGCGGCAGGCTTGAACTTCAGGGACAACACGATGCTGGCCGCCAAAACAACGACAATAACGATAAGGGAAACGGGCGTCGGCATTTTGTAGAATCGGACCACGAGCATTTTTATTCCGACAAAAATCAGAATCAAAGCGAGCCCCGGGCGCAGGTATCGGAACCGTCCGAGTGCGCCGGCAAGAACAAAGTAGAGGGCGCGCAAGCCGAGAACGGCGAGGATGTTCGACGTGTACACGATGAAAGGGTCCTGGGTAACGGCAAATACGGCGGGGATTGAGTCCACCGCGAAAAGGACATCCGTGGTCTCGATCATCAGGAGAACAAACAGAAGAGGTGTGGCGAAAATCTTCCCCTCGCAGCGCACAAAGAACGCATCCCCGGCGAAGTCTTCCGTCACGGCAAATAGCCTGCGCGCCAGGCGCAGGACGGGATTCCTCTCCGGCTCAACCTTCTCGAGTCTGTTCCCGAAAAGCTTGGCGCCGCTGTAAAGGAGGAACACGCCAAAAATGTAGAGAATCCAATGAAAATGAGAGATCAACGCGGTGCCGGCGGCGATAAACACGCCGCGCATCACCAGCGCCCCGAGGATGCCCCAGTACAGGACCTTGTGCTGGTCCCTGGCCGGCACGCCCATGTAAGCGAAAATCAGCGCGAACACAAAGAGGTTGTCCATGGAAAGCGATTTTTCGATCACGTAGCCGGTCAGAAATTGCAGGCCCGCCTCCGACCCGCGCAGGCGATAGAGGCCGTAATTAAAGACGAGCGAAAGAGCGATCCAGAAAACGCTCCATGCGACTGCCTCGCGAAACGAGACGCAATGCGCGCGGCGATGGAACAGGCCCAGGTCCAACGCCAGCAAGCCCAGCACAAAGACAGTAAAAATAGCCGATGCGAGAAGTTCGTTCATTGGTTACGCGCCGCGATGATAAGCGGCGCAAGCTTCAGAGTGGGGAGTTTACTTCAGGTGAGGAGATTTGGCGAGGTCATCGAGTGACGCGAGCACCACACGGCCGACGATGGTCAGGCTGGTCGGGCTGCAATGCTCGAGCGTGTCCTGGGCGGTATGCCAGTAGCGGTTGCCCGGGCCGTAGTCGAAGTCAATCAAATCCACCGCCGAGACGCCTGCATTCACGAAGGGTATGTGGTCGTCATCAATCGCCTGCGGCTGGTTCAGAAAGTACTTCGAATAACCCAATTGCTTTTGCGCGGCATGGAAAACCAAATCGGTCAGCCAGCGTGTAGAGTTCTCTTCTCGGTGAACGCCCAAGTCTGCGTCGCCGATCATGTCCACCAGAATCATTGCTTGCACGTGTCCCAGGTCGCCCGAGGCCGAGAGTCGCTGAACCAAATGCCGGCTGCCATACAGGCTGTCGGTATCCGACCATTGCCGCGTCGCCTCTTCCCCGTCAAAAAAAACCAGCCAGACCGTGAAAGGATATTTATGGCTTGTGAGAGCCCGCGCCAGCTCCATCAGAAGCGCCGCGCTGGAGGCGCCGTCGTTGGCGCCCACAAACGCGACGCCGGGGATGCGTGCGGTGTCGTAGTGCCCCGCCACGATTACAACATTGGGACTTGCACCGGGGATCTTGACGGTGACGTTGGTCATCGCCAGCTGGCCAATAGGAGTGGAGGCTGTGAACCGGTCCTCCTCAACGTCCTCGCCGGTCTGGCGTAATTGTGTGATCATCCACTGGCGCGCTTTGGCAAGCTGGTTTGAGCCCGAGGGGCGGGGGCCGAAACTGACCAGGCGCTTCAGGTCTTCAAAGGCGCGTCCTCCGCTAAAAGCCGGCCGCTCGGCTGCCGCGCTTAAAATCGAAGCGGCGCCCAGACACAATAGGACAGCAACGCCAAGGGCGACTAATCCACGCGGCCCTTTACGTCTCGGCATGCTGTTTCCTTTTTCGTTTCTTGACGTACACAAGCCAGGACAGGCCGATGCTCAGAACGTAGAGTCCTACGAGCGGAATCCAAACCACAAAAATGGAGGCCATGTCGTTGGTGGGCACAATTGCCGCGGCGACAATCGCCGTGATGAGGACCGCGTAGCGGAAATTCTTCCACAAAAACCTGGGCGTGACGATCCCGAATATCGAGAGCAACAAAATAACCACCGGAAGCTCAAACACCAGCCCCACGGCCAGCATGATGGAAATGGCCAGGTCCCAATACTCGTTAATGGTCACCATCGGCGTGAATTGCCGGCCGAATTCAACCAGAAACCACAGCGCCTTGGGAAGCGCCAGCTTGTAGGCAAAAAAACCACCGGAGATGAAGAGCGCGCTCGTGAGCGTGACGAACGGCCAGACGTACTTTTTCTCGTTGCGATAAAGTCCGGGGGAAACGAAGAGCCAGAGCTGCCAAAGGATGAAAGGCGCAGCCAGAAAAATGCCGCACATGATGGAAAGCTTGATGTAGAGATTGAAGGGGTCCACCGGATTGGTATAGACCAACTTTTCCGGCATGTTGAGGGCGTGCAGGGCGTCGGTGAGGGGCTTGGCCAGGTAGGCGTAAATGGCGTCGCGAAAATAGAAGCAAATGCCGGTGGTGACAATGATCGAGTAAATGCTGCGCAGCAGGCGCACGCGCAGCTCCTCGAGGTGCTCGAGGAACGACATTTGCTTGCCGTTGCTTTCTTCTTCAGGACCGGGTGACGGGTTCTTTGTCGGCGGGTTCTGAATGCTCGTGGACATGAGGAGGGCTCGGCTCGCGGTCGGCGTTCAACAGGTGTTCCGGACGGTCGAGGTTCGAGATTTCATGTTCCAGCGAACTCTTCAGTTCGCTGGACGCCCGGCGCAGTTCCCCTAATCCCTTGCCCAAGGTCCGCGCAATCTCGGGAAGCTTCTTCGGGCCAAATAGCAAATACGCAACGAACAGAAGGAAACCAATCTCCTCGAAGCCACCGCTGAACACTGTAAGCCTCTCATCTCAATCATAGGTGAGCCGACGAAGCTTGTCAAGCAATTCAGTCCGCACGGCAGGCCAGTTTCCGCAGGGCGCGGTCAGCCCGTTGCCGCATTCCCCGCCGCGCGTTGAGCAGACCGGCGGCGAGAATGCGGCCGCGCCGGCAACGCGCGCGGCGGGCGGGAAGGTTTTGACGAGCATAGCCGTTATAGCTAGCCTACATACTGCGAACAGTGCGAGACTTTGGATTGCGGGCGGTCCGGGCGATACGGCGCAGAGGGTCGCGGCCCCAGCGAGCGCGGCGGCCGGCTCCGGGTCGCTTGGGGCCGCCGAAAAAACGTGCCGCGGAAAGCCGGTGGCGAAAGAAGTGCGTTTTGCGAACGAATCGGGGTAAGCCTTTTAGAATCAGCGAGCAAATGACGAATTGTCTGAGAAACTAAGCGCGCCATTTTGTTGAAAACACAGGGAGCGCCGGGAAGACGAGGACAGCGATTCTGGCGTGTTTCACCTTGGGAAGGTAGCGCGAAGTGCTGCGCGGGGTGTCTCCGGTCGCTGCTGGGCGCAGCAACTGCGGCCACAATTCCGGCCGCGGCATGAGGTGTAGAAGTGAATCCAGGGTGTTGCACAGGAAACACGGGGACACGACCGTTCATCTAACAGGCAGCTGCAGGCTTCCCTGCTTTTCGGTGGCCATGTTATACTGCAGTTAGAGGTGCTCAGGGTCTATGAAGCAGACAAAGCGTTGGATTTGGTTCCTGGTTTCGACGGTGGTTTTGTGCGCGGTGCTGGGCGGAATCTACGGCCAGCGCGTCGAAGCGACGACGGGCGACGATGAATCAGATTTTAAGACAAGCCTTGACCAGTTTACGAAGGTCCTGAACATCGTCCAGCAGGACTATGCGGACCCGGTGGATCCTGACCGCTCCATCTACGGCATCCCCAACACCAGCCTCGGCGCTATCCCCGGAATGTTGCGCACGCTCGACCCCCACTCGAGCTTTCTGGACCCCCGCACCTTCGAATCGTTTCGTGAGGAGCAAAGGGGCAAGTACTACGGTGTCGGCATGCGGATTGGCCCCGTACCCGGCAAGATGGGCAAGATGGAAACCATCGTCGTGCAGCCGATGCCGGGCTCGCCCGCTTTTCGAGCCGGTCTTCGTCCTGGAGACATCATCGTCAGGGTGGATGGCAAATCTACCGAGGGAATGAACACCACGCAGGTGGCCAACCTGCTGAAAGGCCCCAAAGGCACCACGGTGCACGTGGCCATCAGCCGGGAAGGCTCCGATCAACCGCTGGAATTTGCCATCACACGGGACGAGATCTCTCCTCGCACAGTGGACGACGTGTTCTACCTGCGTCCCCACATTGCCTACATTCATATCTCCGGCTTCAACGAGACGACGAATGACGAACTGTCGCAGGAATTGGACAAGCTCAATCCCAAAACCTTACAGGGACTGGTGCTTGACCTGCGCAGCAACCCGGGCGGACTGTTGCAGCAGGCCGTGGACGTGGCGGACCACTTCCTCGAGAAGAATCAGCTGATTGTTTATCACTACGGGCGCCGTTCGCGTGAGAAGCGCTACCGCGCTTCCACCGGAGACGGCGGGAATCAATACCCCATGGTGGTGTTGATTAATCGCATGACGGCGAGCGCGGCGGAAATCGTGACGGGAGCGCTGCAGGACCACGACCGCGCGTTGGTGATGGGCGAGCCAAGCTTCGGCAAAGGCCTGGTGCAGAGCGAATACCCGCTCAGCGAAAAAACCATGCTGCTGCTGACTACGGCGCGCTACTACACGCCCAGCGGCCGGCTAATCCAGCGCAACTACTCCAACGTCTCGCTCTATGACTACTACTATCACTACGATCAGAAAACCCAGCCTCACACCGAGGTCCGGCTGACCGACGGGGGGCGCGAAGTTTACGGCGGCGGCGGAATCACCCCGGATGTCATCTTGCCCGAGCCGAAACTCACGCCGGTCCAGCAGACCCTTGAGCAGCACGGAGCGTTCTTTAACTTCGCCAAGTACTACTTGGGCATTCACAAAACCATTCCACAAAACTTCACCGTGACGGAACCCCTCCTAGAGGAGTTCAAGCAATACCTCACAAAGCACGCCATTTCTCTATCGGATAGCGACCTTGAAGGCAATTCAGAGTACATCAAGGACCACATCCAGGAGCAGCTTGTGGGCATGATCT
>JAHEKS010000310.1 GCA_024638215.1 Acidobacteriota bacterium | reverse complement strand
ATTCCGCGCGGCCGGCGCGCGCGGGCCATCGCCAACGGCAATTTCACGCCGTTTCATTACGCCGCGTTCGAGTTTGACACGCTCCGACTCAAGGATGGCCAGCGATTGCGGATTCAGACCACGGTTTCGCCGGCAGCGCACAACGTGGTTCAACTGGTGGCGGGCGGCGCAAAAAAGAAGAAGGAAGGGGGCGCGCACGCGAAGGCCACGGAGGTGCGCCGGCAAATCGAGGCGCAGAAAAACCAGACCCTGGCGGCGATCAAGTCGTCTGGCAGGCTGAAATGGATTAAGGCTACCCTTCTGGCGCACCTGCCCTATCACCGCGAAATTCAGACCGCCGCGGCGGCGAAGTCGCCGGGCAGGCTGGAGCGGATCAAGGCCCTCTTCTCGGCGCAATTGCCCTTTCACCGGCAAGTGCTGCCGGCGGGAACGCGCTTCACGGTGGAGTTGAAGGCCCCGCTCAACTTGGGCAGCGCGGAAGTCGCGGGCAAGGAACTGGGGCGGGTGGGAGGCGAGATTCCGCCTTCGAGCGACGTGCGCGTGTGGCTTAAGACGCCGCTCAGTTCCGCCACCGACCACGAGGGCACGCCGGTGGAAGCGGTCGTCGCGAAGCCTGTTTTCACGGCGGACCACCACCTGATCCTTCCCGTCGGCAGCCGCCTGAAGGGAAAGGTGATCACGGCGCGGCCGGCACGCCGCCTGGGACGCAACGGGCAACTGCGCTTCGGGTTTCGGCAGATTGTCCTGCCCAAGGGCACAACGCGAACGGTGGAAGCGGGCCTTCAAGCCGCCGAGGTTCCAAGCTCGTTGCACCTGAAGCTCGACGGCGAAGGCGGCGCGCACGGCGTGAGTTCCAAGACCCGTTTCGTCATGCCCGCGATTGACGTTCTTCTGGCCACTTCCTCGGTGGCGGACTCCGATTCCCGCGCGCGCCAGATTCAAGAGGGCTCGGGAAACCCGGGCCAGGTGGCGGGCGGAGGAGTGCGTGGCGCAGCGGGGTTCGGCCTGATTGGCACGGTGGTGGGCCTGGTGGCGCACTCTCGTCCCGTCAGTTCCGGCTTTGCTCTTTACGGCGCGGCCTGGTCGGTCTATTCCCACTTGTTGGCTCGCGGCCATGAAGTGACGTTTCCCCAATACACGGCCATGGACATTCGCTTCGGCTCGCACGAGGGAGCCCGGCATCCCGCTTCTCCCGCCAAGGAGCGTTTCACGTCGTCCCTTGCGCCCGCCAAGGATTTGTGAAAGCCGGACCAGCGAAGGCTTCGCCTCCTGATGACAATTACGCCTTTAATGAGTTTCTAACCTGTTTCGGCGGGGCATCGTGTAGAATGAGTTGAAGGCTCTGAGAGTCCTATGGCGCGAAGCCCCGTTCTGCTCATCTCGCTGTTCATAGCCGCCGCTGTTTCAATTCTCTTTCTCAGCCATTACTTCATTTATTTCTCGATAGTGCGCTTCTTCGCTTTGGCGGGCCGGCGCAAGCTCGTGCTCGGCCTGATTTTGTTTTTGCTGCCTGCAAGCTTCATCGCCAGCTCCATTCTGGCGCGCCGGATGGACAATCCGGTCGGCAAAGCCATCCACTTTGGCTCGGCGCTTTGGCTGGGGGTCGGGCTGACTTTGATGGTCGCATTTGCGCTGGCGTGGGCGGTCTTGGGAGCGGCCCGGGTCGCGGCGCTTCGGCCCCCGCTCGCGGCCTTGGGGGCGGCGGCGATAACGCTGGCCGTGTTGTATTCGGCCTACGGCGTGTGGAACGCCCGCCGCCCGCGCGTCCATCACCTCACCGTCAAAATCAAAAACCTTCCACCCGCCTGGCAAGGGAAGACGATCGTCCAGATTTCCGATGTCCATCTGGGTCTCATTCTGGGCGCGTCATTTCTGCAATCGCTGGTGGAGGAATCCAACGCGCAAAAGCCGGAGGCGGTGTTCATCACCGGCGACCTTTTCGATGGCGCGGACGGCCGCTTGGACCAGTTGGTGGCGCCGCTCGACGGGCTCGTCGCTCCGCGGGGCGTCTATTTCATTACTGGGAACCACGAGACTTACTTGGGCGTCGAGCGCGCATTCGCGGCGCTGGCCAAAACCAAAGTAAAGATCCTCAACGATGAGATGCTGACCCTGGATGGCCTGGAAATCATCGGCATCGCCTATCCCCAGCGCGGCGAGTCGAAGGACCTGGCCGAGGTGGCGGCGAAGTTGGGGCACAACCCCAAGCGGCCTTCCATTTTGCTTTACCACAGCCCGGCGCAGATTGAGCGCGCCAAAGCCGCGGGAATCAGCCTGCAGCTTGCCGGACACACGCACTACGGCCAGATTTTTCCTTTCCAATTCGTGACCTGGCGCGTCTTCGGGAAATACTATCGCGGGCTGCACACCGAGGGCGACTACACGCTCTACACCTCGAGCGGCGCGGGCACGTGGGGCCCCGCCATGCGCACCGGCAACCGGCCGGAAATCACCGTCCTTCACCTGGAGTCCATTCCAAGCCAATAAAGCCGCCGGGGGCGGCGGGAGCGGGGCGGGCAAGCGGGCGTGGCGCCTCTTGACATCCTGAAACCAATGTGATAGGCTAGCAATGTTGGCCTCATGACGGGGTCGGGCAGGCAGGCCAGCAGAAGCGAAGGCTGACTATGGACTGCAATCGTCGCATCGCGCGTTGCAAGCTGGCTGATGAGGCCAGCCTACCGGTCATGCGGAACGCGGGCCAACAGATGGGAGGCAGGGCCGATCTGGAGGTGCTCAAAATGCAAAAACAAAGCCCCGATTTTGATGAAAACAAAGGATCGGCCCCCGAAAACGAACCCGAAACGAACCGGCAACGAAGCCTGAACGAAGCGCCGTTCAGGCTAAACGAACCCGATCTTGCAGCCGCTCACTCAAAGCGCAGCGCCTGGATGGGGTCGAGCTGCGAAGCCTTGCGCGCCGGGTAGTACCCGAAGAAGACACCCACCGCCGCCGAAAACAGCACGGCAATCACGATGGAGGTGAAAGGAATGCTGGTGGGCCACTTCAACATGTTGGAAACGGCCATCGAACCGGCCACGCCCGCGAGCACCCCCACCGCGCCGCCCATCAGGCTGAGAACCATCGCTTCGCTAAGGAATTGCAACTGCACGTCCTGCTCGGTGGCGCCAATGGCGATGCGCACGCCGATTTCGCGCGTGCGCTCGGTGACCGACACCAGCATGATGTTCATGATGCCGATGCCGCCCACCAGGAGCGACACGGAAGCGATGCTGGCCAGCAGCATGGTCATCACCTGTCCTGATTGCGCCTGAGCTTCAGCCAATGCCTGCGCGCTGCGGATGATGAAATCGTCGTCCTGGTCTGCACGCAGGCGGTGCCGCTCGCGCAGCAGGCCGGTGATTTGTTGAATGGCGCTCGGGCTGGCCTGCTGAGAAACCGCCGAGCACATGATGTATTGCAGCCAGTCGTTGCCCGACAACTTTTTCTGCACGGTGGTGTAGGGCATGATGACCGTGTCGTCTTCGTCCTGGCCGAAGGTGGAAGCGCCCTTGGTTTGCAGCACTCCGACGACCACAAAGGGAATGCTGCCGATGCGGACGATCTTGCCCACCGGCTCTTCATCGCCGAAAAGATTCTGGACTACGGTCTGTCCCAGCAGGCAGACATTCGCCGCCGTGTCCACGTCACGCTGGGTAAAGGCGCTGCCATCCGCGACCGGCCACTCGCGGATGGAGAGGTATTCAGGCGACACGCCCCGGACCTGCGTAAACCAATTCTGGCCTGCGTAAACGACCTGGCCCGCCCACCCGACGCCTGGGGAGACGGCTTTGACTTCCGGGACCTGCTGCTGAATTGCTTTAGCATCCTCGGCGGTCAGGGTTTTGGTGGCGGCGCTTCCCATCTGCACCCCGCCGCGATTGACACTGCCGGCGGAAATAAAAACCAAATTGTCACCCAGGCTGCTGATCTGCTGCTGCACCTGTCGCGAGGCTCCCTGTCCGATGGCGACGGTGCAGATGACCGCACCGACGCCGATAATGATGCCCAGAATAGTCAGCGTGCTGCGCATCTTGTTGCGAAGCAGCGCCAGCAGCGCGACGCGAACGACCGAGAGGAAATCCATGTCAGTACTCCGGTGGAGGCAGAGCCATTCCAGCAGCCAATCAGGCCCTTCTCTGGTTCCAATAGACTCGACGAAACCGGCGGGGCCGAAGTTACCGGTTGGTATCGTTCCGAGGGGACGCAAATGTGCAACTGCGCAAAAATACGAGGTTTATTTTCTGGTCATGGTGCCGGTAAGCTCAACGAAGCCGGGCGAAATCGGCACCGCCGTTCACCTCGCGGCGCGCCGGTTGTGCCAGATTTGGCGCGAACGGGACTTCATACACAAGGGTGAAGTTCAACCGCGGATCGGGAACTCGGCGAAATCGTGCCAAGGCACTCTCCTCAACCATCTTATGGTAGGATGTCCCGCTGAATAGGCTTTGTGCCGCCACAAAGGAGAAAGGGCTATTTTCCCGTCGGTGGGTTGAAGTTAGGAGGTGTCGGAATGAAAGTTTTGGTTGCAGAGTCCAATGCCGAACCCCGGCAATCACTTCAGGTGTCGCTGGATGGATGGGGTTACCAGGTTGCCCTGGCGGAAGATCCCGTGGAGACCATGGCGACTTTTCGAAGGGAGGCGCCGCCAGCATTTGTGATTCTAGGGACGCTCGGCGACCGTACGACGACGAAACAAGTTTGCCGGGAAGTGCGTGAGTTCGGAGATAAGCCTTACATTTACATCCTCCTGGTTACCCCCAAAGGGGAAAGCCAGCATATCCTGGAGGCCCTGGAGGCGGGTGCGGACGACTACATCACTGCGCCCTACGACCAACTGGAGCTGAAGGCGCGGCTGCGCGCCGGAAAACGCATCCTCGATCTGCGCGAAGAGTTGCGGCGCGCCCAGGCGACGATCGGCTATCAGGCGTATCACGATCCTCTCACCGGACTTTGGAACCGCGGGGCCATCATCGACGCGCTGCAAAGGGAATTGGCGCGTGTCCGCCGTGAAAGGGCTCCGGTGGGCCTGCTGATGGTCTCCATTGACGGCCTGAAAGAAATCAATGACAAGTACGGGCACATGGCCGGCGATGCCGCCATTCGTGCCACCGCGCGCGAGCTGCGAGCGTCGTTGCGCCCCTACGACGCGCTGGGCCGGTATGGGGGTGAGGCGTTCGTGATGATCGTCACCGGGTGCGACTCGCGCAGCGCGCTGAAACAGGCGGAACGTTTTCACGGGGTGCTGAAGGGCAGGACCGTGGATATTTCGCAGTGGGGCAAGTTCGTTTCCGGGAAAGACGCGGAGTTGCCCATCGTTTACAGCATCGGGGTGGTTTCCGGCAC
>JAHEKS010000061.1 GCA_024638215.1 Acidobacteriota bacterium | reverse complement strand
CGATTTCCTCTTCGTTCGGACCCGACTGCCCCACCAAAATGCCGCCAGCGGCGATTTCACCGAGAATCTCGACCTGCCCGTCATCTGCGCTAACCTCGAATTCGATGTTCCGAGTTGGCACGTTCATGGCCAGTTCCAGCTTGACGCGGCAGGCCAGAGCGAAATCCGCCAGCGTCTTGCGCACTTCTCGGGTCAGTTCATAATCCGGGAGGGCGACGGCAGCGGCGACAATGGAACAAGCTGATTCCGGTGTGATCTGGTCGTAATTGATGACCATGTCGTAAAGCGCCGGATCACCCCAATTCACTCCGTACACAAACTTGGTCCATCGCTTGCGATCGCTATCCGAGCAACGAATGAAGTCAAGCGCCTGATGATACTTTAGGCCTTCTCGCTCCATAAGCCGGCGTATGCGGGCCGGCAATGCAGCGATCAGCCGGATACGCAAGACCGCGGGAACGCCCTTCAGCAGCAGGTGACCGGCGTTGCCGTGATAGACAAGGTTGCCCGAGACACAATGCTCGGCAAGCGCGGACTGAAGTGCGATGACGTAGAGCCTCCGCTCCCCGGCCGATTTTTCCCAAAAGCGCGGGCCTTTGCTGATCCCCCAGAACAGCTTCTCTTCAGAGACGCCGAGTTTCTCCGCGGCCTGCACCAGAACCTCTCGGGCGAGGCTCGGATACCCCAAGTGAGAGGCCAAGCACTCGGCCAGCGCGTCTCCGCCGCTTTGGGTGCCACGTGAAATAGTAATAATCGCCACGATTTGTTCCCTATGCCAGATCCTCGTGCCGCCCGTAACGTGGCCGGCGGAGTGCCATCAGAACCTTTCGTACGTTTCTATTCCATCGCCCATCGGTGGCCCTACCGCCCCTCAATAAGGATGCCGTATAATAGCATGACCAGGACTAGTAGACTGATCATGACAAATACGCGGTCGCGGTTCCATGCGAACAAGAGGCACGTCAAACCTACCCGAATAATTTGCACCGCGACGAGAAACATCAATCCTAACAGGATGATTCCTCTTCCGGAGAACTCTCTGGCGTCGCCTAGAACACCCTGGAGGCTTCGAAGGTCCGACGGCTCTCCGCGGAAAATCCGGTAGTGTGCGCGCTCGGTTCCGTGGCGAGCCACGTACATCGCGCCTCCCGCGAGGACGAAACCTGCAGACGACAGGACGCCGCTCAGTAAGACTATTCCAAGGATGTGTTCGATGCGGGCGGTTTTCATAGCTTTCCCGAAAGTCCGCTGTAAATCATTTCGAGAGCCATAGCGAGAATGACCAAGCTGAAGAATAAGCGCAGAGACTCGGTTTTGATTCGCATCAGGAGTTTCGCGCCCACGAGGGCGCCCAGGAAAACCCCCAGCATGACGGGCATGGTGACCCCTGGGTCAATAAACCCATCGCGAAAATAAATTCCAGCGCTTGCTGCGGCCGTGATCCCAATCATAAAGTTGCTGGTGGTGGTGGAGACTTTATAGGGGAGGCGCATCACCTGGTCCATCGCCAGCACTTTCACAGCGCCCGAACCGATTCCCAGCAGTCCGGAAAGCGTTCCGGCAACCAGCATGATGCCAAAGCCCGCGAACGAATGGCATGGATAGTACGACTTCCACCCTCCGGGGACCGGGTAGCTGCTCCCCATTTTCAGACGTGCCGCGAGCGGGCCGGGTAACCCTGACGGCTCGACCTCTTCTTGACGGCGGAAGGAGAGGAAGGCCGAATACATAAGAACGAGCCCGAAAATGACAGCGATCACACCAGCTCGAAGATGTCCAGCGACAATGGCACCTAGCAATGCACCGGCCGTGGCGGAAACTTGGAGAAACATGCCGACACGGAGATTGGTGTAGCCCTCGCGCAAATAGGCTGCTGCCGCGCCGGAGGAAGTCGCGATGACCGAAATCAGTGAAGCGCCGACAGCGTACCGCAGGTTAATGTGAAACAGGAGAACCAACATGGGGACAAGGAGCACACCACCGCCAAGCCCTGTCAGCGCGCCAATCACTCCAGCGGCAAGGGAACCGGCAAATATCAACATTGTAAGATTGATGATCGTCATGGAGAATCCAATAGGAGATCTTCAAGAGGCCGAGGACGTTTGCTCCACCTCTTCCCCGCCTTCGGCTCCTTGAAATGAATAGTTCCCCTTCAGGAACTGTTCCACGTACCACTGCATGGCCTCACGGCCGCTCATGTACATATCAAGCTGGCAGCTACAGGCCATCAGCCGGCCGAGAACATCAAGATTGGTTTCCGTGTCTTTGGCCGGCGCTCTCTTGAACCAGGCGTTGACCAGATCGCCGCGACGGTCCACCACGAAGCCGTAGTGTCCCAGGCAGACTTCCAGAAAGCAGGCGCGAAGATTGCGCCGCTGCCGCGTGGCCCCGCCGCCGGCGAATCGGAAGGCGAGATAGTTGTTGGAAGGGTTATCAGAAAGGCAGGCGTCCACGAGCGAGAAGTGGTATGCCAGGCGTGAGTTCAAATTCAAATATTCTTTCGCCACCAAGAGATAACTGCGCTCCCCCAGCGCCCGGACGACGCCGCTTTGGGAAGTGAGCGACCCCGCGATGACCGAGGCAAGGTCGGCGAAGCTGGCCGACATCTTGCGCGTCCAACTGACCCCGGGGTGAGCGATTCCCTTCCATAACGCCTGGAAGGGCCGGGAGACGATCTCGGCTGGAGTGATCTCGTCGGCGTCCGGATTTTCAAGAGCCAGCCCTCCGCCCAAATCGAGGACAAAGAGGTTGACCGGCACGGACGCGAGCAGTTTTTTCGAACGGTGCGGGCCATGTTCCATCTCGCGGTCCTGCATGGCGAACATCGCCTCGACGCCTTTTTCGTGGCAATAACGGATCACGTCGTGGACGGACTGGCACCCGCCCGGCCGAAACCGGAAGGTACGCGTGTCGAGCAGATGCAGCGTCAAGAGCCTCCGGCTCAGCGGATCACTCTTTTCCTGCGGGCTCTCCTCGCTATCCGCTCGGACCGGCGCGGGCGGCCACAGCGCACCGCGAAAAATGCTCGGTTGGACGGCATCGAGGCTGAGCGAATCGCCGCTCTGCACTTGCGCGAAGACGTTCTCCATCTGGAAGACGGACGGAATTTTGAACTCCCTCAGCAAGGTGGAGGCGTGACCCGTCATGTTGCCGTGCTCGGCCACCAGGCCGGCAATGCGAGGCAAGACTCCGATAATGTCCGGAGACGCGCGCCGGACAATGACGATCGCGCCGAAGGGTGTTTTGCGCAGCGCTTCACGATCTTCCGCCAGATAGGCCGCGCCCGACACGCGCCCCGGATAGACGGTCGCGCCTCCCGTCACCGCCGGCGTTTCACGCGGCCGGGCTGGCGTTCGGGTCGCTTCGACCAAGGCCAGAGGCCGGGCCTGAAGAATCCAGAGGACGCCCGAGGAGTCCAGCGCCCACTCGATGTCTTGCGGTGCGCCAAAGTGCTGCTCCAATCGGATGCCCCAGTCGGCCAGCGTCTGCAAGTGGCTGGGCTCAAGACTCGGCGCCTCCGCTTCGCGCGCGTCCACAGGCTGCCGCCGCACTCCCCCACCCGGCTCGAGCACGATTTCCTGCTCTTTCCGGACAATGCGCTGTTCAAGAACAGCCCGCGGCCTCTTATGGGAGATGACAAACAAATCGGCGGGAACCTGGCCGCCGGCAATATCCAAGCCCAGGCCGCGCGTCGAAGTTAGCCACAATGCGCCGCTTTTCGGGTGTTCCGGGTCACGCGTGTAGAGAATGCCGGAGGCTGCGGCGTTAATGACGGGAAGGAAGAGCACCGCCATCGGGCTGGCGCTCTCGGCGACTCCGGTGGAAAGCCGGTAGGACAAAGCCCTCTCACCAAACCGTCCGGCGACGACTTTCTTGTAGGCGGCAATCGCCTGATCCGGAAGAACGTTGATCAGACTGAGAAACTGGCCGGCAAAGGTCAGCGCACCGCCTTCGCCCACCGCGCTTGAGCGCACGGCAAGGCCCATGCCCGACCGCGCCAGCGTGCGAGCGCGCTCGCTGACTGCCACCTCCACGGCATGAGGGAGAGGAAACGCCGTGACCATCGCCATGAGTTGCGAGGATATCGTCTGCAACCCCTCCAGGTCGTCCAGGTCCGCGTGGCGCAGCGCCGTTTTGATCTGGTTCCACAAAGGCAAGCCGCAAAACTGGCGATAGGCTTCCGTCGTGAGAACGTATCCATCCGGAACCGGCAGCCCGAGCCGGTTCTTGATCTCGCCGAGCGCAGCGGCCTTCCCACCCATTTCACCCGAAGTGCTGAGGTCAACTTCGGAAAGCCAGGCGGCAAGGCGCCGCGGAGCCTGCTCCTGCTGCTCGGCCAGGTACCTTTCCACCTCCCGGCGTTGTTCCTCCAGCGCCCGGGCGAGCGGCCGCTGCGAAACGCCGGTCAGCTTCTCCAGCGATTCGATAATTCCGCCCGCGTTCTCAAAGACCGAAGTTACCCGGCCAGAGAACACTTCCCGCATCGGGGCCACATGCCGCAGGTCCTCTTGCACGCCCGCCATCAACTCCAGGCACTCGTTGTTCAGGGAAAGCAAGGTGCGAAAATTGGCATATTTCTGGCGAAGGCGGGCTTCCACGGCTACCGCCGAGGCATCCTCTTTCTTCTTGCGGCGCCACCCAAGCATTGCCTACCTTCGAAACAGGGCGCGGCCGACATGTCCGCGCCGATCAGTGCGCGGAGATCTTCTTCTTGAAGATGCGCGTGGTGATAAAGTCAATTCCGAATCCCGCCAGCACCGCCACCACGACGGAGATGATCCCGTAAGTCGCAGGACGATCCTTGGCGAGGTCGGCAATCATCGCGGGAAAACCGACTTCGACCACTTTCAGCGGAGCTTCCAGACTGTCCTCCACGTTGCCGCCCTGGCACGCGCACACGCGAACCACATAAGTTCCGGGCGCCGCATTCTTCGGCCAAATAAAATCGAGCGTGTAGTGCTGCCCCACCTCGGCGGGATCCTCCATCTGGATGCCGGTGTTCGCGAGCTGATAGCTCTTCTGCCGGTATTTCAGTTTCAGGAACTCATCCGCCACCACTTCGCTGGCCATCGCCCGGGGCTCGATTTTGATTTTGCTTTTGATGGCGGCGGCATCGAGCTCACACCGGTCAATCTCGCTGCGGCACAGGCAATTGTGCACCGGTCTGGTACTGAAAACCAGAAGGAGCGTCGGGATCCCGGAAATGGAGACCTTGCCGGTGTTCACCCAGATCGGCCCCGCTCGCCCGACCTTGTTGAAGACTTCAATCGTTTCCGGACCTCGAACGTCGATAATCACGTCCGACGCCTGGGGCACCGTTCCCTCCACATGCACTCTGGCTCCGGAATAGAAAGTCCCCATGGAAATGACGGAGGGTGTCACTTTCATCGTGACCGGCTCAGGCGGGCTGGCCGCAGGAGCCCGCGCCGCCAGGCCACTGAGCAGAATTGCGACGACTGTGAGTGATTTCCATGGACGCATGGTCAGTGTCCTTTCGCCGCCGTCAGCAAGACGGCGGGTGTTTGCACCAAGCCGAAGGCCATCTTCACCATCACCAGCAGGACGATCGAAGCCAGCAGGATCTTGAGCTGATCGCCACGCAAGTAGCGTCCCACACGCGTGCCCACCTGCGCGCCAATCGTCGAGCCCGCGGCCAGCAGGAGCACAAGCAAGAGGTCCACCGTATGATTGACGGCAGCTTGCATGAACGTCACCGCCGCACTGGTAAAGACAATTTGAAACAGATCGGTCCCCACAGCCACGTGCATGGGCACGCGCAGCAGATAGACCATCATAGGGACCATGATGAAGCCGCCGCCGACACCCATAATGGCAGCCAGGATGCCGACTGCTCCGCCGAACAGAAACGGAACGAGTAGAGAGTGCCGAACACGTGAAAGACGAAAGTCCACCTGGAAAGGAAGGCGGCTAAGGAGGCTTTTGCCGCGTGCAGCGTGGTGCCCCTTGGGCTCCAGGGCGCCCCGTCGAAGGCTACGCAGACTCTCGGCAAACATGTAACCGCCGATCAAAGAAAGAAACACGACGTAGGTAATCTTGATGACCAGGTCCGCCTCTCCCATCGAGCGCAAAAGCTTGATGATTCGAACACCAATCCAACCTCCTGAAACCCCGCCCATGAGCACAAAAGCCCCTAACTTCATGTCCACATGGCCCAGTCGAAGATGGGCCGCCGTCCCAGACGAAGCGGCAGCCACAATCTGGCAGGAATCCGACGCGGCAGCCACAGTGGGCGGAATGCCCAGGAACATGAGAATGGGAGTCATCAAAAACCCGCCGCCGACACCAAACATCCCGGAAAGAAACCCGACCATCGCGCCCGCGCCGACCAGGACCGGGAGACTGATGCTCATTCCAGCTACAGGAAGAAGGATTTCCACGGTCGCCTCATTCAATTACGCGTTGTATTCGGCAGCGCCCTATGGACGGCAACGTGCCGAACTAAATGCATCTTGCCCGCGCCTCCGTGCTCATCCGCCGGGCGGAGCAGGCTGCGCGGCGTCCGCGCGAGCCCGAACACCATTCTGGCGGTGACCAGAAGAACCAGCAGGGCGAGCAGGATCCGCAGTTGGTCACCCCGCAGCAGGCGGCTCATGCGCGCCCCTACTTGGACTCCGATGGTCGAACCTGCCGCGAGCAGGAGCGCCAGGAGCAAATCCACCGTGTGATTCGTCTGTGCCTGCATGAAGGTCACGCCGGCACAGGTAAAGAGAATCTGGAAGAGCGAGGTTCCCACCGCCACGTGCATGGGCGTCCAGAGCAGATAAACCATCATGGGGATCATGATGAATCCGCCGCCCACGCCCATAATTGCCGCCAGGACGCCTACCAGTCCGCCCAGGAGAAGCGGAATAACCACCGAATGGCGGACTTTGGAACGAGGAAAGTCCATCTGAAATGGAAGCCGGCTGAGGATGTCCCTCCCTCGCGCCAGGTGAGGCACTCTCATTTCCAAAGCGCCCCGCTTCAGACTGGTCAAACTCTCCCAGAACATGTACCCCCCGATTCCTGAGAGCACGATCACGTAGGTGAGTTTGATGGCCAGGTCGGCGTCTCCCAATCCGAGAAGGACTCGGATGATGCGGACGCCCACCGCCCCTCCCGCCAGACCGCCCAGCAAGAGCACCGTGCCGAGCTTCACATCCACGTTGCCCATCCGTGAATGCGCCGCTGTGCCGGAAGAGGAAGTCGCGATGATCTGGCAGGAATCGGAAGCTGCCGCCACCGTCGGCGGGATGCCGACCAACATCAGAATCGGCGTCAGCAGGAACCCCCCACCGACTCCGAATAATCCGGAAAGGAAACCAATCAGCGCCCCCACTCCCACTAGCAGCGGAAGGCTGATGCTGATCCCGGCTACGGGCAAAAAAACCGGCATAGTTCATCCCCGCCCGGCGATTTCGGCCAGCTCCGAAGCTCCACGTCGAAGTCGCGGCCCCATGTCTGAGCCCCTCGAGGACTGGCATGAGGCCGAAACGGCCCGGCCCCGCCGGAGGGCGTCCCTGAATTCGCGTGGCAAAAAACGCGCTTCGCCTGCGCTTCCAGCGCGAATTCAAGGAACGCGGCCCCGCGTTCCGCAGGGCCTTCAAGCGGCATGGCCGGTGGCGCCCCGGTGCAGCTTCACCTCGACCTTTTGCTCGAGCTTGTCGTAGTACTCCTTGAGGATCGCAATCACCTCCGGCCGTGAAAACTCGGAAGGAACCGGCTTCCCTTCGCTCATGAGTTTTCGAAGCATCGTCCCGGAGAGCAACAGCCTGGCGCCGCCTTTGTAATTGCCGTTTTCGTCAATGACCGCCTTCGACTCATGCGGGCAGGTCTTCATGGAAGCCATGGAGCCGCATTCGTAGCAGTAGAACGTCCAGTCCATGCACAGCGGCTGGATCGCGAGCGCCCCCGCCGGCACTTCGTGGAAAATGGTCTGCGCCTCGAAGGGGCCGTAGTAGTCGCCCACGCCGGCATGGTCGCGCCCGACGATCAGGTGCGAGCAGCCGTAGTTCTGGCGGAACACCGCATGCAAGAGGGCCTCGCGCGGCCCGGCATAGCGCATCTCCATCGGGTACCCGCCCTGAATCACGCGGTCCTTGCGGAAATACTTGTTGACCAGCGCATCGATGGCGCGCACGCGGACGTCGGCCGGGATATCGCCGGGTTTCAGTTTGCCCAGCAACTGGTGCACATAAACTCCGTCGCACACCTCGATAGCAATCCAGGCCAGATAAGCGTGCGAATTGTGCATGGGATTGCGAAGTTGCAGCGCCGCAACCGTGCTCCAGTTCCGTTCTTCAAAACGCTTGCGCGCCTGCGCGGGCGTCTGGTAGATCCCTTCAAACTCGGTCGGGAAAAAGGATTCCGAGACGACCTTCACCGGGCCCGCCAGGTTCACCGGGCCCTGTTCCATCACCTTCTGCACGCCGGGATGAGCCGGGTCCACCGTTTTGAACACTTGCTTGCATTCGTGCTCCTTGTTGATGGTGTATTTCTCGGAAACCTTCATCGTTCCGATCAGGGATTCGGTTTCGGTGTCCCAGAGGGCGACCTCTTCCCCGATCGCAAGCGACTTCGCCAGGTCCTCGGTCGTAGACAGGGTGATGGGGACCGGCCAGAAGAGGTTCTTCTTGCTGGGCAGCGCAAAGTGGTCACAGCAGCCCTGCCAGTCCTCCTTCCCCATGAACCCGTCGAGGGGCGTGAAGGCGCCAATGCCCATCATGATCATGTCGCCCGTCTCACGGCTGGTCATGGGCACTTTCTTCAGGCTCTCCGCCCGCTTGATTTCGTCTCGCCTTGCTTGTTCATCCAGAAGCAACGGCTTGAGTTCAGGACTTCCATGCGGTGGTACAAGTTTGCTCATATCCAGTCTCCTTTTCTGTGACTTTTGTTGACGGCCCGCCGGCCAGCGCCAAGAACGAACCCCACCGGCGCGCCATCTGCGCCGCGCCGCTGCCGTGTCTGTGAACGCTCTCCTTCGGCTAGCGCCACTCCCATTGGATAAATCCCGGCTTCACATCCACCATGGCATTGACGATCAGTTCCACCAGTCCTCCGTAAAGAATCTTGTTCTTTTCCCAAAGGTCATAATAGGCCAGCATATCGCGGAACTGGCCCTTGCAGTTGCTGCAGGGCGCGCAAAGGTACTTGGGAATGGATGGATCCAGGCAGTCACTGAAAGCGTTCAGGATCTGCTCGAGCTTCTTGCGCCCCGACACCTGGAAACGCCAGTCCGAAAAGTTGTTGCCACTCATGATAGCGAAGCCGCTGCCCCCGCCACAACAGTAGTTGTCCACGCCGTGCGGCTCCATCTCCCGAAACTTCGGGCAAAGCAGGCGCACCACTTCGCGCTGCGGCTCGACCACCCCCATCAGCCGCACCAGGTTGCAGGGATCGTGGAGCGTGACCGGAAAGTCATTCCGGGCAGGATCGAATTTGATGCGCCCGTTCATGACGATATCGCGCAGCAACGTCATGGAACTTTCGCGCGGGATGTTCAAATCTCCCGTGAGGAGCCTGTCGGCAATCACGGAGAGCGCTTTGTGAGCGTGACCGCACTCACCCAGTACGATCTTCTTGACTTTGAGTTTACGCGCCGCTTCCATGTGCTTGATCGCCACGCGCGCGAACTGCGCGTCGTCATACCACACGCCGTAGTTGATGGAATCGTAGCCCGCCAGCTCTGACGATAGGGTCCAGGAAATTCCTGCGGCGTTCAAAATCAGCGCGAAGGCACCGGGGTTCTCAGGCCACGCGACGATTTCGCCCGCGTTATGAATGAGCAGAATATCGGCGCCCTCCACGTCCCAGGGCGTCTTCACTTCGAAGCCGGCGCGCTCGCTGGTGTCTTCGTCAATGAAATCAATATTGTCCTTGACAGCTGCGGCATTCATGCCCGTGGAGGAGCCCACGCGAAGTTGGAGCATGGAACCGTTTTCGTGAAGTTCTTTCGCGGCAATGCCCATTTCCTGGCTGAACAGTTTCCGTAGTTCGTGGGCGACAAGGCCGTTGTCAGCGCCGATAGGACACACCTGCGCGCACCGCCGGCATATGTTGCAGCGATAGGAAAGCTCGATCAGCCTCGCCACCAGCGGCCAGTTCAGTTTGACGTCTCCGTGTTGCCACGCCGAAAGCAAACCCCCATGCTTGACGTATTTGAAATAGAGGCGGCGCACGATCTCCGTCCGAAACGTCGGACGGTAGAGTTCATTCCGGCCGCTGGCTTCGAAGATGTGGCAAGCGTCCCCGCAAGTCTGGCATTTCGCGCAATGCTCCATGGTCAGCAGCAGCGGCTGCAGAAACGTCCAGTTATCTTCCCGCCTGAACAGCTTGTCGAGGCCGGAGAGGAATTTCCTGACCAGCTCTTGTTCTTCCTGCTCGTTTTGGGGCTGCGGGATGCTGACAGCGCAGGTGTCATCCAGCGCGCACTCGCATTTTTCCATGGTTTGAGCCGAGAGGGGTTTCCACCCAGGCGAGCTCGCCCGATCTTCGAGGGGAGCGGGCAGGGGCATCAGGTCCCCGGGTTCGAGATGGGTGAGGGGCTCTCTCTCCAGCTTGGACATGTCGTCAAGCGAGATCTTCCGTTTCATTTCTTGCCGCCTTGTGCTGGATTCGTCATCGCAATCTCGGCCCACGACTTGGAGCCATCGGCACCGACGTGCGGCGCCGACCAGGTCGGCCGGTAAGTCAGATACTCGGCGAGTTTTTGTTCAAGCTTGGCGCCTCTCCGATTCGGCGCGTCATCCCAGCGCACTGTGTGGTAGGTAAAGTACTTCGCGATGAAATGGGACATGTGAGTCATGGGGATGTACGCTGCGAGGAGCGCGCCCAGCACGAGTCCGACCTCGAACATGGGCGGTGCCTTCAAGGACGTGTCGAAAGTCAACACACCCTGCGCAAGCGCCAACGCCCCCGGGGAGGTGTCGGGCCGAAGGAAATAACCGGCCGTGAGAATTCCCACCGTCACGATGAAGAATGAAAGATTAAAGATGTCTCCGGCCGTCGTGTAAGGCTTGAGGTCTTCCTCGGTCAGTCGCTCGATAAGCAGTGCAGCCGCGCCGACCAGCGTCAACGCAGCTCCCAGTAGACCCGCTGCGGTGTAAGCATAATGGAGGACCAGCACAAACCCGCTCGACGCCAATCCCGGCAAGATAAGGGAAGCGAACGCGGCTGCGAAGAGAATCCCGGCGGCGCCGATCAGAAGATACAATCCCAGGTGAAAGAGATAGGACCGGTACCACATCTTCCTTTTGAATTCCCAAAGGCCCTTCAGGAAGAGGATTTCCGCGAACATGGATTTCCATTCGCCCAAATGGTTGAAGGCGATAGGTTCCTTCCACCATTCAGGTGACTCAAAATAGGATCCGCCGTACCGGGCTCGTTCTCTCTTCTCGTGCGGCACAGGGTAGAGTTCCCAGCGCAGGTGCAGCGGGAGGCGGGCATATCCGATCGCCCGGACTGCACAGGCCACGAGAAAGACCAGCGCGGCAGCATAGAGAATAGCGTAAAGAAATAGTGTAGTCGTCATTGTCCAAACTCCATCGCGCAATCCGCCGCAGTCGAAGTCCTCACCGTGCGCAGAGAATCACGCATGGCTCCCTCCCGTTGCGCCCGGAGAACTCAGGATCTCGGCATGTCCTGCAGCAGCGCTGCGCTCCGCGAATTCGTAGGCAGCAGCCGCGGGAGCTTCCCTGGCGATTTCCACAGAAAGGGCGATTTTGTAGAAGACCGTCACCATGATCGCCCCCACCGCCCAGACGCCCAGAGTGATGGTCATCTCAGGCAGCGTCGGAACGTAGCGAGTGATTGTTCCCAAGGGAGACGTGATAAATCCGCACACGACCATGCAAACGCCCTTGTCAATCCACAAAGAGGAAAAGACCAGCACGCACGCTGCCGCCAGCGTCCTTTCGTTATGCCGGACCTTGGGAATCAGAAGCAGGATCAGCGCCACGACCATCAGCAGCAGCGAGATTCGCCCCCAGGGCAGGAGAGACGTATGGGCTTCCGTCCCGAGGTACAAGTCCTGGAACTCTTCCGTCAGCCCTGGCACGTTGCTGTACATGGCGGTGAACAATTGCATGAGGATGAAGAACACATTGATGGCCATCGCGTAGGTCACAATCACCGAGAGCCCCTGGATGGCCTTCTTGCCCACATCGTAGCCGGTCAGCTTGCGCAGAAGCAAGCAGAGCAAGATCAGCAACGCGGGCCCCGCCGCAAACGCTGAGGCCAGGAAACGCGGCGCCATGATGGGAGTTCGCCAGGACATCCGTCCGGGCAACCCGGCATAGAGGAATGCGGTAACAGTGTGGATGCTGATCGCCCAGGGAATAGACAACAAGATGATGGGTTTGATCCAGCGAGGCGGATGAAGGTCCGATTGTTCCGCGTGCAGGCTCACCAGGGTGATGGCAGCGTTTATCAGCAGGTAGCCGGAAAGCGAAAGCATGTCCCAGAACATGACGGAGTGAAACTGAGGATAGAGGAAGACGTTGAAAACCCGCATGGGACGGCCCATGTCCACAAAGACGAACAGCATGCACATGGTCACGGAGGAAACGGCCAGAAATTCGCCCAGCACCGTCATACGCGCGAATTCCTTGTGATTGTGCAGATAGTAAGGCAGCACCACCATGACCGCGGAGGCCGCCACGCCCACCATGAACGTGAACTGGCCGATATAGAGCCCCCAGGAGACGTTGCGGCTCATCCCCGTGACGCCCAGACCGTGGCTGAGCTGGTAGAGATAGGCGATGAAACTCAGGCCAATAACCGCCAACAAGCCGCCCACCCAGAGCCAGTAGCGCCGGCTGCCTACCAACGCTTTTTCCACCATGAACATCAGCAGTCCTCAAATCAGGTAGTAAACGTTCGGCCCCGTGCCCAGCTCCGGCCTTCGACGCAGCGCGTATGATGAGGCGAGCAACTGGCGGATCTCCGATTGGGGATCATTCAAATCGCCGAAAACCATCGCCTTTTCGGGGCAAGCCTCGACGCACGCCGGCAACTGACCCTTGTCCAGGCGCTCGGCGCAAAACGTGCATTTCTCCACCACCCCTTGGGTTCGCGTCGGAAAATCCGGGTTCAGGGTCTTGAGGCCCGTGCGCGGGTCTACCCAGTTGAAGCTTCGCGAGCCGTAAGGGCAAGCCGCCATGCAGTAACGGCACCCGATGCAGCGATGCCAGTCCATCATGACGATGCCATCGGCCTCGCGCTTCCAGGTAGCTCCGGTCGGACACACCCGCACGCAGGGCGGCTCGTCGCACTGGTTACACAATACGGGCGTCAACACGTCCTTGCGATCCTTTTCCAGATACTGCGTTTCCGCAGGGGAAAAGAGGTCATCGAACGGCTCCTCCCAGATCCACTTGATCTGATGAGCCGGATTCTGAAACACAGGAATGTTGTGCGCTTGGTCACAGGCCTCAATGCACTTTGTGCAGTTTTGCGCGCGAAGGCATTTCTTCGTATCAATGAGCATCCCCAAGCGCTTCTTCGTCGATGTTGCCTCACCAGTCGACGCAGCTTCAGATTCCTTTGCCCCGGTGAAGACGGCTAGCACTTTTCTTCCCGAGAGCGCCACCAGGCAGGCCCCCGAGAGCTCGACGAATTCCCTTCGCGTGAATTTCATGGACGCTTTACCTCGGCCAGTGCCGGGTCCACGTGGCAATTCCAGCAGTACGGCGTTCCCACCCCCGCGTATTCGTGGCAGCGGTCACAGAAACCTTTCTTCTCATGGCATTTCATGCAGGTGCCGGTCAGGCTCATGTCGTAGACCTTGCCGTCGTAGGACACATACTTACGCTGGTCGTTGCGCACCACGCTGTTCCGCCAGTCGAGGAGCAATTTCATGTGCGACGTCCGCATGTAACTGATCGGCGCCACGCACTCCTTCTCGTGGGCGGGAAGAACCAGCACCGGCGGCTGCGACGTCGCCCGAGCCTCCACTCCGTGCCAAAACGGATAGGTGATGACGGCGAGAAACAACAGCAGCCCGGCGACGATCCAAACCCGATCACGCATGGACGGCCGCCTCCTTTGCCGGGAACGGCTCGCCGCGCAGGTCCGTCGTTCGATCTTTTTCGCCTTTCATCACCAGGGCGTTGGCGACCAATTCGTGAACGCCGCCCACCTCAACACCGGGCGTCCAGTATTCGAGCAGCGTGGGAAGCGTCGCCTTGTCAATGGCGCAAATGCAGGTGAGCAGATTGACGCCGTGCTTGTCGCGGACGTATTTGACAGCGTTGGCGCGCGGCAGCCCACCGCGCAGGCGCATCTCGATGTTTTCGTCCGTTCCCAGCCCCGCCCCGCTGCCGCAGCAAAAGGTTTGCTCGCGAATCGTGTTCTCCGGCATCTCGAAGAAGTGGTTAACCACGTTTCGCAGGATGTAACGCGGCTCTTCCAGCAGTCCCATGCCGCGCGCGGGATTGCAGGAGTCGTGAAAAGTGACTCGCCAATGGTCGTTGTGGCTGGGATCGAGCTTCAGTTTGCCGTTGTGGATCAGGTCGGCTGTAAGCTCACAAATGTGAACCATCTTGGTCGAGCGAGCGTTTTCGAACCGGGTTCCCGTGACCGGTGAGACGGGCTCCTCGAGAAAGTCCGCCGGGCCGTTCATCGTGTCCATGTACTGGTGGAGGACGCGCCACATGTGGCCGCATTCGCCGCCCAGGATCCATTTCACGCCCAGGCGCTTGGCCTCGGCGTAGATCTTGTTGTTCAGGCGCTTCATCAGCTCGTGGGAATTGAACAGCCCGAAGTTGCCGCCCTCCGATGCGTAGGCGCTGAACGTGTAGTCGAGGCCGATTTCGTGGAAAAGCGCCAGGTAACCCAGCAGTGTGTAATAGTGCGGTGTTGCGAAGTAATCGGCGGAGGGAACGACAAAAAGAATTTCGGCGCCCTTCTTGTTGATGGGCGCTTCCACGCGAATCCCGGTCAGCTCCTCCAACTCGTCCACGGCAAAGTCGATGCTGTCCTTGAATCCGTGCGGCTGGACGCCGAGGTGGTTCCCCGTCCTGAAACAATTGGCCGCCGGCTCCAGAACCCAGTTTGTGTTGACCCCGACCAGGTTCAGGAGTTCGCGCACGATCATCGTCACTTCGGCGGTGTCAATCCCGAACGGGCAAAAGACCGAGCAGCGCCGGCACTCCGTACATTGATAGAAATAATAGAACCATTCCTTGAGGACGTCCTCGGTCAACTCCCGGCCGCCGGCCAGCCCGCGGAACAGCCGGCCGCTGGCGGTGAAATAGCGGCGATAAACCGAGCGAACCAGCTCCGCCCGCAGCACCGGCATATTCTTGGGGTCGGCTGAACCCAGGTAGAAGTGACACTTGTCGGCGCAGGCCCCGCAACGCACGCAAATATCCATGAAGAGGCGGAAGGAACGGAACTTCTCCAACCGCTCTTTCATCCCGCGCAGGATGATTTGCTTCCAATCCGGCGGAAGCTTCCAGTCTTTGTCGGTCGGCCGCCAATGCCGCGGATTCGCCATTCCCAGGTATTGAACGTTCTTCGGAGCGGCGCTGTAGGAATAAGTTCCCTTGCGGAAATCAACGTGCGCGCTGCGCCAGCCGTTGCGCGGGACGTCGTAGCGGATCTGAACCAGCTCTTCGTGCTTGGGAAGCGCTTCCGACATCTACTCCCTTTCCAGCGGCAAACCGGCCGCTTTGATTTTGTCGTGGAACTCTTCTTCCCACTCCGCGTACGTATGGACTTTGACCGGATAGTCCCACGGGTTGACGTGCCTTTTCACCCGGCTGTCGTTGGCAAGATTGCGCGTCGGGCTGAGAAAAATCCCGCCCATGTGCACGAGCTTGCTGAAAGGAAAATAAATCAGCAGGAGGCTCACCAGCGTCAGGTGAACGAAAAAGAGCGGCCCCACGCCGGCCGGGACCGTGGGAGAAAAGGTGACCAGCCCGAGCGCCACTTCCTTGACTCGCTCGAGGTCTACACGGAAGAAGTACCGCATCAGGACGCCCGAGAACGCGATCCCAAGAAGGAGAAACAACGCAAAGTAATCCGTAAAGAGCGAAATGTAGCGAACCTGCGGATTCCGCAGGCGCCGTTGAAGCAGGAAGAGCAACGCAGCAAGGATCACAACATCAGTCACCAGCAACTGGGGCGCGCTGACCTGGAAGAAGCCGTCCACAGCTTCCAGCCCCATGACAAAGCGCGGCACGGGCGAAACGAAAAATCGCAAATGGCGGATCAAGATAATCAGCAGGGACCAGTGGAATGCCAGCGCGCTCAGCCACAGGAATTTTTCCTCACCATACCGAAGCCGGGGCCCGTCGAGAAATTGCGCGCGGCTGTTGCGAAACAACGACCGGAACAGCAATACTTCCAGGGCCATGCGCAGCAGGACGCCGCCCTTACTTTGGGGATTCTCCAGCCAGCTCCACTTGAGCCACGGAAGCGACTTCTGCTGGCCGCAGGTGGTGGGGATGTGAAAGGGGACGGGTGATTTGGCCCATCGGAGGACTCGGTAGCTGAGTCCGCCAAGAAATACAAGTATCGCCGTATAGGGGAGGATAACGCCCATGAACCAACGGGAACTGCCCGCCAGTCCTCCCGCGTAGGCAAGGGCGGCAAAGACAAGCACCAGGATGAGTGAAGAGAACACGCTCATGAATTCATCATCCCCCTGCGTCCCGGGAGACCATCCTTTTCCGAAAACCTTCGGCGCGCCTCGCCTCGCTCAGGCGAACTTCGTAAACTTGCTCGCGGCAGCGCATGAAAACATCAAAAGCGACTAACGCCATTTCGTCGATTCTCTTGTGCAGCTCGCCGAGCGGCGCCTCCGGAGCCCGAAGTACGTCTCGCAGGATGTCTCGCAGCTCAAACACAAATCCGACGGCCTGCTTGGGGGAAAAATCCTGAATCGCGCGGATGCGCACAATACCTTCCAGCGCCTGAGATACCTTGCCGGGATCCATGGCGCCGAAAAGCTCCGCGACCAGGCATGGAATTCCCTCCCGAAGCGCGGCTCCGACCGGATTCCGGAAGGGGTCTTTCTCCTGACGCAGGAATTCCGCCGTGAGGCCGGGGTAGGTCTGGATGATCGCCGCCCGCCAGCGCTCGGAGATCGCCTGCTGAGTCTGTGGGGAAATGCCCGGCACCTCGCCCTCCTAGACGCAGCCGGTCGGCTTGGGAAGCCCCGCGAGCTTGCACGCGCCCTTGGCCGGGCCCGACGGGAACATCTGGTAAATCTCGTTCAGCTTGAAGCCCGTCTCCTTGCAGAGCTTGCGGATCATCGGCGCGATGCCGAATTGGAGGTAATAATTGCGCAGATAATTAATCACCTTCCAGTGGCCTTCCGTAAGCTCGTTCACCCCCTCCGTCACCATAAAGTCCTTGGCGACTTCTTCATTCCAGATCGAAGGGTCCTGTAAGAACCCGTCCTCATCCACATCGTAGGCCCTTCCGTGACTTTCAAAAGTAGGCATCTTCCATACCTCCTGCTAAACCATTTCGATATACCCACATGGGCACTCTTCCGCGCACTTCTTACAGCCGTTGCAAACTTCCAGCTTGATCTTGTAATGCTCACCCTTGGGAAGCTTGGCGAAGCAATTGTTGGTGCAGTACATCCAGCACGTCTCGCAATCCATGCACATGCCGCAAGACATGCAGCGCTTGGCTTCCTCCAGCGCCTCCGCTTCCAAAAGCCCTGCCTCGATCTCCGTATCCACGCCGCGCTGCTCGGGCGGAACGCGCAGGCGCTCATGCCGGGGACTTTCCTTGTACCAGCCGAGTTTCACGCGTTCCGGTTTGATCACCGGAGGCAGGACGGTTTTTTCTAAGGTCTTTCCGCGCAGGCGAGCGTCAATCGCCTCGGCGGCGAAACGGCCTTGGGCAATCGCAATCGTGACAAGTCCAAGCGCGATGTCGTCGCCTCCTGCGTAAACCCCCTCAAGTTCCGTTGAGCCCCATTCATCCGCCTTTAGCAAACCCTTCTGCTGGGGGATCTCGCCCAAACCGTCGAGCGCCGGTTCCTGCCGAATCGCGGCGATAACCGCCGTGGTCTCGACCTCAAACTCACTGCCCGGGATGGGCACAGGCCGCCGCCGGCCGGAAGAATCCGGCTCGCCGAGTTCCATGCGAAGGCACTTCATGGCCGTGGCTTTGCCGCCGTTCACAAGAATCTCAACCGGCGCCGCGAGGAACTCGATCGTCACGCCTTCTTCCAGCGCGCCCTCGATTTCCTGCTTGATGGCGGGCATCTCCTGCCGACTGCGGCGGTAGAGAATCGTTACCTTCGCCCCGAGGCGTTTGCTGACCCGTGCGGCATCTACGGCAGTGTCGCCTCCGCCGACCACGATCACCTTGTCACCCAGATCAACCTCCTCCCCGCGATTGACCTGGTTCAGAAATCCTGTTCCCGTGAAAACGTTCGGAGCGTCCTCGCCGGGTGCTCCGAGTTTGAAACCCTGGTGGGCCCCGATGCCCACAAAGACGGCCTTGTATTCTTTGCGGAGATCGTCGAAGGACACATCCTTGCCGATGACCTGGTTGCAGCGCAGCTCAACGCCCAGGTCCAGAATGCGCTGGATTTCCGCGTCCAGGACGCTGCGCGGCAATCGGTAAGCCGGGATCCCGTAGCGCAGCATCCCTCCAGGTTTGGCGAATGCTTCGTAAAGCGTCACGGGATATCCACGCCGGGCAAGTTGGTAAGCGCAGGAAAGCCCCGCGGGTCCGGCCCCCACCACGGCGATCTTCTCTTCGTACTCTTGGGAATCCAGCGACGTCAGCTTCAGACCTTTGCTGAGCCCGAAATCCCCGACGAACCTTTCCAGAGCGTTAACGGCCACCGGACCTTCTTTGGCGCTCCGGTTACAGGCGTCTTCGCAGGGATGGGGACATACGCGCCCGCAGACGGCAGGAAACGGATTTCGGTCCGTAATCATTCGCCAGGCAATTTCATAAGCCTGTTCGTTGGTGCGGCCGTAATCTTTGGCCTGGGCCAGGGTGGTAAGCCACCCGCGGATGTCCGTGCCGCACGGACAGGTGTTAATGCAGGGAGGCGTCTTAGGAGCATACTTCGGTCGCAGGCGACTGATTTCCGCGCCCGCGCTCACCGTCCCCTTCACAACCGGTTTCTTGACCGCCTTAAAAATCGCCATAACTTCCTTCCGTCTCAGGCGTACGGATAGATCCCGCGCTTGAAGTCTTCCAGTTGAGCCAGGAGCCGATCGTGCTTCTGTTCGTCTTCCACCAGATAGGTCAGCAGGTGCCGAAGGACGAAGAGGCGGCAATTCCGCCGCGCCTTATCGGCAAGCGCAATCGTCTCCTTTTCCATCTCGGCGTGGCGTTCGATGCTTTCCCAGATATCGCCCAGTTCTTCGGGCGTGAGGGTGATCGCCTGTTTTTCCAGGCTGTCGATCATGACCTGCTGGACCTTCTTGTGCATGACCGAGTCCTGCCGGATGATCTCCATCACCAGGCGGACGAACGGGTTTTCGGTCTTCTCCATCACTTCCGAGCATCCCTTCACGCTGGCATCCTCGATTTCCTGCCACCGGCGCAAAGTGGAAATGAGCTGTGGAAGGTCTTCCCCGGCCTTTTCTTTCTTGCTTGAAGTCACAGTCATGACGGCTCCTTTGGCGGCCGGCCTTCTCTGCGGCCAGCCCGCCCAGTTAACCGGCGTGCGGTTTCATCTATTCAGGCGCTGCGCCTTCCTTGTGCGGCAGCGTGATGAAGCTGCCGCCAAAATAGCTGTAGACGCAGCGGCCGGAGTCAATGAGCTGGCGGATGGCCTGCTTGCAGTCGTCCTTGCTGCATTCGCTCTCACCGTGTTTGGCGATCATGGCCTTGGTCAGGTCCGTCGCCTTCAGGTTCTTCTTGCCCATGGTTTCGGAGACCATAGTAAACATCTCTTCGGCCAGTGTTTCGATTGCGACCGCCATACATACCTCCTAGAACTTCAAATGCGTGGATCGCGCGTAACTCAATCCAGCGTATTTGAAGTCATCAATGTGATAACGCGTGAACGGGATGCCGGTAAGCTCAAAGAACCTGGGCCAGCCGATCCGGTCAATCCACTCGCCCACGCGCTCATACTTGTGGGCGTTGCGGGCATAAACGTCCACGATATTCACCACCGCGTTCACCACCTCTGGCCAGCGAGGCGGGTTGTTGGGGATAAACGGAATCGCCAGCTTGGAGAAGCGGGGCGCCGAGCGCGCGTTCGAGACTTTCCCGCCCACCCAGATGGAGAGCCCGTCGTTCTCGGCATTGTTGAGCGGCATGGCGGGGCACACCGTGTAGCAGTTGCCGCAGAACATGCACTGAGCGTCAATGACCTCCACGGAAGGATTGCCGTCCACCGTGGCGGAGCGAATGGCGCCCGTCGGGCACGAGGCAATCACCGTGGGAATCTCACAGACCTTTCTCAGATTGTCGTGCAGCACCTTGGGAGGACGCCGGTGAATCCCCAGAATGGCGATATCGGAGCAATGAACGGCCCCGCACATATTAAGGCAGCAGGCCAGCGCGATGCGCAGCTTGGCGGGAAGGTCTTGCTGCGTGAATCGGCCGTACAACGCATCCATCACTGACTTCACAATTCCCGAAGCGTCCGTCGCCGAGGAATGGCAATGGACCCATCCCTGAGTGTGAACGATGTTGCTGATAGCGTTTTTCGTTCCTCCCACGGGAAATCCGGCAGTAGCGAGGTCCTTTTTGAGCGGCTCGATGTTGGCGGGATTTTCCAACAGGAACTCGACATTGTTCCGGCTGGTAAACCGCAGATAGCCTCCGCAGTACTTGTCCGCCAGGTCCGCGAAAAGGCGGATGGACTGGATA
>JAHEKS010000309.1 GCA_024638215.1 Acidobacteriota bacterium | reverse complement strand
GAGCTTTTGAAGCTTGCCGCCGAGCACGCCGAGCAGGACCATGGCGTCTCCGCGGCCAGCATCCCGCCTTCCATCCTGGCCATGGTGAAGGCCGCGATCAAAGACGTGTAAAGGAACTCGGAAGCTCACGACCGTGACGCCCCACTTGGAGCGCGTCTCAGCGTGCGTCCCGGCGGCTTCCGCGTGACAAGCCGGTGGCAACCTCCAGCATCCGACGGTGGCTCGCCAAAATTGCGCCCATCTACCCCGGCGAAGGGCCGGTGGTCGCGATTTGCCTCCTCGTCAACCTGCTGCTGGTGGCCGGCATCATGTTCGGCCGCAACTCGCGCGATTCCCTCTTCCTGATTTACTTCGGCGTCCAGTATCTCCCCATCATGTATTTTGCCAACGCCGCGTTCCTGGTGGTGTGTTCGGTCGGCTACACCATGCTGGTGGACCGCATCGAGCGCGGCAAATTTCTCGCCGGCGTGTCGCTCGTCTTCATCGCCGGCCTGGTGGCCAGCCGCGTGATCCTTTTCGGCCATCCTCACTGGTTTTATCCAGTCCTTTATATTGAAGCGCAGGTGGTCTGGTATTTCTCGCTGATGCAGTTCTGGACTTTCGCCGGCGACCTCTTTGACACGCGGCAAGCCAAGCGCCTCTTCCCCTTTCTGGCCGTGGGAGCCCTGCTCGGTATGATCGGCGTGGGAGTAGGCAGCAAACAAATCGTTCACGCCCTGGGAACCGAAAACCTGCTACTGGTCTGGGCGGGGCTGATGGGCGCCTCGTTGGTTCTGGGCGGTGTCGCGTACCGGAGGTACAAACTGCCGGAAGAGCCCGCGAAGATGGATGTCGAATCCGCCAAGCGGCCCAGGCTCTCGGAAGCGCAGAAAATCAAATCCGGGCTCCAGGAGGTGGGCCGCGAGCCGCTGCTGCGCTCGATGGCCGCCTACATCCTGCTGATGTGGACCGTTTACGCGGTGGTGGATTTCTGTTTTTCCAAAACCATTCGGCAGCGCTATCCCGATCCCAACGACTTGGCGACATTCCTGGGAATCTTCGTCGGCATTCAGGGATTCCTTTGCCTGGTCATCCAGGTGTTTTTCGTGCGCTCGGTCATCGCGCGGCTGGGCGTGGGCACCACCATCAACTTTCACCCCGGTATATTGATGGCGGGCACCACCTGGATGAGTCTCGGCTACGGCTTCAGTTCGGTTTTCAGCACCAAGCTGGGCGACGCTTCGATGCTCTATACCTTTTCGGACTCTTCCTACCAGTTGCTCTACAGTCCGATTTCGCCCGACCGCCGCGCGCGCGTGCGCGGGCTCATCGAAGGCTACATCCGGCCGCTGTCGCTGGCGGCCGCCGGCGCTTTGATTCTGATCGGCAACAGCTACCTCAAACCGCTGCACTGGAGAGGCAGAGAAATCGCGGTGGGCCAGCAGCTCGCCTGGGGCGCGCTGGCCTTTGCGGCGGTGTGGCTGGGCATGGCGCTGACGGCCCGGAAAGGCTACGTGCGCGCGCTGCTGAAGAACCTGCAAAGCGCAAGCCCGGCGCTGCGCCAGGCCGCCGCCAAGGCGCTGGGCAAAATCAAGGATGCGACCAGCCTCTCCATTCTTTCCGAGTCGCTCGCCAGCCCCAATCCGGACCGCGTGGTCGCAGCCATTCAGTTGTTACAGCATTTCGGCGGCCAGTACGCGACCGACGCGCTCGCCAACTTGCTCAAGCACCCGGACGCGCGGGTGCGCGCCACCGCCATCAGCGCCTTGGGAAAGCTGGCCGCCGAAAAATACGCCGACCGCTTGGTGCCGCTCTTGAACGACCCCGACGCGCGCGTGCGCGCGAACGCCGTCGAAGCGCTGACCGGCTCGCACTTGCCGGACCTCGTGGACAAGCTGACGCCACTGCTTAAAGATTCGTCCATTCGCGCGCGCGTCAATACGATCCTGACCATCGCCGCAATTCGCGGCACGGCATCCGTCATCGAGTGGCTGCCGCTCATCCAGGACCTGGCGCGAGGCGACGCGCAGGCGCGCTCGACGGCAACCTACGCCCTGGGCAAGCTTCCCCTGGCCGAATCGGAAGATATGCTCGTCCAGTTGTTGCGCGACCCGGAACCGGCAATCCGCAGCGAAGCCGCGCAGGCGCTGGGGCGCATCGGCACGCCGCGCGTGATTCCTGCCTTGGCCGAAGCCCTGGCCGGCCAGGCGGAGCTTCGCCACTACGCGCGAAAAAGCCTGGGCAAGATCGTGCGGCGGCACGGCGATGAGACGCTGCAGGTGGTGACGCGCATGGCGGCTCAGGAAACGCGGCCCGAAATCCGCAGCGAACTGGGGGACGTGCTCGGCCGCCTCCGAAGCCCGGCGGCCATCGAGCCCTTGATGAAACTTTTGAAGGACCCCGAATGGCGCGTGCGCTGGAAAGTGCTGAAGGCCGTCGAGCGGCTGGCGCGTTACATCCCGCTGCCGGAAAGCACGCGCCTGGCTCTTTTCGACTACGCGCACGACGAATTGGGCAGGTTCCGCGAGAGCCTGAACATTTCGCGCGCCCTGGTGGCGAAGCCGGAGGGAGAATCCAGCCGGCTGCTGGCCCAGGCGCTCGAAGAAGACCGCGTGAATATCCAGGAGCGTGTCTTCCGCATGCTCGGCATTCTGTGCGGGCACGAGCAGATGCGCGCCATTTTCCGCCAAATGCGCTCCGGCGACAGCCGCCAGCGCGCCGACGCTCTGGAAGCGCTGGACAGCCTGGCGCCCAAGAAAATCGCGCGAGAGGTGCTGGAATTGCTTGAGCCGGCGCCCGTCGCTGAAACCGCCGCGCCCGAGTCTGCCGTTCAGTCCCTGACGTCCCTGACGCACCACGCCAAGCCGTGGATGCGAGCCTGCACGGCCTTCTACCTGGGCGACCATCCACAGCAGGATGGTTCAGGCCTGCTTCGCGAGCTCGTCGCGGATAAGGATCCGATGGTCACGGAGACCGCGCTCTACGCCGGATGGAAGGCCTGCCGCGAAGCCTGGCTGCCGCAGGTCGAACCCGCCGCACAGTCGCCCCAGGCGCTCGTCCGCCGCTGCGCCGAGCGGATTCATAATGCCGGTCGCGACGGCGCCGAAGGTTCGCCCTCCCGGAACAAAAGAGGTGCTCCCATGCTGCTAACGATTGAAAAAGTGTTGTTCCTGAAATCCGCGCCGGTGTTTGCGGGTCTGGAAGGCGAAGAACTCGCCGCGCTCGCGGACATTGCGCTGGAAAAGGACTTCGCCCCCGGTGAAATGCTGTTCGAGGAAGGCCAGCTCGCGCATCATCTTTATGTGCTGGTGACCGGAAAAGTTGAAATCTTCCGGAAAGTCGGTTCGGACGAAATTTTCCTGGCGCTGCTCGGCCCCAAGGAGTGCTTCGGCGAAATGGCGATTTTGGACGACGAGCCGCGCTCGGCATCGGTCCGCGCCGTCGAGCCTACCACTGTCCTGAAAGTTGACCGCGAGAGCTTTCGCGAGCTGATCAACGAGCGGCCGCAGATTTCCTTCGCCATCTTCAAGATCTTGAGCCAGCGGCTGCGCAGCAAGAATATGGAAGCGGAAAACCTGCCGACCTACGAGACGACCCGCACCATCGCCTGAGGGCGCAACGGCCAGCGGGGACACTCGACCCACGCTCACGGCTGGCAGCGGTCGCAATAGCCCCCGGCCTCGAGGCGTGCCACCTGAATGCGAAAACGCCTTTCGCGTTCGATCTGGCCCTTGAGCCTCTCGAACAGTGAGCTCTCAAACTCCTGGATGCGTCCGCATTTCAGGCAGGCCAGGTGGATGTGGTCGCGGGTGGTCTTCGCCTCGTAGTAATGCTTCTCGCCCTCCAGGTGCATCAAGTCGAGTTCATCCACCAGGCCGTGCTTCTTGAGCATGGCGAGGGTGCGATAAACCGTGACTTTGTTGATGGTGGGGTCCTTGGCGCGGGCGCGCTGCCAGAGCTCGACGGCGTCCAGGTGGCTGTCGGCCCCCTGGATGATTTCGACCAGCACCCGCCGCTGGTGTGTCATGCGAACGCCGCGGGAAACAAGCTCCTGCGCCAGAGGCCGGCGAGATGAACGGGATTCTGCCAACATGTTCTCCTCACAAAGGAGATTGCCTTCCATTCCCCCAAGCTTAGTTTCTCTTTCCGTACGGTAGCTGTCAATCAGCTACCGTTCCCGGACGTTCGGGGCTATAATGATTCGTGAACTCTCCACCCGGCGCATCCGGATACAGAATCCCCCTTGGCGCCAGGGTGAAGAGAGCGTTCCGCGCGGTTCCGCGGATGACCAAATGCCTGCCGGACGACAGGCGTTAAGCCTGCTGAGGGCGCACCAATTTAGCCGATGAGTGCATCTAATCTCCTGTGAAAAATCAGACCCGGCGAACTAATCCATGGGCCTCTCTAGCCCTTTCCGTACTTTTCTTCGCCATCCTTCTTCCGGCTTCCGCCCGCGCTGAAACGGAGGACTTGAACGGCGAAGTCACCAACGAGCAGGGCGCTCCGCTTGCCGGGGCGGTCTGCACGCTGACCTCGCGCCTCCTGCCCCAGCAGGGATTGTCCGTAACCACGGGCGAGAAGGGCACCTTCTCTTTTACTGGATTGCTGGTGGGCACGTATTCGCTCACCTGTGCCGCCGTCGGCTACGAACCGATCGTCAAAAGCGACCTGGAGATCACCAACACGCCGCCGCCTTTCCTCCAGATGGTGCTGCCCAAGGAAGTGGTCGTTCGTCAGACCATCGAGGTCCGCGAAAAAGCCGGCAAGATCACTACCGGCAACACGGCACCGCCCGCCAACCTCACCTCGCATCAACTGACGGAACTGCCACTCGTCGAACAGAAGTTCAAGGCCGCTCTTCCCCTGGTGCCGGGAGTGGTGCGCACGCCGAATGGAAGGATCAACATCAAGGGCGCCTCGGAAAACACCGGCCTTTTGCTGGTGAATTCAGCCGAAATGGTGGACCCGGTGACGGGAAGCTTTTCCATCGAGATCCCCATTGACGCCGTTCAATCGCTGCAAGTTTACAAGAGCGCTTATCAGGCCGAGTACGGAAGGTTTTCCGGCGGGCTGACGACGGTCGAGACCAAGGCCCCTTCTGACAAGTTCGAGTATGAGCTGAACGATTTCTTGCCTACCGTCCGCGTCAAGGGAGGCCACATCGTCGGCATCGCCGACGACGAACCTCGGCTTTACCTGGCCGGCCCGGTGGTCCACGACCGCCTGAATTTCTCCGAGGCTTTTGAGTACGAAATCATCAAGCAGCCCGTGCGCGGCTTGGCGTACCCGCACAACGAGATCAAGACGCAGGGCTACAACTCCTTCACGAGTTTTCAGACGATTATTTCGCCGCACCAGTTGATGACCAGCCACGTGGATATTTTCCCGTTGCGCCGCCAGT
>JAHEKS010000060.1 GCA_024638215.1 Acidobacteriota bacterium | reverse complement strand
CCCGTCTCGCGAAGGTATTCCACCAGTTGGTGCGCCAATTCGCGGTAGTTGAGCATGCGGTTGTCTTCTTCCGGCATGCGCCTCCACGAACCCAGGTGCACCTCGTAGATAGAGATGGGCGCTTCCAGACCATGCCTCGTCTGCCGATTGGCCATCCAATCTTCGTCGTGCCACTGGTAGCGGTTAATGTCCGCGACCAGAGAAGCCGTCTTCGGGCGCACTTCGGAGGAGAAGGCGTAAGGGTCGGCTTTCAGGCCGAGGAAATCATTAAAGTGAGATTTGATTTCGTATTTGTAAGTCTCGCCTTCCGAAAGTTCCGGGATGAAGATTTCCCAGATGCCCGATCCGCCGCGCACGCGCATGGGATGGCGGCGGCCGTCCCATTTGTTGAAGTTCCCCACCACGCTCACGCGCTTCGCGTTGGGCGCCCAGAGGGCGAAGGCCACGCCGCGCACGCCTTCGACTTCGCGCAGGTGCGCGCCCATGCGCTCGTATCTCTTGTAATGCGTTCCTTCGCCCATGAGGTGGAGGTCGAAGTCGGAGAGGACCGGCGGGAAGCGGTAAGCGTCGTCAAATTCCCATTCGTAGCCTTGGTGGTCCCTCACGCGCAGGCGATAGGGGAAAACTTGCGCCTCGCCGGGATAAACCAGCTCGAAAAAACCGTCGGCGTGAATGCGCCGGAGCTCTCGCACCTCAGGCTCCGATGGCGCTTCGCGATCTCTCACCGCCCAGGCCTGGGCGGCCTCGGGCATAAAGGCGCGAATGGCAACGGCCGGACTACCATCCATCGTCACAGGATGCGCGCCGAGAATGTGAAAGGGGTCGGAGTGCTCGCCTTTGACCAGCAACTCGACTTCTTCAGTCGCGGCTGTCGTTTTGTGCAGAAGCTTTGTTTTGGCTGTCATCCCTTCTATTTTACACGTCAAGGGACACAGCCCAAGCGAAAGAACGACCGCTGACAAAAAAACTCCGCCCGGGCCCAGGCGCAAGCTGCGGCGGGGCGCTGTGCTAGATTCCAGAGGGGAGGTTCACAAGCCGTGATCTGCCATGTGGTCTTTTACCGCATGAAGCCGGGAACAACCGAGGCTGACGAGCATCGGCTGATCGAAATGGCGCGGCAAACGTTGCCCAGGGTTGCGGGAGTCAGAAATCTCCGCGCCGGAAAATGCCTGGCCGGGTCCGAGAAAGGTTACTCGGTAGCGCTGGTGATGGATTTCGACGACGCAGCGGCGCTTGAGGCTTACCGCGTGGACGCCGGGCATCAGAAATTCGTGAAGGAAACGGCCGAGCCTTTTGTTCAAGAGATTTGGCGATTCGATTTCGAAGGGTAGAAGCCCGGCCCAGAAATTAGTCGTCTAAGCCCGCCGCTTCTGCTAGTGCCGGTGCCCGCCTCCGCCGCCACGAGAAGCATGGCTGGGAGCACTTCGCGCGCCGCCACCGCTACCTCCGCCGCCACGGCTGCCGCCCCAAGATCCACCACCGCCACCGCTGCGGCCCGCGCCCCAAGAGCCCCGGCTGGGACTTGCGTACGAACCCCGGCTGGGACTTGCGTACGAACCCCGGCTGGGACTTGCGTACGAACCCCGGCTGGAATTTCCATACAAACCTCGGCTGGGGCTTTCGGAAGAGCGGGGCGATCTTTCCACCACAATCGGCTTGCGGATACCGAGCGAGGACCGCCCGGAACTGCGAGGCGCCTCGCGGTAAGCGGGACTCTCCGACCGGGAGGGATAGTTCATCCGCTCACTGCGAGGGGCCGCGCTGTGCTGAGAGAATCGGCTCCAACCGGAGCGGGCCGGCTCCGCTTGCGAAGAAGCGGAGCGCGGCCCGGCTTCAGGCGAGAATTGTCTCCAGTTGCTCGACCGCGGAGGATTGTCGTTGCTCGACGCCGGCTGGGAGCGCGGTTCGCTCTTGGGCGCAGCGCGGGTCGCAGGCGCATTCGAGCGCGGCGCTGATTGCGTTGCTGCCGGCGCCGAGCGCGAATTTGGTGCGCTCACCTTCTTCCCACCAGACGAAGCCGCCTCACCGCGATTGGTAGATGGAGCAGCCTGCGGCTTTGCCTCCGGCCGCGACGTCTGTCGAGGCGCCTGGCTGCTGGCGGCGGGCTGATGCGAAGCTTTGGGCGCCGCGCTGCCGCCAAACCGCGACCAGCCTGGGCGTGTCGTTTCCGTGCTCTGCGCGGGCGCTGCCTGCGCGGGGCGTTCCTGTCCCGTCCTCCCTGCACTCACCTGCCGGCCGGGCGCGGCGGTTTGACCCGTGTTGGGACGCGCGCTTTCTCCAAACGTGCGCCAGCCCGAATTCGCCTGGGCGGGCGCTGTGCGTGTGGCCGTCGGAGCGCCGGCACTTGCCTGCGGCCGTGTCCGCGCGTTCGTTGAGGCCGCACCCGCAGCGGCTGCGGTCGGGCGGCCGGTTTGACCCGTTCGACCGGCTCGGACTCCGGCATTTGCGGCCGTTGCAGTTGGCAGCGTGTTGCGCGTGTTGACCATTTGCTGGATCTGCGCCGCGTGCTGCGTAAACGATTGCGGCCCCGCGGGCGGCTTATTGCGGGTGAAGAAGGTGCGCTGGCCCGCGCCGGTTTTCGCTACCGCGGGAACCACCGCGGGACGATTGACCGGCGACAGGCTCTGCCGCGTCGGGACCACCGGGAGCGTGCCGTTAATGACGTTCCCCTGCCGCAGTTGGTTCACGCTGACGGATTCCACGCGACGCGGCATTCTGCCGCTGGTGAAATCCGCGGCGGGAACGGTTGTGATTGCACCGCGAATCCGGCCGTTGGTCATCGCGCCGTGGAAGTTCGAGCCTCCATGGCCACCATTGACGTTATTGATGTTCGTAATGTTGGTAATATTGGTGACGTTTACCACATTGTACGAGTGGCCGTGGCCATACCACGGATGGAAGTAATCCCGCGGGCCAAGAGGCAGCCAGCCGATGGAGTTGAATCCGTAGCCGAAGCTGAAGTGCCCCCAGCCGAACCCGATAAAGGAAACGTAGGCCGGCGCCCAGGCGGGATAGTAACCGGGGCCGCCGTAGCCCGGCCACCAGCACCAACTGCTGCCATAATAGAACCACCGCCCGTAGTGATAGGGCGCCCAGCCCCAGTCCTCATAGGAAACCCAGGTCCAGCCCCAGCCCGGCTCCCAAACCCAGCGGCCGTAACGATACGGCACCCAGCCGGCGTTCACATAAGGGGTCCAGCACCAGTCGTAGCCCGGCACTTCGACCCAGCGACCGTTGTGGTCAAGGTCCTGCGAGCCGGTGTAATAGCGGTTGGTGTGAGTGTAGCTCTGCGCGTTCAGGATGGTGTTGTCACGGTCGCGGTTCCAGTTGTCCCAGGAGTCAAACGCCGGGGCTTGCGTCACCTGGTACTGCGGGTTGTCCGTCCCCTCGACGGTGATCAGATCGCCTTCTTTTACCGTGGTGCTGCCCTGAGGGGTGGAAACCTGAGCCTGGCCGTCGCGAACGACAACCTGGGTCTCGCCCTGGCTGTTCACCTCAATGCGGTACGTTCCCGGTTCAGTCGGCTGAACCGCGACGTTGGGCGTGTCAACTTCCACGTCCGCCTGGCCGCCCTTGAAAACTGCAAAATCCATCAAGCCCTGCGACAGTTGGATTTGAATGCGCGAGCGGGTGAGGTCGGCGATCTTGGCCTCGCTGTTCTGGTCCAGGCGCATTACGTCGGCGTAATCAAGTTGCACCTCGGTGCGCGAGGCGTTGCCCGTGGAGATGTGGTCGCCCAGCACCAGCGGGGCGTTGATGGTCGTCGCCACCCAGTCGCCCGTGTCGCCGCGCTGCGTGGTAACGTTGCCATTGATCAGGCTGACGCGCGCCACTGTCGAGGCCGGCTCAGACGTTTGACTCTGGTCGTCCTGACCCAGCACAAGCGTCGAGCCCAGTCCGAGCACAATCGCCAAAGTTAAGATTCCGGTGAGTAATCTGCTTTTCATGGCCCACCTCCGACTTAGCACCGTCACACGCATACCAGCCATGCCAAGGGCAAGCCAAATGCCAAACCTGCTCCCCGGGTGGCCACTGTAACCCATTTCATATCAATTGGTTATGGGCAACACCGCGAGAGGGGATTTCTCGGCTGCCATCTGTTCCCGGCTGATTTCAACCACTTTGGCCAATTTCAGCCGCCGGCGGTTGAAATGAGGTCGGCCAGCAATGAGCAGTCTTCGCAGCCCTGGAGGGGTGGCGGCGGGGCTTTCAAGTCCAGGATTTCGCGCGCGCGACGGAGCAGCTTGGGCACAAGCTTTGCCTTTCTCTCGACGGAAAGGATTCGTGCGCTGAAAGGCATTTGAAAACCTTTGCGCGAGACATTCGAGTCGTCATTCGCAGCCGCTTTGTCCGTCACCGGCTCGGTGTAAATCAGAGCGAGTGCAGAGACCGGCTCCTTCCACGTTCGCTCGCCAATGTGCGCGTAGGCGTTCAATTGGGCTTCGTACATCGGAAACAGCTCGTCCTGGTGCGCGGTGAATCTCGCTGTTTTGTAATCAATGATGACGCGCGAGCCGTCGCCGCGAATCAGCACGCCGTCGGGCGCGCCGGTCAGGAGAATGTTGGTTTCGGCGTCGAGCGTTTTGAATTTCGAGCAATGCGGCGGCGGCTCATAGTCGCGAATGTCTCCCAGGCTGGCCAGCCACGCGGGCGGCCCGCTATGCCGGTTGAACCAGCCGTGCACGATGCTTTTGCTGTAGGCGTCAATCGAACTGAAGATACCGGGAAATATCTGGTAGGGCAGGCGCTTGACGTTCATCTGAATCCAGAAACATCGTGGGCAGAAACCCGGCATCGCTAGCCCGCCCAGAGTTTTTGCGGAAATGCGTTCAGGAGTCGCCATGGATCTTTGTCACCTCCGCGGCGGCCTCCACCCTCACAGTAGACGTGCGAACTGCTCGTCGCTCAACGAGGCCTGCTTGAGAAGCAGTGCAGCGGTAGTGAGGATGATCGACCTACACGAGGTCCAGAAATTGATCCACAGTCATTCCGGCTGCACGGATGAGTGCGCGCAACGTGCCAACGGACAGTTCCTTGTGTTGAGGGGATTGAGAGGTTGGGACGGACGCCGGGCTTAACCAAAACTAGGTGGCTTCCGACTTGGCCTATTGGTTGCCAACCCGCTTTCTGGAAGGCCTTTGCTGCTTCCCGCCCAGAAATGTTGGCAAGTTTTCCCATCTCGCTACAAGGCCACGACGATTTCCTGCTGCCCGGGCTTCTTGGAGAGAGCGGAGGCGGCCTTTTGGTCTTCGGCCCAAAGCCATGCTTTGATAGCCTCCTTGATATTCTCCACGGCTTCTTTTTCGTCTTTGCCCTGGGAGACGCATCCTGGCAGTGCGGGGCACTCGGCAACAATCCATCCGTCCTCGGCCTGCTCGAGTGTGACGTGGAAGACCATCGCACTCCTCCTGATGCTTAGATAGTGCCCGACGCCGACAGTTTTTGCAAGTAAGAGCGGCAAACCGAACTCTCGCACGGCACCACTACTCCCCCACCGTCGCCTCGATGGGGACGGAAATCTCCATGTTGCCCCACGCCAATTCCATGGTGACGTGGCGAGAGTCTTCTTTGGTATAGACCATGCGGAGGGTGAGCTTGTCGGCCAGCATGGCGGAAGCTTTCTTGAAGTTGACCGGCGCCTCGAACCAGATGGGAGCTTTGCGGATGTCGAAGGCGTCAATATGCGCGGCGCGGACTTTGGCGGGATCAATGAACGCCAGGCTCCACTTCGAACCATCTTCCGAGCGCCGCAAGCCGAGGTAATAAAGCCCCGGCTTCACGCTGACGCCGCCAATCTTGAGCGGCAGGCAGGTATCGAGCTCGGTCCAGAAGTTGCTGCCCATGCGCCACACCCGGCCCTTGGTCATCTTGTCGAAGGCGGCAGGGTCATCGTATTCCTTGCGCCACACCGGCCGGCCGTAGTTGACAGCGAACTGACCGGCGGCGGCGTTCGCGGCCGCGTTCCAGTAGAGCACGCGCGCCGAACCGCGGTCGTCCACGCCGCCGCCTTCGGCCGCGATGCCTTTCCTCGCCTGCTGCGCCGAAGCCGCCACGGCGAGCCCCAAAACAAAAGTCAGCGTCCACAGAATCTTCTTCATCGAATTGGCTCCTTCGCCGCGCCCGGCGTGCGGGCGTATGTTCAAATCTGAAATGTCAAATTCGCAACAACTGCTCTCTACGATGATTCCTCCGCCTCGTCGGGCACGCCGATTTTAGTGAGCCGGTAGCGCAGCGCGTTCCGGGACAGGCCCAAGATTCGCGCCGCCTGGCTCTTGTTGCCGGCCGTGCGGCGCAGAGCTTCTCTAATGAGCTCGTCTTCGTGCTCCTCGAGTGTCATGCCCTCGGGCAGGAAAGGCGCCTCCGTGCCATCCGTGGCAGGCAAGCGGGCCGGCGCCGTGTCGAGCTGAACGTCGCCGACATCCACTTTCTCTCCGTTGGCCATGACCACGGCGCGCTCGATGATGTTTTCCAACTCGCGCACATTGCCCGGCCAGTGAAAATCGGTCAGGACTTTCATGGCAGCGGGCGTGATGCCGGCGAGGTTCTTCCCGGATTCGCGCGTAAAACGCTCGAGGAAGAAATCCGCGAGATACGGAATATCCTCTTTGCGCTGGCGCAGCGGCGGAATGGAAATCGGCACGACGTTCAGCCGGTAGTAGAGGTCCTCGCGAAAGGTGCCTTCCTCGAGCGCGGCGCGCAGGTCCTGATTGGTGGCGGCGACCACGCGCACGTCCACCTTGAGAGTTTTCGTACCGCCCAGGCGCTCGAACTCGCGCTCCTGAAGAACCCGCAGCAGTTTGACCTGAGTCGAGCCCGGCACGTCGCCGATTTCGTCGAGAAAAATGGTGCCCTTGTCGGCCAGCTCGAATTTCCCCGGCTTGGCGGCAACAGCGCCGGTGAAGGCGCCCTTTTCGTAGCCGAATAATTCGCTTTCCAGAAGGTTTTCCGGAATCGCCGTGCAATTGATTTTGATGAACGGCCCGGCGGCGCGCCGCGAGTGCTGATGGATGGCGCGCGCGATCATGTCCTTGCCCACGCCGCTTTCGCCGCCCAGCAGCACGGTGGAATTGGTGGGAGCGACCTGCTCGACCTTCGCCAGAACCTCCTGCATCGCGTTGCTGCGCCCCACGATGTTCTTGAACTCGTAGCGGCGGCCGAGCGCCTCGCGCAGCGTGCGGTTCTCCTCGCGCAGGCTGCGCACGTCGAGCTCCTTGCGCAGGATGAGCTTGATTTCCTCCATCGAAAAGGGCTTCAGGACGTAGTCGCTCGCGCCCGCCTTCATCGCCTCCACGGCGGTCTCGACGCTCCCGTAGGCGGTCACCAGCACCACCGGAATCGCCGCATTGGTGCGCTTGACGGCTTGCAGAAATTCCAGGCCGTTCATCCCCGGCAGCTTCAAGTCGGTCAGCACCAAATCAATCTTTTCCTGCCGTAGGATGTTCAGCCCCGCCTCGGCGTCGGCCGCCGAGTGCGTGTCGTAGCCCTCTTCCTTGAGGTTCAGCTCGAGCAGCCGCTGCATCTTGGGTTCGTCTTCGACAATCAGGATGGTGGGCATGATTCAGTCTCTCGCTTTGCCTTGACTTTCTTCCGCCGGCAGAAATATGCGAAAGCACGCACCTTTTCCCGGCGGGCTTTCGACGCCAAGCCGGCCGCCATGGACGTCCACGATTTTGGAGACGATGGAGAGCCCCAGCCCCACGCCGCTCTGCTTGGTGGTGAAGAAGGGATTGAAGACCTGCTCGCGGAGATTTTCGGGAATGCCCGAGCCGGAGTCTTCGATTTCCACTTCCACGCCTTCACGCCCGCGGAAATTCGCGGCGCGAATCGAGACGCGCAGCTTCCCGCCCTGGGCATCCATGGCCTCGTAGGCGTTCATCACCAGGTTGAGGAAGACCTGCTCGCACAGGCCCGAATCCACCGGAACAGGTGCGAGGCCGGCGTCGTACTGGCGCTCAACTTCGACTTTCGATTCCGGCCAGCGCTCGCGGGCCGCTGTGAGGGCGCGCTCGACCAGCGGCGTGATTTCCGCGGGATGCTTTTCCAGTTCGTGCGGGCGGGCAAAATCCAGGAAGCGGCTGACGATGGAATTCAGGCGATTAACTTCGCTCGAAATGTAGCCCGCGAGCTCGACCGCGATCGCGTCGCTCGCCTGCAATCTTTTGCTGAGGGATTCCGCTGAGCCTTTGATGATGCCTAGCGGGTTGCGGATTTCGTGCGCCAGGCCGGCCGACATCCGTCCCAGCGCGCCCAGTCGCTCGGAGCGGCGGGCCTCGGCCTCCGCCCGCTGAAGCTGGCGGTTGGTTTCCTCCAATTCCTCCGCCAGCTTCTGGTGGCGCAAAGACTGGCGCCGGCTGTCCACCACAAACCGGTTCACCAGCAGAGCGGCGAGAAAGAAGAAAAGGTTGCGGATGGCGAGCTCCGTGGCGCCTTCAGTGGACAGCTCGAATGCCGACCAGGGAACCCAAAGCAGGAAGGAAATGTACGCACCCGAGGTGACGGTGGTCCAAAAAAGCGTCGCCCAGGGGCCGAAGAACATCGCCGCCGACACCACCGGCAGAAAATAGATGAGGTAGTAGCTGGAGTTGATCCCGCCGGTATGTCCGACCAGAAGAGAGGCAAGAAGTATCTTGATGATGACGCTGTAAACGCGGCCGCGCGGCCCGGCCCACCGGATGAAGCGCTGTTCGAGAATCTGAAAGACTCCGATGGCCAGCAGGGTGAGTTGTTTTTGAATCTCGACAATGGGATGCAGGAGGGCCAGGCCGCCTAGAAAGGCCAGCCAGACAAAATCCATCCAAGCGAACTTGTGGCGCTCGGGTTCGGGCATGGCGCGCCGCTCTCACGCTTCAATTTACCACGGGCGCGGGGCTGGAGCGAATGGCCGGTGAAACACCCCCGGTAGAACGCCGGGGCGCCTCACTCGCCGCCTTCCTGCGGCTTCTGCCACCGCGCGTGGGCGTCGCGCATTTCCGGCTCCGGCTCGATCCCCAGCGCGTCGGCGATGCGGTTGATGTAGTTGAAGTAGGCGATGACTTCCACCGCGTCCAGAATGTCGCGGTCGCTCAAGCCGTGCCGGCGCAGCGTCTCAACATTCTGCTGCCGCACGACGGCGGGCGTGCGCGTGACATATTCGGCGAACTTGGCCAGCGCCTTCTCGCGCGGCGAAAGTCTGGCCCGCAGGTAGTTGTGCTTGACGTGCTCGGCGAGCACGGCGTCCTTGGTTTCCTGACGGAGATCCTCTCCGTGCGCTTCGATTCAATAGAAGCAGTGATTGGCCCAGGAAACCACGGTTGCCAGCAGCTCACGCTCGGCGCGCGTCAGGCCCGAGGGCGCGTGCATCGTGGCCAGATACAGCTCCATCGAGGCGTGCAGCGTCGCGGGATTCAGACTCTGGATCTTGAGAATGTTGAAGACCTTGCCCGCACGCTCGACGGCCCGGTCGTATTCAGCCTTCAGCTCGCCTTCGGCTTCTTGAGGCTCGACGGTCTTGATCCAAGGCATGATAACCGACCAATTGACTCACCAAATCATCGTTCCATCGAGCCAAACGAACCTGCCGCCCATCATTTCTGCGCAGGTGCGATTAGGCCGTGGTTTTGCGGACCGATGGCTCGATGGCCCGATGAACCGATGCTTACGATTCGCCGAAGTCAATCATCAGCGGCTTTTCGCGGAAGCCGCGCGTCTTGATGGCCATGTAAACGATGCCGATCACAAACCACGCGCCGCCCACCCATTTGGCCACGGTGCTCAGGTTCAGCCAGATCCACAGGCAAAACGCAAACCCGAAAAGCGGCAGAACGATGTCGGCGAACAGACGGGGCTTCTGCCCGTGGGCGAGGCGTACGCCAAACTGCCAGAAGGTGGAAAAGTTCACGCCCATGAAGGCGATGAAGGCGCCGAAGTTGAGCAGGTTGGCCGCGTTCTCGTAGCCGTGCCCGCCCTGCGCCAGTCCGATGCCGCCGCCCAGCGCCAGCACGCCGATGATCCAGATGTTGTAGTTGGGCGAATTCCGCTTGGCATCGAGGTGGCCGAAGATGCCGCGCGGCAGCGTGTTGTCGCGGCCCATGCCGAAGAGCAGGCGCGCCGCGCCCAGCCCGCCCGTCAGCGCGCTGCCGAAAGCCGCAAGCACCGTCACCGCGGTCATAGCCAGAAACAGCGGCCGCCCGCCCACCGTCAGGCAGATGTCCATGAAGGCGCCGGTGACGTTCGCGAACTGGTATCCCGCGTGAGCGCGCTGCGCCAAGTAAACTTCCAGGCCGCCGAAAAGGCCCGTGAACAAGCAGACCAGCACGGTCGCGAGCAGCACGTTGCGCTTGGGGTTCTCGACGTCTTCGGAAAGCGTGGTGATGCCGTCAAACCCGATGTAAGTCAGCGCCGCCACCGGCACCGCGCCCTTGACCAGAGAAAAGTTGAATGTCTTGGGATCATAAAAGGGCTGCGTGGAGAGGACTCCCGGCAGGCCCTGCGTGCGGAACAGGTACACGAGGGAAAGAATTACAAACGCCGCGATCACCACAAACATGGCGGAGAGGAGCAGCTTGTTGGCCAGCGCGCTGGTCTTGATGCCGCGCAGGTTCATCCAGGTGACCAGGCCGACGAAGCCCGCCATCAAGGCGTACATCGGCAGCCAATGGATCCATCCGTGCAGCGTTTCCGAAACCCACACCGCGTTGATGAGCGGCTGAAGCAGGTAGTCGAGGAACATCGCCCAGCCCACCAGAAATCCCAGGTGCGGGTTGATCCCGCGGCCCACGTAGGTGTACGCCGAACCCGCCGAAGGATAGAGCGCCGCCATGCGGCCGTAACTGAATGCCGTCACCATCATCGCAAACATCGCGATGAGGATGGTGTCCACGATGAAGCCGTGCGATTGCTCCTGCACCACGCCGAAGAGCGGCACCGGCGCGATGGGCTGGATCAGCACGATGCCGTAAAAGATCAGATCCCAGAGCGTCAGGACGCGCCGCAAGTGCGGAGCGCCGGCGGTCGTTTGGGCGGCTTCAGCCATAACGGATTCCGAGCGCGCAGTATCTCATGCGCCGAGGTTCGGGTGGAGGAAAAATATCACCCGGCACGGGCGCGCATGGATTGAGTTGAAGCAGCTGCCACACGCGTAGTTCCTTCGGCGCATTGCCGTCGGCGCCTGGCTCGGTCAGGATTAGCTTCGGTGGCTGCGACAGCTCCCGAAAACAAATTGTGTCAGTCGTGTCAGCAGTATCCATCGTTTCATTTCAATCAGCTAAGCTGGCCGTTGGAAAAAGTGTGCGGAGAAACCGCATAGATGAGAAACCTTGTTGCAACAAAATGCAGCGAAGCCAAAAGGGACCGAATTGCGCAAGCGCCCGACACGCATTTCAGCCAGTATTCATGCGGGTGGCATGAACTTGGCGAGGAAGAGGCAGGGGAATCGGGGCCTCGCATTTTGGCCATCGAAGCCGCCATGCCATTGAAAACGAAGGCCGGCCAAAAAAAAGAACCCACGCCACGGGGCAAACGAACCGGGAACGAAGCCCCTCCGAAGCCAGATCGAAGCGCGAAAAACCGGCGCCCGCGGGCGCCGCGCGAGCGCCCCGCAGCCTGCAGGGGCGATTCATGAATCGCCCCTATGCGACCGCCGCGCTACTCGGGCGGCTTGATGGGTCGAATCCAGATGTTGCGATAACGCACCCGCTTGTGGTGGTCCTGCAGGCGCAGCGGGCCGACGTCTCCGACCTCGGGCTTGTAGCGCGGGAAGATGCGGTGGCCGGTCGAGCCGTAAATCTCGGTGTGATTCTGCACCAGCACGCCGTTCTGGAAGGTGGTGATGAACGCGGGCGTCGAGACCTCGCCGTTATGCCAGATGGCGGGCGTAAACACGATGTCGTACGATTGCCACTCGCCGGGCGGCCGGCAGGCGTTGACGTAGGGCGGGTGCTGGCCGTACACCGCTCCCGCCTGGCCATCAGGGTATGTGATATTGTTATAGTTGTCAAGGATTTGAGTTTCGTATTGTCCCTGGAGGAACACGCCGCTGTTGCCGCGCTCCTGGCTGGTGCCCTCGGGCGGGGTGGGCTCGGACCATTCCAGGTGCAACTGCACGGCGCCGAACTTTTCCTTGGTCTCGATGTCGCCCGCGCCGGGCTCGACCACAAAATAGCCGTCCTCGACTTTCCACCGGGCGGGCCCGCCCTTGGCCGATTCCCACTTGGAAAGGTCCTTGCCGTCGAAGAGCACGATGGCGTCCGAGGGCGGCTGCTCGTTGAAGAAAGGCGCGGGCGTGACCACGGGCGGCTGCGGACGCCGGCCGTCGTGCACGTGCCACTTGCCGCCCGGCAGCATCGGCGTGTCCTCGTAGCCGACCGGCGCCTGCTTTTCCTGCGCGCGGACCTGGTGGACGGCCAGCGCGACGCTTGCCATCGCGATCAGAGCCGAAAGAAAAACGATCCAGTTCTTTTTCATCATGGAATGCTCCTTGTGAATTGACTCTCGAAACGCGGCGGGCGGTTCATCGGCTCGCCGTATCAGCAGCGATCGAAAGCAAGTTGCCCGCGCGGCCCGAGAGTTACGCCCCATGCGGGAGCAATCAATCTAAGGCCACGGCGCGCCCAGGTCAACCGGAAGTTGAAACGTGAGGTGGGGGCGGCGATTCCTCGCTTCGCTCGGAATGCGACACACCTCCGGAACATGTTCATGCCCCCTTGAGGGCGTAGAGATGACTGGGCTCGACCCCGCCGAACTCCCGGAGTTCGCTATTGACACGTCGCGCTTTCAGAGATGACAACGCGCCGGTGTGCGGGAACCGCATGGCAGAGGCTGGTGCGGTGGGCGCGGGCTTGTCGGCTGGCGTCCGGCAACGTACAATGGATAAGGATGGGCACCGGCCTGATTCAGATTGAGTTGTCGCGGCCGCGCGCGCGGCGGCCGGAGTGGCTGAAGGTGCGCCTGCCGGGCGGCGACAATTACCACGACCTGAAGGGCATCGTGCGCGAGCTCGAATTGCACACCGTGTGCGAGAGCGCGCGCTGCCCCAATGTGGGCGAGTGCTGGGCTCACCGCACCGCGACTTTCATGATCCTGGGCGAACTGTGCACGCGCCGCTGCGGATTCTGCGCCGTGCCCAAGGGCAAGCCCGCGGGCGAGGTGGACCTGGCCGAGCCCGAACGCGTGGCCGCGGCCGCCGCGCGCATGGGCCTGAAGTACGTCGTCGTAACTTCGGTTGACCGCGACGATTTGAAAGATGGTGGCGCGACGATCTTTGCGCGCACCATCGAAGCCCTGCGCGAGAAAATTCCAGGTTGCCAGGTGGAAGTTCTGATTCCCGACTTTCGCGGCTCGGATGAGGCGCTCGGAATCGTGCTCGCGGCGCGGCCCGGCGTTCTCAATCACAACATCGAAACGGTTCCGCGCATGTATCCGGCGGCGCGGCGCGGGTCGTATTATGACCGCTCGCTGCGGCTGCTCCAACGCTCGCGCGAACTCGCGCCCGCGATTCCCACCAAATCAGGATTGATGGTCGGCCTGGGCGAAACGCTTGAGGAGACCTGCGCCGTCCTCGCGGACCTCGCCGCTGCCGGCGTGGGCATCGTCACCATCGGGCAATACCTGCGGCCCTCGGGCGACCAGTTGCCGGTGGCGCGCTTTTACTCGCCGGAAGAATTCGCGGCGCTCAAACGCGAAGGCCAGCGGCTGGGCATTCGCCACGTTGCGTCCGGGCCGCTGGTTCGCAGCTCCTACCACGCGCACGAACAAACCGCTTCGTTCGACCGCCCTCGGCCTGCCTGAAGAACTCGAATCGCTTGTTACGTTGACGCGCTGGCTTTCGAGTCCTAGCATGAAAGAGTGAGCACCTATGTCTGGATGCGCATCCTCGAATCGGCACCGGAGCGTTATGACTTTGGAATTCGCTTGTTATCGCTGGGACGCATCAATTCGGTTTATGGGCGCGTCTCCCAGCTCGCGCGCGGCCCGGACACTCTGGACCTTGGTTGCGGCACCGGAAACCTTGCACGGCGGTTAGCGGCGCGCGGGCATCGCGTGACCGGCGTGGATCTCTCTCCCGAGATGCTTGACGTGGCCCGCCTGAAAGCGCCGCCCGGCGCGGCGCTCAACTGGGTGCAGGCGGGGGCAGTGGAGTTGGTGGATTGCTTCCCCCCCGCTTCCTTCGACACGATCGCGAGCGTCCTCATGTTCAGCGAACTGAGCCCGGCGGAGCGGGCGGAAACTCTGCGGCAATGCCACCGCCTGCTGCGCGCGGGCGGCCAATTGCTGATTGCGGACGAGGTGCGCGCTGGAACATTCGGCCGGCGAGCTCTCCAAACCATGCTGCGAGCGCCCCTCGCAGCCATCACCTACGCGCTGACGCAAACCAGCACGCACGCGGTTCGCGGGCTGGAAGAAGAAATTGCGGCCGCTGGTTTTTCGCTGCTGCGCCGCGAAAGCAATCGCCTGGGCGACTTTACCCTTCTCGAAGCCGAGAGAAAGGAGGCGCGCGATGGCGTGGGTGCGTGACGCCTTCTCTGAGGTCGTCGAGACCTGTCTGCGGGTTCTTCCCTGGCCGACCTTGCCGCGATTGATCCGCGTGGGCCATCCCGGCCGCGACGCTCCGGTGCTGCTGACGTGCAACTATGATTTAACTGTCCGGCGTGTACTGCGCGCTCTGCGCGGGCAGAACGCTTTCCTGCTGGTCGCGCCGACGCGGGGCATCAACGTGTGGTGCAGCGCGGCGGGCGGAATGTTCACCGCGCACCAGGTCATTTCCATTCTGCGGACCAGCGGCATTGAACGCGAGGTGGATCATCGCCGCCTGATTCTGCCCCAGCTCAGCGCGACCGGCGTCGAAAGAAAACTGGTTCAAGAGCGCACCGGCTGGCACGCGGTTTTCGGGCCGGTCGAGGCTCGCGACCTGCCCGCGTACCTCGCGACGAATCACAAGACGAACGAAATGCGCCACGTCCGCTTTCCGCTTCTTCGCCGTCTGGAGATGGCTGTGACTTGGGCATTTCCTGTCTCCGCCATCGGCGGAGTCATTCTCGCCCTCGGCTGGCCACGCCTGGTGCTGCCTTTCGTGGCCATGGCGTGGACGATCGCGGTTGCGCTATTCGGTTTCTTCCCATGGCTTGGCGGACGCGCCGAGCACGGTGCCCGCGAAACCCCCGGCTGGACGCGCTACCTGGTGTTCTTTGATCCATCCATCCGGCGCCTTCTGGTGGTGTGGCTGGCATTCGTGGCGGGATTGTGCGGCTTCGAGTACTGGAAAGACGCTTGGAACATTCACGCCCTGATCGGCTGGGGGCTCGCGTCGCTCTTCATCGTGCTGCTCGTCGGCATGGACCTTGCAGGAAGCACGCCCCTTTATAAAAGCGGGCTGCACGAGGACCGGCTGCTTCACATTGAATTGGATTCGGACGCATGCCAGGGCCGCGCCATGTGTTGGGAGGTTTGCCCGAAAAATTGTTATGTGATTGATACCGAGCGCCACAAGGCGCTGATTGCTTTGCCCGACGCTTGCGTGCAGTGCGGCGCCTGCGTGGTGCAGTGTCCCGAGGATGCTCTGGCGTTCGTCACCCCTTCGGGCCAGCGCATTCCGATCGAGACCATCCGCAAGTACAAGCTCAACCTGCTCGGGCGGCGCGCGATTGCCGTGACGCCGCAAGCGGATGCCGCTCACTCAGGCGGCAGCCGCCGGGAAGCCTAGCCCCTGCCCTGTCCGAGCCCCGGCTAATCGCTGGATTGTTCGCCGGGGTGCTGCTCTTGCAAGGCCTTCAGTGCGGCGCGGTGAAAAGCGCGGCCCGCCTCGCTTTTTTCGCCGGCCGTCTCCTTGAGCACTTGGCGGTACAGCGCTTCACCTTCCGCCGTGTGGCCCAATCGGATTTCCAGGCTGCCGGTCAGAATTTTCCAAAGGCCGTTGCGCGGATACTCGCGCGCCAATTGCTGGAAGAGGTCGAGTGACTTCTGATACTGGTGTTCGTAGGGGCGGGAGTAGTCCTTGGCCAGATAGAACTCCGCTTCGCCACGCGCCAGGTCGCCGCGCGTGGCGGTGCGCTCGATCTGGCGCAGGCCCTCTTCGCGGCTGCCGCCCGGCAAGCCGATGAACCAGCGGATAAGCTTGACGATGGCGGGCAGCGTATCCACAAAGTAGTTATAAATCCCCACGCCCAGATAGGCGTCGTTGAGATTGGGATCTTTAGCAATGGCGTCGAGAAGCGTCGCGCGCATCTTCTTTCCCGCGCGCGCGGTGGCCAGGTCGTCGCCGCGCATTCCCGTCAGGCGCGCCTCAAGGCCATAGGCCATGCCCAGATAGAGCTCGTTGCGCGCCACGTCCTGGCCGGCGCCGATCCGCGCCTGCGCCTTGCGGATGACGGTATTGATCAGTCCGTCAAACTGCGCGTCGTAGGGCGTCGTATCCGAGTTGACCACGTCAAAGACGTCGGGATTAATCAGGTTCCCGGTGGCGTAGTAGATCTTCCACCACAGGGCGTCGGCCTCCAACAGGTCGCCGAGGGGAGATTCCGGGTCCTTTGCCTGAATGTCGTGAAAGATTTGAATCGCCGCGCCGGGTTCGCCATTCATCAGCGCGTCGAGCCCGCGGCGCGCGGTTTCGAATTCGGCGGCCTGCTTCTCCTGCGGGGCCGGCGCCGGAGCGCCCGCCTCAGCCCAACCGCACGTTCCCAGGAGCAGCATCAAGGCCAGCCAGCAGGCAGGTCTTTTTCTTGCTGAAGTCATGATTCTCCGCGCGACTCTTTAGTCAGATGCATCATTTTGAACTTGGGATTACGGCCCGAAGGCCGGAGCGAAAGCTTCAGGCCCTCTCCGCCGGCGGGCCGAATGACGCCCGCCCGCTCCTCCCGCCGGGCGGGGTTTGAAAGAAAGGACGTTTGCTCATCCTGCGTTCCGGGGCTTCGGCAATTCCCAGGCGCTCAGGCCGCGCTCCTGAACCAGACGGCCGCGCACGTTCCTCAGGAACTCGTACAGCACTTTGCACTCCAGCGCGAAGGGAAGAAAACCGAGATAACCCGCGAGGGGCATCTCAAAGACCTTCCAGGATTGGCCGACGGGAAAAATGTAAACCCATTTCGCGGCAGCCCAGTAATTCCAGAATTCCCACAGGATGCCGCAGATCCAGCCTGCCGCGAGAAAACACTTCAGCGTCGCGAGGTTTCCAGACTCGAAATCGCTCAGGAAGGAATATCCTTTCCAGTAATAGTTCAAGGGGTCAAGAAGCAGGATGAAGCCGATCCAGACCGCTCCGAAAAGATAACGGCCCAGGCTCTGGGGAACGAGCACGGGAAGGGTGACGAACGCCAGGCCGCAGAGAACCATCGCCGCCCGTGCCGTGCCGCTGATCCCGGCGCGCGGGTGCCGAGTCCCTGAAAACAGGCCGAGCGCTCTGATGAAATCAGCGGTCTCAAAAATCGCCGGCCAGATTGTGGCGAACGACCAGGCGTAGCCGAAGTCGCGCAGCGCCAGATTCTCGGGCAAGCCGACGTAGGTCCAGTTCACCAGGCGCAGGTTGTACGCCTCGAAGATCAGCCAGAGCGGCACTGACCAGAAAGCCAGGGAGAGAAACCGGCGAGGAGAATTCCCGAGAAGAGACTCGCCTTTGAGGTTAGCGACCAGAGCGTCCACCAGCAGCAGATAACCGGTCCAGACCAGCGGGGTGAAGAACGTTGTGATCCAAGGGGTGCGTAGAAACAGCAAGGCCTCCGCAGCAAGAACCGCAACCAGTCCCACCTGGCCCCCCCAGCGGAAGGCCCCCCGTTTCGGCGCGCGATGGAACCTGGCCGCCAAAAACAGGATCGTGGCGATAAGAAAGAATATTCCCGTCGCAATGTGAGGATCAAAAATCTTCATGGCTGCTGCAAACCAGGCCCAAAGCCAGAATAGCGGAGGGTTAGCACAAAATCAATCTGTGAGGAAAAGAGCCGCCCGAGATCGGCGCGGCAGCGATAAACAGTCCCTCCAGACTATTTTGCTATCCCACGCTGGGCTTCCCTTGCCTCTTGACCGGCAAAGACTTCTTGTCCTGTCCGCGCGCCATGGTGTGTGATTCCAGGCCCGCCAGTCTAAAAAAGGGGGCTCGGCAGAAAAAAGGGGGTTGGTCATGGCCGAAGTGAAAGCGGGCCTGCAGGATCTGGTCATCGCGACTTCAGAGATCTGTTCGATTGACGGCCAGCAAGGGAAACTCCTCTACCGCGGCTACGATATTCACGATCTCGCCGAGCACTCCACGTTTGAGGAAGTCGTTTGTCTTCTCTTGAACGGACGCCTCCCGAAGCAAGCCGAACTGGATGACTTGAGGAAGGAACTCGCCCATAACCGCGCCCTCTCGCCGGAGGTCATTGACCTGCTGAAGCACCTTCCGCCCGCGCGGCCTGAAATACGTCCCCATCGCCCGGCGGTGAGAGGGGTCCGCTCGCCAGAAAAGACTTTGGCGTACCTCGCGGATTTGGTACCCTACCTAAGCTCTTCTAGCACCATGGGCTGCCCATCCCAATAAACTTTCGGAGGCGAATCATGCTGCCGAGAATTTCCTTCAAGTCCTTGATCGGGCTGTTGACGTTTTCTCTCCTGACCGTCCTGGCCGTGGAACCTCTGCGCACCGCGCGCGCTCAACAATCCCCGGCGAGCCACTGGACGCGCATCACGGATACGACCGGAAGGAACAGCGACGAGGTTTCCGAGGCGAGGACCGCGGACGGAACTTTGCACGTCCTCTGGCTGCGCAAAGATGGAAGCAATCAGGACTTGATGCACACGGCGATCTCAAAGGACGGCCAGGTGGCTGGCTCGCCCTCCGCCGTGCTGCATAACTGGGCGACCCTCTCCACTCCTGCCGTGGTGGCGGCGGGCGGCAAGTTGTATGCCTTCTGGGGCGGGCTGCGCTCGACGGACACGAAAGACCCTTACAGCGCAGGGTCGCTTTACATGGCAACCTCGGACGAAACGGGCTCCGCTTGGAATCTCGAAACCGGCGCCAAAGCCCAATCCCACAGTGTGTATGCGAGTCCGACAGCGGCGACCATCAGTAAGAGTGGCGACTTCGTCACGGCTTGGGCGATCTCGTTCGCGCTCCAGACGCACGTCGGACTTGACCCCAACCAACCCGACCTCAAACTGGAGACTCGCTGCTGCACCTATCAGCCCAAGCTGGTAACCGATTCCCAGAGCGGCGAGGTGGTGCTCGAGTGGTATTCGAATATCAGCAAGTCTAATGGCTTGGTGGCGCAGACGATCTTGCCCTCCCTCGGCGCCGCAACTTATGTTCCCGGCTCCGCCAGCGAGACGCGCGCCGAATCGCTTTCCGCTGACCAGCGTGTCGGCATCACCGCGCGTCAAGGCGCGCCGGGGATTTACCTGGGCTATTGCTCGGGCTATCCAACCTGCAAGACCGTGAATGCGTGTCCGTACAAGGCCGCCCAGCCGATGGTGGTGGAACAGGCTCCGGGCGCGCGCTTCGTGAACATTGCGGCGGGGCCGGAGGGACGGCTGTGGCTGATGTGGATGCGAAGCGGCCGAATCTACGCCGTGCGATCGAATCGGGCCGCGAATAAGTTCGGGCCCGTGGTCGCGGAGACGCCTCCGAAAGGAACGAGTTTCATCTGGAAAGTCGGCGGCGAAGGTTCGCTGGGGCCGCTCGATCTGCTCGCTTCGATGACGGTCGAATCGCAGGGCCTGGCGACCTGGCACATGCAGGTTTTTCCGCCCCTCAGCCTCAGCGCCAGCCCGACGAGTTTCGCGGCATCGCAGGGCGGCAAGGTCGTGTTTACGGTGAGCGACGTGGGCGATCCCGTCGCCGGAGCGAAGCTTTCCGTTGCCGGAAAGACATTGACCACGGATAGCGCGGGACACGCTTCCATGGAATTCCCCAAGGGCTCAAAAGCCGGCGCAATTGTCGTGACGGCTTCGAAGGAAGACTATACGAACGCCACCTTGCCGCTAGTCTCAAAGTAACAATTCCCTCCCGTCCCTCTTGCGGCCCTTTGTGATATAGTCGCCGGGATTTTGCGGGGACGGAACCGGGGAACAAAATGGGACTTACGGAACAAATCGAAAAAGACCTGACCGCCGCCATGAAAGCGCGGGAGGAGCTTCGGCTCTCCGTGCTACGCATGACCAAGGCGGCGCTCAAGAACAAACAAATCGAGCTCGGCAAGCCGCTCGACGACGCACAGGCGACGGCGGTGCTGCGGACTCTGGTCAAGCAGCACCACGATTCGGTAGAACAATTCCGCAAAGGCGGCCGCGAAGATCTGGCGACGAAAGAGGAACAAGAAATCAAAATCCTGGAAACCTACCTGCCCGCCGCGGCCAGCGACGCCGAGATTGACGCCGCCATCGCCGCCGCCCTCGCCGAAACCGGCGTCGCGAGTGCCAAGGAAATGGGGAAAGTGATGAAAGCAGCGATGGCGAAACTGGAGGGCAAGAACGCCGACGGCAAACGCGTCAGCGAAAAAGTGAGAGCGAAGTTGAGCGCATGAGCATCCCGCAAGTTATTCCTGACAGAGGTTCTCGCCTATGAGCACGCAAGCTACCGAGCCCGGCTCCGGCCGCAAGAAGCACACGCCCTTCGTGCCGGAAACCATGGAGATGAAGGAATTCACCCTGCGCGCCATCCTGATCGGCGCGGTGATGACCGGCATCCTGGGCGCCGCCAATGCCTACCTCGGCTTGAAGGCGGGGATGACCATCGCGGCCACGTACCCTGCCGCGGTCATCGGAATGGCGATCCTGCGCTTGATGAAGGGGTCGCTGCTGGAGGAGAACATCGCGCGCACCATCGGCTCGATTGGAGAATCCGTGGCGGCCGGCGCCGATTTCACGCTTCCCGCTTTCGTGATGGCCGGCCTCTGGGTCGGGCTAA
>JAHEKS010000059.1 GCA_024638215.1 Acidobacteriota bacterium | reverse complement strand
GACGATCATACTTTCCACGAAGAACTGCTTGAGGATGGATTTGGAGCTGGCGCCCACGGCCTTGCGCACGCCGATTTCGCGCGTCCGCTCGCGCACCGCCACCAGCATGACGTTCATCACGCCGATGCCGCCCAGGAAGAGCGAGACCAGCCCGACCGCGCCCAGGAACAGCTTCATGCTTTCGATCAGCAACGAAAAGGCCTTGGCACCCTCAATTGTGTCCCAGATGGGAGCGGCTTCCTTGTCTGTCGGGTCGAATCCATGCAGCCGGCCCAGCGCGCGCAGAACTTCGCCTTTGCAGGCCAGGTGCTGCGCGGTGGACTTGGGCGTCACCAGAAAGTGGTCAATGTTGTGCGCGGTGGCAGGGGGCTTTTCGGGGAAATCCCGCATGATGGCGGTGAAAGGAATGAAGACCTTGTCCACGTCCCATCCGTCGTAGCTGGAATTCTGGTCCTTGCTCTGCATGACGCCAATCACCGTGAAAGGAAGCCCGTTGATGGTGATGGTCTGTCCCACCGCCTCACGCGAGGCGAAGAGCTGTTTCTTGATATTGGAGCCCAGAAAGGCCACGCGACGGGCGGATTTTACGTCGTTCCAGTTGTAGAACCTGCCTTGCGCCACCTTGACGGAGCGAACCTCGGCGAAGGGCGGGAGCGAGCCGACCACGTTCGGCGAGGCGTTGTTGAAAGGACTAACGACGCTCAAGCCGTCCCGGCCCAGTTCCGGCAGGACGTACTTGCAGGAGGGCGATTCCTCCTGGGCGTAAACATAATCCGTGTCGTCCCAGCGGATGTCGCGGCCCGCTCTCAACCCGCCCGCTTGCATGCTGGTGCGGCCGTTGAAGACGATCATGATGTCTTTGCCGAAGGTTTCCTGCTGTTTGGTGATGCCGACGTTCAAGCCTTCGCCCGCCGCCACCATCAGGGTGATCGAGATGATCCCCCACGCAATCCCGAACATGGTGAGGAACGTCCGCAGCTTGTGCGACCAGAGAGTGCGAATTGTGTCGAGCAGCAGGTCGGTGAAGGTCATTGGAGCAAGTTCTCAGTTCTCAGTTCTCAGTTCTCAGTATTCAGTAATCAGTCGTCCTTTGTCCGTTGTCGGTTGCTGGTAGCCGGTGCTGACGGAGTTAGCAGCCTCTAGCGACTCGTCGCTGCCCGTTATTGCGAAGGCAACGGACAACGGACCAAGGACAAAGGACGTCTTATTGCAGAATTACCTTGTCCCCTTCCTTCAACCCGCTGAGCAGTTCAGCTTTCACGCCGTTGGAGATTCCCAGCGTGGCCGCAACCTTGCGGCGGCCGTCCTTGGCGTTGGCGTCGGGCACTTCGAGAAAAGTCTTGCGGTCCTTGTCGTAAACCACCGCGGTCTCCGGCACCAGCAGAACGTTGTGCTTTTCTTCCTGGATGATCTCGGCGTTGGCGCTCATATTGGCCTTGAGTTCGCCGCTGGGATTGCGTATGGAGACGCGCACCTCGAAGGTAGTGACGTTGTCTTTTTCCACTCCCATAGGCGAGATTTTGGTCACCTTGCCTTCAAATTTTTTGCCCTTGAGCGATTCGACGGTGATGCGCGCGGGTTCGCCCAGATAGACGCGGCTGATGTCCGCCTCGTCCACTTTGCCTTTCACGTACACTTCGCTGACATCGCCCAGCGTCATCACCAGCGTCGCTTGCGAACCCAGGACGAGAATGGAGCTGACGGCGTCGCCCACCTCCACGTCACGCGAGAGCACCAGCCCGTCAATGGGGCTGACGATGGTGGAGTTGCGCAAATCTTCTTCGTCGCTGTCGAGCACGGCCTGCGCCTGCGCCACCTGCGCCTGCGCCCGGGCGATATCGGCGCGCGCTACGGCGAGATTCCGTGTCGCGGACATCTGCTTGTTGAGGGCGAGCTGGTAGGCCTTTTCCGCGTCTTCCATCACCGCTTCGGAAATCAACCCGTCGTGATAGAGCGTGTGGGCGCGGTCCATGCTGGACTTCAGGTAAGGAACGTCGGGGCCCGCGGCGTCCACCTTGTTGCGCTCGTAGGTGGCCTGGGCGGCCTTGGTCGAAGCCTCGGCGGCCAGCAGGTTGGCACGCGCCTCGCGCACCTGCGCCTCAAGCTGTTCCTTGTCCAGCTCGACCAGCACCTGCCCCGTCTTGACGCGATCGCCGTAGTCCACCAGCACCTTCTCCACGATGCCGCTGGCCTTGGACTTCACTTCCACCTTCGTCAGCGGTTCAATCTTGCCGGTGGCTACCACGGACTTGGCGATGTCGCCCTTTTCGATCTTGGCTATCTTGGAAGGGTCAATGTCATGATTGGGCCGCAGGGCGGCGCCGATGCTGACGATCGCTCCTGCCAGACCCAGAACGACGGCTCCCAGAATGATTCTCTTGCGCCGCTTGTGATTGTTCTTGCCATTGCCGTTGGCCATGTTCAACTCCGCCTTCGGAAACTGACTACCGTCCTAACATTCGATACGCTACAGGGCGAGCAATTGTTCCGTGATTACTTGGACGAGGGCGGACTGGAAAAGTTAGGTTGAAGGAGGATACGCAAAAATGTCAGGAACTTGCTTCGGAGAGGTTCGAAGGGACACACGCTCCTCTGAGGGGCACGCCGGAGCTCTCTCTCACCCTGCTGAAAGAAAGAGACTTAGCGCCTCTGCCTCAGAGCGCGTGACAAAATGGAGGAATCGCTGACCACGCCACTAAGGTTTAATCTCAACCCCGTAGCGGCCCAGGTACAAAATGGCTGTCTTCTCGCCTTTCAGGACCACTTGCAGGGGGACCGGATGCTTCAGCTCTTTGTCCTTTTTGGCGGCGCACTGGCAAACCTTCTGGCCCGCCTGGTTGTAGAGAAAGAAATCGGCGTCGGCGTCGCTCTCGGCGGGCGGCATCTTCATGCCCATGCCGAAGCTTCCCACGCCAAGCTGTTTTCCGCAGATGACCACCGGCCCTTCGTTGATCAGCATGCCCATGTACTTTTCCTGGACCTGCGAGCTGTAACCGGCGGTGTCAAGAAGTGCCACCACCAGGCGGTGGCCCGAAGGCACCGTCAGCAGCGCGGCGTTGCGCTTCTCGGTGGGGATGGCCTCCCCTTCCAGATAGAAATCCTTCGGCACGGCCCGGTCGAAGCTCTTGCCGGTTACGACCTCAAACCCTTTTTGCGCGTGCGCCCATTGCGCTCCCGCCGCAAACGCTATCAGGACCAGCATGAATGAACTGATCGTCAGCCTGTTCCTCATCGAGATTCCTCCTTTACTTGCTTGCCAGACAAGGTGAAGCGTGGCAGATTCACCGCAGTGGAGTTTATCACGGGAAGCCTCGCCGCCGCAGGGCGTTGTGTGTAAAATGTAGCAAAGCGAATGGATGGCTTCATCCTACGAGGTGAATCATGTTGAAACGCTCTCTAGTATTCTTTGCCGCGCTGGCGCTCGCGGCGGTCCCGGCCACCGCGCAAACGAGCGGCTGGACCCAACTCTTCAACGGAAAGGATCTGACCGGCTGGAAGCACGTCGGGCCAGGCGGCGACACGGTCGAAGACGGATTGATCAAGACCCACGGCGGCATGGGCCTGCTCTACTACACGAACCAGAAGTTCTGCAACTGCACCTTGCGCGTGGTCTACAGAATGCGCGACTTCAACGACAATTCCGGCGTCTTCATCCGCATTCCCACCGAGCCCACCGAAGCGTGGATGCCCGTCAACAAAGGCTACGAGGTGCAGATTGACAACCACCCGGAAACTTCCGGTGAAGACGAGTATCACGTGACCGGCACGCTCTACTCGCTGACCAAGCCGCTGGCCAAGCCCGGCAAGCCCGGCCCGGAGTGGAACACGATGGAAATCACGCTCGATGGGCTGCGGACCATCGTCACCGTCAACGGTGAGAAAGTGACCGATTACACGGTGGGCCAGCCGGTGCCTCCCAGGAAATTCAAGTTTGAGCCGGATCGCGGCCCGCGTCCCGAGTGCGGCTACATGGGCTTGCAGAACCACAGCGACAAGGACGTGGTGTTTTTCAAAACCGTCGAGTACAAGCCGCTGAAGAAGTAGGATAGGGCTGCCGGTCTTGCCCGCGACGGCCAGGGGCCGCCGCAGGCTTGGTCCCACGCACACTCACATTCACGAGAGGTTTGACGATGGGACGCCGATTGACCTCGACCGCGCGAACGGCGGATGGTGAGCCAGGGCGGCTCGTAGTGGATTCATGTCCCTCAGCTTCGCGGCGCTGTGCGCGCCCGGCATTCCAAGCGGACTTACCGCTTCGGCCGAGCAGCAATTCCACCGACTTGCCCGCCGTTTTTGCGGCCCTCTCGCCTCCGGCCTTTCTCGATTGACAACGAGCCGGAGCGATTTGAGAATGACGCAGTAAACTCGCGGGGAGAAGACGCCGGAGATGGAGCCGGAAACCCAATCACCGCAGACCGAGCCGGGCGCGCGCCAGGACCGCCCCGTCTCGCCCTGGCTCGTCTTCCTGCTCCTCTTTGTAATCTACAACATCAATTTCCGCTGCGTGCGTTTCGAGGACTCGCTGCCTTCGCGCCTGCTGCCCTTCAGCCTTCTCCTGGACCACTCTCTCTACCTGGACCGGTGGGTTGCACCCTACGTGGCGTCGGCCGGCCCCGTCAACGGAGTCTATTTCCTGCGCAAATCGCATGGCCACTGGATGTCTTCCTATCCGGTCATCATGCCTCTCGCGATCACTCCGCTTTACGTGCTGCCGGCCTGGCTGGTGGCGCGACAGAATCCGCCGCTGCACCAGGGCGACATCCTTCTCACAACCCTCATTGACTGGATGGCCAAGCTTAGCGCCAGCCTGATGACCGCGCTTTCGGCGCTGATCCTCTACTCGGCGCTGCGAAAAATCGCCTCGCCCGATCTCAGCCTGCTGGCAACGCTGGTTTACGGCCTCGCCGGTACTCCGTGGAGCATCTCCAGTCAGGGTTTGTGGCGGCACGGTTTCACTCAATTGTGCTTCGCCGGATTGCTGTGGGGCCTGCTGCAAGAGGAATCTTCGCGCCGCCGCTCCTTCTGGTGCGGGCTGGCCCTGGCCGGCGCCGCCGCCAACAACGCCGTGAACACGATCGTCGTTCTTCCCTTCCTGATCTATTTTGCCCGGCGCGGCCGCCGGGAATTCGTGCCCTTCTTCGCGCCCCTGGTGGTCCTGGGGTCGCTTGTTCTAGGCTACAATTTCTATTTCTTCGGCAAGCTTCTGGGAGGGTATCCCCGGGTCTGGACGGCAACCGCCGCCGGGTTTCACGTATACAAGGCGGCGCCGGTCTGGGAAGGGGCCGCGGGGCTCTTGTTCAGCCCCGGCCGCGGCCTGCTGTTTTTCATGCCCTGGACGATTCTGGCGCTTTGGGGGATGGCGCTCGCCTGGAAGGAGAACCGACTGCCGGCGGTTCGATACGTCATTGTGGGTATGATGGGATTCTTTGCGGCGCACTCGGCTCTCGGCACGTGGTGGGGCGGATGGTGCTTTGGGCCGCGCTATATGGGCGACCTTCTTCCCTTTCTGGCCCTCTTTCTGATTCCCGTCTGGCCGCAGGTTCGATCCCGCCGGCCGCTTGCGGCTGCCGCGTTCGCGGCCATCGCCGTTTCCATAGGCATTCAGGCGGTGGGCGCATTCTGTTATCCGCGCGGCGAATGGGACGCACGTCCGGCGAATATTGACTGGAACCCGCAGAGGCTGTGGGACTGGAAGGACAATCCCATTCGCCGGACGTGGAACGCAGGACGGGCGCGACCGGAATTGTTTTATGGCCTGTTCCTGCTGGGCAATCTGGTGAAGCGGAATCAAAACTTGCTTCCTCCTCCGCGCCAGCGCAAGCAGGGAGGTTATGGTTCAGGGGAGCGGGAGCGACTCGGTCTTCCGCTCTCTCGGGAGCAAGCAAAAAGTCCGGGTTGCGAAAAGAGAGCCGGCTCAGACCGGGATGACACGCTCGGGCCGCGGACGGAGCGCGCTGACATCGGCGGCAAAGGCCTTTACAGCCGAATCGGGCAGACAAGCCAGGAAGGTGCGAAAAGCGAGGAGTATTTCCTTGCTCAGCAGATCGAAGTCGTGAAAGAGCAGGTCCAACCGGCTCCAGTATTCGGGGGGTTGGTCGCCGGTCCGTTCGGCGTAGCGGAAGTTCTTGCGGAATTCGGCGGTCAGCGTCTCATTGGCGCGGCGCAGCACGCGGAGTTGGAGCTGGAACCGCATTCTGGACCTGAACACGAGTTGGTCCAGCAGTTCGTACATTCGGAAGAAATCGGTCATGGTGCGGGATTTGAACCGCTGGGCCGAGAGGCTCCGCAGCGGAACAGCCACCTGCGCCTCGGGCATACGCTTGGTGACAACTTTGAGCAGGCCACCTAGAACCTCGGTTACGCGATCCCACTCCCCCGCGCACAATCGCACCAGCCGCGAGGCGATTTCGGCATGGCCCGCGTCTTTTTCATCAATGGCGTCGTTGAGGGTGATTCCCAGAATCACGCACTGGGTTTCCAATTCTTGCGCGACGGATTGATAAATCGCTTCGCGCCCGCTGCTGAGCGAGTGGAGCGCGGACGCCGAGCTCACCGCGGGCGCTCCCAAATTGAGCAGCCGCCTCAGCGCGAGCCCGAAGCCAGCAAGGATTGACCCGCCCCAGAACCAGTTCATTCGCCCTACTATAAGGAAAGGCCACCACACATTCAATACTTATCCTCATCCCTTTACCTTCGAGTAAGAGAGATAAAGAAGGTGCGACTCACTCGCCGGGCGCCCGCGCGCTTCCTTGACGCCTTTTCCGCCCCCCCCTATAATTCCAGGTTCGCTGTCCAAGCGGCATCTTACGTCAAGAAAGGGAGTCGCCTTTGACCGTCCCCGAAAACGAAGGCCAGGACCTCGCGCAACAACGCAAGAAGAAGCTGCGGGCCATCGCTGATTTGGGCTTTGAAACTTACCCGCGCAAGGTTGAGCTGACCCACGCGATTCCCCAAGTCCTGGCTGATTACTCAAGGAAGACCACGGAAGAGCTGGCCGCGCAGAAGGTCGCGGTGCGCGTCGCCGGGCGCGTGATGAGCTTGCGGCCGCACGGCAAGGCCGCCTTCGCGCATCTGGCGGGAGGCGGCGAGCGCCTGCAGATTTACGTTCGACTGGACGCGGTGGGCGAGCGCGACTGGGAACTCTTCAAGCTGCTCGACCTCGGCGACCTGATCGCCGCCGAGGGCTACCTGTTCCGCACACGCACCGGCGAGCTGACCGTTCACGCCGATCATCTTCATTTCCTTTCCAAGGCGCTGCTGCCGCTGCCGGAAAAATGGCACGGCCTCACCGATGTGGAAGCGCGCTATCGCCAGCGCTACGTGGACCTGATGGTCAACGCCGGCGTGCGCGAAGTCTTCGAGAAGCGCAGCAAGCTGATCACCGCGCTGCGCGAGTTTTTGAACGGCGAAGGGTTTCTCGAAGTCGAAACCCCCATGATGCAGCCGCTGGCCGGCGGCGCGATGGCGCGGCCGTTCGTCACGCACCACAACACGCTCGATATGGACCTTTACCTGCGCATCGCGCCGGAGCTTTATTTGAAGCGCTTGCTGGTGGGCGGCTTCGACCGCGTGTACGAAATCAACCGCAACTTCCGCAACGAAGGAATCTCGACCCAGCACAATCCCGAATTCACCATGCTCGAGTTCTACCAGGCCTACGCCGATTACAACGACATGGTGGCGCTCACCGAACGCCTGCTGTGCCACGTGGCGCAAGCGGTGCTGGGGAAACTGGAATTCGAATTCGCCGCGCAGCAAATTTCTCTCGCGAAGTTCGAGCGCTACACGATGAAGGAAGCCCTCGTGCATTTCTGGCCGGACGCGGCCACGCCTCGCCCGGCGCTCGAAGACCTGCGCGAGCCCAGAGCCATCTTCCAGTGGGTCGAAGCGCACAACGCGTGGGCCGCCAAATCCGGCGCGGGTCACGAAGCGGTGCCTCTGCCAGCGGGCACCGCGCCCGGCGTGGCTTTACAAGCGCTCTTCGAAGCGGTGGCCGAGAGCCACTTGGTTCAGCCCACTTTCATTCTGGACTTCCCGCTCGAAGTCTCGCCGCTTTCGAAACAGAAGCCCGACGACCCCAATTTCGTCGAACGCTTCGAGCTCTACATCGCGGGCATGGAAATCGCCAACGCTTTCAGCGAGCTCAACGATCCCGCCGAGCAACGCGACCGCTTTGAGTACCAGCAACTGCTGCGCGAGCGCGGCGACCTCACCGCGCACGCGATTGATGAGGACTACATCCGCGCGCTCAGCTACGGCATGCCGCCCGCGGGCGGCGAAGGCATCGGCATTGACCGGCTGGTGATGCTGCTCACCAACTCGCGCTCCATCCGCGACGTGATTCTCTTCCCGCTGTTGCGTCCTGAGAAGCCGGCCGAATAATTCCTCGACCGAAAGGCCGGCCCGAAAAAAAGTGTGTCAGTTGTGTCATCAGTATCACGCGTATCATCGCACTGCTGCACCGGCAAGTAGCCCCGCCCGGCCAAGCTGCCTGACAAATTGTCCATGCTACGGGCACAAAGTCACCGGTCTTTTACGCGGGACATAATGTCGCAACCCTGCGGGCGGCAATACGCCATGGACCAGCGTTCCTCCTGAACGCGACACCCTGAACCTCGCCCCAGCGAATGACAAGGCCCAGACGACGCCCAGCGCCGGCAGCGAGTCCTCCTGCACGCCCCAGGTCCGTCCGATGACATCCACCTGTTTCTGCTCTGGCGATACAGGGCGCGCCCGCAGCGATTTGGCCGTATCGCGGCGCCGGCACGAGAAACCTCGCGGTGCCCGGCCGCCGGCGCACGCCGCGGCATGTCCTTACGATTCCTGCGCGCCTGTCTTTTCTGCTTATTGAAGCCGTGCGTATTCCGCCCTAGCTTCTTGGATGAGGGAAACGTCGGGGTCGGCGTCTTTCCACAGGGCAAGGAGGTTCTGGTAAGCGGTGCGGCTTTTGTCTTTATCGCCGGCCAAGGCATAGGCGCGCGCCAGACCCAGTTGCGCCAGCGAAGCGAATGGGTCAGAAGGATCTTCGCTCTTGAGCGCGATGACCCTTTTGAATTCCCGCTCGGCGTCGGCGAGCCGCTTGGCCGCGAGGTAAGCCTGGGCGCGAAGAAACAGGATCGGCCGGAACGTGTAGTCGTAAGCGCGCGCCGGTTCGAGCATCTCAATCGCTTTCGCCGCGTTCCCGTGGCTCATTTGGATGACGGCCTGGGTGGCCGGGCCAAAGACCGAATGCACGAAGACGGCGTCGGGCCTGCTCTTGGATACTTCACCGGCCAGCGCCTGCGCCTTGGCCTCTTGCCCCGCCTGCGCCAGCGCGAGAGCGGCGAACAGTTTCGCGTGGGCGCCCCGGGAAAGGTTCAAGGCCGCGCCGGCGTCCTGGGTGGCCTGCTGCTTTTCGCCGAAGAAGGCTTCGACCGAAGCGAAGTAGCCCCAGGATGTCGCCGCATTCTCTTTCATGTTGATTTGAGTGGAGAGTTCAGCGTCCCGCTTGACTAATTCGCCCGCCTGGCGGAGCTGGCCGCGCGCAGCGGCCAGCATCGCATCGCGGAAGGTCACCATCACCTGGCCGCCCGGCTCGGCCGAGGCCTGAGCATCGGCTTGCTTCCGCCCCGCCTCATCACCTTCGGAAAGAGCAATCTGGGAAAGGTTGAAATAGATGTCGGGATCGTTGAAATTGCGCCGGCTCGCCTCATGGAGGAGGGCTTTGGCCTCGTCCATGCGGTTCAAATACATGTAGGAGTCGGCGCAATTCTCATAATTGATCCAGCTGTCCGGACCCAAGCGAAGAGCCTCCAGGTTGTCTTTGAGCGCCTCGTCGAATTTGCCGAGCATGGGGTAAACAGCCGCCAGATTGGTGAGAGGGAGAGGGTCCCGAGGGTAAGTCTGCTTGTAAAGCTCCCAGGTTTCGACGTACCTTTCGATTTGACCGCTGCCGCCATAGTAGTGCGCCGTGATGTAAAGCTTTTCCCGCTCGCTGGCACGGTCCCTCAGCTCGAAGGCTTTCGTTTGATTCTGGTAGGCCTGCTCGTCCTCGCCGTAATTGCCGTAAATCGTACCCAGCCGCGCGTAGGCCATGGCGAAATTGGGGTCGAGCTCGATGGCGCGCTTGTAAAACGCAATGGCGTGAATCTGGTCGCCCTTCGTGTCGAACGCCTCATTGCCGAGCGTGAACGCCTGGAGCGCCTCAAGGGACGACGTGGTAGCCTCGGCCAGCGGCTTATCGAATTTCTGCACGGTGGCCAGCGATTCGCCGAGCTTCGAGCGCAGTTGGGTTGCGGCGGAGCCCAGCGCGTCCAACACCTTTTCCTTGCTTGGGGCCTGTGCTTGCGTTTCGGCCAACGTGTCCCCGGTCGCGCCGTTGACGGCATCGAGGGTGATCACGTACTGGCTGCCGAGGCTCGAAATCGAGCCGGTCAGCATCGCCTTAATGGCGTTGCGCTGGCAAATTTCGCGCCCCACTTCGCGGGTGATGCGCGTGTCCGCCGGGCGGTTCATGAACTTGAGGGCCCGTTGAATTCCGCTGTCGGGGTAAACGTTCAGGAAGGGCGACTGTCCCAGGTCCACGGCGAGCGCGGTCTTGAGCGTGCCATCAAAAACGGCGTCGCCCGTGGTGTTCACGAAGTCGGTGACCAGGATCGAGTCCTTGGTGGTGAGCTTGGCGGAGCGCGAAAACGCTCCGACACGCCAGGCGACGATTCCGGCCACCACCAGCACTGCCGCCAGCGCCAGCCCCGCGCCCGCCTTGTGGCGCCGCACCAAACTGATGGCGATTTGCGTGTCCGAGCTCGAATCCGTCACAGATGGCTGTAGCGGCGGCGTCTCGCCGCCGGTTATGGACTGCGGCGGCTTGCCGCCGCTTTCCGTAGAGGCGACCTTTAGGTCGGCACCTGCCGGGCTGAAGCCCGGCGCTACCGCCCTCGCCGCGGAATGTGACGCGTCGCTGCCTCTTCGCAATCTTTCCAGGTCCACGCGAATATCGCCCGCGCTCTGGTAGCGCAGCCGGCGGTCTTTCTCGAGCGCCTTGGCGATGATTTCTTCGAGCTTCTGGGGAACCTGAGGATTTAGTTGCGTGATGGCCGCCGGAACGCGATTCAGAATCGCCTCGAAGATGACGCCGGGGGCGGCGCCCTGGAAAGGCAACTGCCCTGTCGCCATTTCGTAGAGCGTGACGCCAAAAGAAAAGATATCGCTGCGCCCATCGAGTTTCTCGCCGCGCACCTGCTCGGGCGACATGTAGGCCACCGTGCCGACGGTCGTGCCCGTGTTGGTCAGGTGGACCGCGTCCATCGTAGCCGCAGCGGTCGCGTCATCCTCGCGCCCCGAGTCGCGGCCCGCGACCCCGGTGAGTTTGGCCAGCCCGAAATCCAGCACCTTGGCGTGGCCGCGCTCGGTCACGAAAATGTTGGCCGGCTTGATGTCGCGATGCACGATGCCCTTCGCGTGGGCGGCGTCGAGCGCGTCGGCGATCTGCGCGCCGAGCTCGAGGATTTGATCCGCGGGCACGGGCACGCGCTGGCGCGCCCCGGCGCCGATCAGATGCTTGAGGGTCTGGCCCTCCAGATATTCCATCACATAGAAATACTGCCCGGCGTGCTGGTCAACGTCGTGAATGGTGCAGATGTTGGGATGGTTCAGGGCGGAGGCGGCGCGCGCCTCGCGCTGGAAGCGCTCCACGGCCTGGGGATCGTGTGAGACGCCGGCAGGGAGGAACTTCACCGCCACAAAGCGGCGCAGCTTGGTGTCCTCGGCCTTATAGACCACACCCATCCCGCCGCCGCCCAGCTTTTGGAGGACCCGATAGTGACTGACTGTTTCGCCGGTCATTGAGGCGAGTGACCTGCCGAGATCATTCTAGGATGGCCAGGGCGGCAAGTCAAAGGCAAGCTGCCAGCCCCCCGTGCCGGCGATCCCGCGCCGCCGAGGCGGTTGCTGGGCTGCCGCAAGGGTCGCCTCCCTGCGCTTACACTCTCGCGCCGTCGAGCGTCTGGCGGACTTTGACGAGCAGGTCGCGAGGGGAAAAAGGCTTGGGAAGGAAGGCCATGCCTTCGTCCAGGATACCGTGGTGGGCGATGGCGTCGGCGGTATAACCTGAAATGAAAAGCACGCGCATCTGGGGCCGCAGGGCGTGCAGGCACTCGGCCAACTCGCGGCCGTTGAGCCCGGGCATGATCACATCGGTCACGAGAAGGTGGATCGTCCCGGAATGGCGGTTGCAGAGCGCCAGGGCCTCAATGTACTCTCCCGCCGCGAGCACGGTGTAGCCGCTGGAGCGCAAAGTCTCTTCCGCCAGGGTGCGCACGGCCGGCTCATCTTCGACCAGCAGGATGGTTTCCGTGCCGGCCGCGCTGGCCGCCGGCCCGGCTTGCGGAGTCTCCGCCTCGACCGGCTCGTCCACCCGTTTGAAATAAATCTTGAACGTGGTTCCCCGCCCCGCCTCGCTGTAGACGTTCACGTGCCCGCCACTCTGCTTGATGATGCCGTAGACGGTCGAGAGGCCCAGACCGGTTCCCTTGCCCCGCGCTTTGGTGGTGAAGAAGGGCTCGAAGATATGCGACTGCGTTTCCGCATCCATGCCGCATCCGGTGTCGCTGAGCGCCAGCAGAACGTAGTTCCCCGGTTCCACGTAGGGATGGGAACGGGCGTATTCTTCGTCCAGGTTCACATGGGCGGTTTCGATCATCAGCCGGCCGCCCTTCGGCATGGCGTCGCGCGCGTTCACCACCAGGTTCATGATGACCTGCTCGATTTGTCCCGGGTCCGCCTTGATGTGTCCCAGCGAGGGTGCGAGGTTGGTTGTCAACCCGATGTCCTCGCCCAGCAGCCGGGACAGCATATCTTGCGCGGCCGTCACCACGGCATTGAGGTTTAGAATCCGGGGAGTGATGACTTGCTTGCGGCTGAAGGCCAGGAGCTGGCGCGTCAGGCTGGTTGCCCGTTCGGCCGCCCGCTTGATCTCCTCCAACTGGTTGCGCTGAGTGCTCCCCGGCGTGCCGTCCAGGAGCAGGTCAGCATAACCGCTGATGACCGTCAGCAGGTTGTTGAAGTCGTGCGCCACACCTCCCGCCAGCCTCCCCACCGCTTCCATCTTCTGCGCCTGGAGGAATTGCTCTTGCGTTTTCTTGAGCACTCTTTCCGCCCGCTCGCGCTCATCGCGATTGCGCAGGGCGACGATGCCAAACGCCAGGTCATCGGCCAGTTCGCTCAGCAGATCCACTTCGCGGGTGTCAAAGGCGTCGGCGTCGGCAGAATAGAGCATCAGCGCGCCCAGCTTGTGCCCGCCGGAAAGCAAAGGCAGCCCGATGGAGGACGCGAAGCCGCGCCGCAGCGCTTCTTGCCGCCAGGGAGCGAATTCCGGGTCATTCTGGATATGGCGGACGACGGCAGGGCGCCCGGTGCGGATGCACGTTCCGGTCGGGCCCCGGCCGCGCGGCTCGTCCGCCCAGGTGATCTTCAACGTGGATAAGTAACCCTTTTCCTCGCCCGCAAAGGCGACGGGGCGCACGCTCTTGCCCTCGTCCTCAACCGCGTACCCCACCCAGGCCATGCGATATCCGCCGCGCTCAACCAGGATCTGGCATATCTTGTTCAGCAGCTCAGGCTCATCGCCGGCGCGGACCAGCGCCTGGTTGCAATCGCTGATCGTCCGCAGAGCGCGATTCAGCCGCTTCAGTTCCACTTCCGCCTGCTTGCGCTCGGTGATGTCCTGGGTGATGGCCAGCAGGCAGGGCTGGCCGTCCACCTCAATCACTTCCGCCGACAGATTCCCCGTGCGCGGCTCGCCCGACTTGGTCAGGAATGTGATTTCGAAATCCCGCACCGACCCCTTTTGAAGCTGCTCCTGCAAGGCACGCCGCTGCTTAGGGAAAGCCCAGAAGGGCAGCGCCAGCGAGCTCTTGCCGATAATCTCCTCGCGCCGGTAGCCGGTCACCTGGAGAAAGGCCTCGTTGACGTCAACATAAGTGCTGTCGGCGAGGTCCGAGATGGTCATCGGCTCCGGGCCCGCGTTGAACGCCAGGGAGAACCGCCGCTCCACGCTTCTCAGCCTCTCCTCCGCCCGGCGGCGCTCGGTGATGTCCTGCACAATGCCCACCATCCGGACCGGCTTTCGCGCCGCATCGAAGGTGACCTCCCCGTGAGCGTGAACGATGCGCTCGGTTCCGTCCGGCCGGAGGATGCGATAGTCCATCGTGTAGGGCTTGCCTTGCTCGATCGCCGCTTTCACTGCGGCTTCGACCGCGCCGCGGTCGTCGGGATGCATCCGTTTCAGGCTGGCTTCGAGATTTGGCATCGGTCCGTCGGCCGACGGATCCAGCCCGAAGATCCGGTACATCTCCTCCGACCAGCGGGCGCGGTCGCTGACAATGTCCCATTCCCAGTTGCCGATGTGGGCGATGCGCTGCGCCTCCGCCAGGCCGGCCTCGCTTTCCCGGAGTTTCTCCTCCGCCTGCTTGCGTGCCGTAATATCGCGCTGAAGGGCGAGGAAGCCGGTGATTTTCCCGCGCTCATCCAAAATGGCGCTGGCGGAAGCTTCGACGGTCAAGAATGTGCCTTCTTTGGTCTTGTTGACGAATTCGCCCTGCACTTGCCGTTTGTCAAGCAGCGTTTCCCAGAAGATTTTGTAGCGCTCGGGCTCGATCCAGCCGCTTTTCAGGATGCGCGGCGTCACCTTGCCCACCACCTCTTCCGCCGCGTAGCCGTAAGTTTCCGTGAAGGCAGGATTGATGAAAGTGATCACGCCCTCGGGATCGGTCATGAAGACGATTTCGCTCGAGCCGTCCACGGCCCGGTCCAGCCTTCGCAGCCGTTCATCCGCGCCCCGCCACCTGACCGCAATCATGTCTGCTGTCCAGATGAGGATCAAAGCCAAGGAGCGGCTGATCACGGAAATCCAGACGGGCTGGCCGGGCGGGGAAAAAATCAGGCCGAGAACCGTAAAGACGCTCCCAAGCGCGGCAACCAGATAAAGGAGCCGGACGTCGGGAATCCTCATCGCCAGCAGGACCGCCAGAAGATAGAAGACCCAGTCTGTGAAACCCCGAGGCGTAACCAGGTCAGCGCCGAAACCCAGGACTAGGATGAGCAGGACCAGGAAATAACGGGTACGGGTTGATTTCAACGACGCTAAGAATCCTGCCACGTCACACCCTTTCGGAGGCTACAACGCAATCCCTTGTTGGTTATCGGCTGTTGTCCGGCACGGGCTGAGGCCGATAGCAAAAGGAAAGTGGTACCAGGTGTGTAAACGATTCCTTTCTGGAATCATAACAACCAGGAGCCCCAGCCCCCCTTTTACCCGAAAGCTCTCGGCTTTTCAAGAATGGCAACAGGCACGGCCGGCTAATGCCCCTTGCCCGCCGCTGAGGTTCCCACTCTCATCAATCCCGTTGGCATCGAGACACGGCGACAGCTTCCCTTTTGACATATCCCTTCCCCGCCGGGCCAAGGTCATTGATAATGGTAGGGCGTATGCGTTTTGAGCTCTTCGTGGCATTGAAATATCTCCGGGCCAAGCGGCGGCAGGCGGTGATCTCGATTATCACCGTCATCTCGGTCATCGGGGTGGTGGCGGGCGTGGCGGCGCTGGTCATCGCGCTCGCCATCAACAACGGCTTCCGCGAGGAACTGGAACAAAAGCTCCTGGGCGCGACCGCCAACATCAACCTGATCCGTTCGAAGAATGACGGCATCCGCAACTACGAAGCGCTGGCCGCAAGGCTGGCCAGGCAGCCTCACGTGGTTGCGGACGCGCCCGCGCTTTACGAAGAGTGCCTTGTTTCCAGTCACCAGCGCGCCCAGGGGATTGTCCTGAAAGGCGTGGACCCGGCGCGCGAGGTCAAGGTGGGCGACCTGCTCCACCGGCTGAAGGAAGGCTCGCTCGCCGATCTTTCCAAGACCTATCCCGACGCCGACCCCATCATCATCGGCAAAGAGCTGGCGAAATCTCTGGGCGCTTTCGTAGGCGACACGCTGCTTGTGACCAGCCCGCAGGGCTATCTGACGCCGTTCGAAGTGGTGCCCAAGTACCGGCACTTCCGCGTGGTGGGAGTTTTCGATTCCGGCTTTTACGATTTCGACGCAACCTGGGCCTTCACCAATCTGGACGCCGCGCAGCGGCTGTTTGACCTCCAAGGCGTCGTCTCCGTCATCGAGTTCAAGATTGACGACATCTACCAGGCCCCCGAAGTCGCCGCGGCGCTGAAGCAAGCGGCCGGCAAAGGCTTCGACACCACCACCTGGATGGAACAGAACAAATCGCTCTTCAGCGCGCTGAGCCTGGAGCGGCTGGTCACCATCCTCACCATCGGATTGATCGTCCTGGTGGCGGCGCTCAACATTTTCATCACCCTGGCCATGATGGTAATGGAAAAGAACCGTGACATCGCCGTGCTGATGTCCATGGGCGCCAAGGAACGGCAGGTCTGGGCGGTCTTCACCCTGCACGGGGTACTGATCGGCGCGCTGGGAACGCTGATCGGTCTCGTCCTAGGCTACGGCGTTTCGTGGGTGGGCAACGCTTATCGCTTGATTCCTTTGCAGGCGGACGTGTACTCGCTCTCTTCCGTGCCCTTCCACGCCCGCCCCTGGGACGGCGTGTGGATCGCCGCCGCGGCGCTGGCCATCAGTTTCATCGCCACACTTTACCCGGCGGTCTCAGCGGCGCGGCTGAACCCAGTGGAAATCCTGAGGTACGAGTGACGCGCCAAGTCCGTTGTCCGTGGTCCGTCGTCCGTTGCATCCTGGCAGGATTAGTGGAAGAGTAACGCGCGAGATAACATGAAAGTGATGCGAACGAATTTCGAGACACTTCAGGTCTACAAATTGGCTGAGAAACTGGCCGACGAGGTTTGGACTCTCGCTCGCGGTTGGGACCGCTTTGCGCAGGACACACTCGGCAAACAAATCGTGCGCGCTGCGGACAGCATCGGGGCCAACATCGCCGAAGGCACCGGGCGGGGGCGCTTTGCGGATAATCGCCGGTTTGTCAGGACGGCACGAGGTTCCCTTAATGAGACACGGCACTGGCTCAGGCGTGCCCACAGTCGCAAGCTTTTGAGCGCTGAAGCCATCAAAAGGATAAAGCCGATTATCGACGAGCTAAGTCCCAAACTGAACGCTTATTTGCAATCCATCGGCGACATTCCGAAAACCAATGCGGACAAGGACCGCCGGGAATAGAACAACGGACCACGGACAACGGACCACGGACACGACCCTAATGCTGAAAGCCGAGAATCTGACGAAAATCTACCGTTCCGGCGACGAAGAAGTGGTGGTCTTCGACGGCCTGTCGTTCGAAGTCGAGCGCGGCGAGCTGGTGGCGCTGGTGGGAGAGTCAGGCGCGGGCAAATCCACCTTGCTTCATCTGCTCGCGGCGCTGGACACTCCGACGCGGGGTGAGGTATACTTTGAGGGAGAAAGGGTGAAAGCGTTCCGCGCGGAGGAGCGGGCCGATTACCGGAACTCGAAGATCGGCTATTTATGGCAAATGCACTACCTCCTGCCGGAGTTCAGCGCCCTTGAAAACGTAATGCTTCCCCAGTTGATCGGCGGGCGCGACTTCTCGGTCGCTCGAGCCCGCGCCCGCGAGTTGCTCGGGGAGGTGGGGCTGGGGAAAGCCTTCATACGCCGCGTGGGCGAACTCTCCGGCGGCGAGCAACAACGGTTAGCATTGGCGCGAGCCTTGGCGAACCAACCGGCGGTCCTTTTGGCCGACGAGCCGACGGGGAATTTGGATCCCCGCACCGCCGAACGGATCATCGAGATGCTCGAGAGTTTGCACCGGGCGCACGCTCTGACCTCGGTGCTGGCAACGCACAACCTGGAACTGGCGCAGCGCGCCCACCGCATCCTGCGCCTCGACCAGGGAAAGCTGAGCGAAACGATAGTTCCACCAGTTCACTGAACTCCCGCCCGCCCGGGCGTCAGGGCAGGAAGGGTGAGCGGGCTAGAACGAGGGACTCAGGAGCTATGTTCGAGAGATACACGGAAAAGGCTCGTCGCGTTATCTTTTTCGCCCGTTACGAAGCCAGCCAGTTCGGAAGCCCGTTCATCGAGACCGAACACCTGCTGCTGGGCCTCCTGCGGGAGGACAAAGCTCTCACCAACCGGTTCCTGCGCTCGCACGCTTCCATCGAATCCATTCGCAAACAGATCGAAGGCCGCACCACCATTCGGGACAAAGTCTCGACCTCGGTGGACCTGCCGCTTTCCCAGGAATGCAAGCGCGTGCTCGCCTATGCGGCCGAGGAAGCGGAACGCCTCTCGCACAAGCACATCGGCACCGAGCACCTGCTGCTCGGCCTCTTGCGCGAAGACAAATCCTTTGCGGCGGAAATCCTGCACGAGCGGGGCTTGCGGCTTTCCACGCTGCGCGACGAGCTGAGCCGCGTGCCCAGCGAGAAAAGCGCCGCGCGCAACACCAAAGAGACTTCCCTGCTCTCCGAATTCAGCCGCGACCTGACCCAGGCCGCGATGGAGAACCAGCTCGACCCGCTCGTCGGGCGCGAAGCCGAGCTGGAGCGCGTGGTCCAGATCCTGTGCCGCCGCACCAAGAATAATCCGGTGCTGATCGGCGAGCCGGGCGTGGGCAAGACCGCCATCGTCGAAGGCCTGGCGCAGCGCATCGCCGACGGCGACGTGCCGTCGTTTCTCTCCGACAAGCGCATTCTGGCGCTCGACCTGTCCTTGATCGTCGCGGGCACCAAGTACCGCGGCCAGTTCGAGGAGCGCCTGAAAACCATCATGAAGGAGCTGATGGAGGCGCAGAACGCCATCATTTTCATTGACGAGCTGCACACCCTGGTGGGCGCGGGCTCGGCGGAAGGCTCGCTCGACGCCGCCAACATCCTGAAGCCGGCGCTTTCGCGCGGCGAAATCCAGTGCATCGGCGCCACCACGCCGGGCGAGTACCGCAAATCCATCGAGCGCGACCGCTCGCTCGAGCGGCGCTTCCAGGCGATCAAAGTGCCGCCGCCCGACGAGGCGGAAGCCATCAAGATTCTCTTTGGCATCAAGGACCGCTACGAGAAATTCCACGCCGTCACCTATACGGACGAGGGCCTGATGGCGGCGGTGTATCATTCCAACCGCTACATCCCGGACCGTTATTTGCCCGACAAGGCGGTGGACCTGATTGACGAAGCGGGCGCGCGCGTCAAGCTGCGCCAGAGTTCCCTGCCCGAAGAAATGACCGACGTGCAGAAGCGCATCAAGTTCGTGGTGCATCGGATGGAAAACGCTATCGCCAACCACGAATTCGAGAAGGCGCGGTTCTACTCCGACGAAGAGCGCAAAGAGCGCGAAAACCTGCGCATGCTGCGGGAAAAGTACAACATTGACGAAACCGCCATGGGCGTGGTTGGCCGCGACGACATCGAGGAAGTCGTTTCCCGCTGGACGGGCGTTCCCGTCACCGCGATCAAGGAAGAGGAGATGTCCAAGCTCCTGCGCATCGAGGAGGAGCTGCACAAGCGCATCGTGAGCCAGGACAAGGGGATCTCCGCCCTGGCGCGCGCGATCCGCCGCTCGCGCGCCGGCTTGAAGGCGCCCGGGCGGCCCGTGGGTTCCTTCCTTTTCCTGGGCCCCACCGGCGTGGGCAAGACGGAAGTGGCGCGGTCGCTGGCGGCGTTCCTTTTCGGCAGCGAGCGGGCTCTGGTCCGCTTCGACATGTCGGAGTACATGGAAAAGCACTCGGTGTCCAAGCTCATCGGCTCGCCCCCCGGCTACGTCGGCTACGAAGAGGGCGGCCAGCTCACCGAGCGCGTCCGCCGGTCTCCCTACTCGGTCATTTTGCTGGACGAGATCGAGAAGGCTCACCCCGACGTCTTCAACATCCTGTTGCAGGTTTTCGAGGACGGCCAGTTGACGGACGGGCTGGGCAACACGGTGGATTTCAAAAACGTGATCCTCATCATGACCTCCAACATCGGCGCGCGCTACCTGGAGAAGCGAGCCAACCTGGGCTTCCAATCGGCCAGCGAAACCGCCACCGATAAGAAGGTCGAGGACCTGGTCCTGAGCGAAGTGAAGCGGCTCTTCAATCCGGAGTTCCTGAACCGCCTGGACGAGGTTATTGTCTTCAATGCCTTGACGGACGGCGATTTATTGCAGATTATTGAGCTTCTGGTCGGCCTGATGAACCAGAACCTGGCGCAGAAGAACATCTCCATCACGCTGGCGCCGGAGGCGGCGCGCTGGATCCTGGAAAAGACGTGTACGGACCGCTCTTACGGGGCGCGGCCGCTGCGGCGGGCGCTGCAAAAATACGTCGAGGATCCGCTCTCGGAGGCGTTGATCCAGGGCGAGATCCAATCGCCGGCGGTTTTGGAAGTGATTGTTTCAAGCGAAGCGCTGTACTATCGCTCCGTGAATGACAAGCTGGTGGCGGCGACGCCGTTGTCGCACTGAGCAATCGGTCGGCAAGCGGCATCTTGAGCAATCCTCATTCCGGGATCCAGCCCCGTGAAAGGTGGGGGGGATCTCTGAACAGCCAGACTCCCAGCCAACTAGTGGAGAATTCCCCGCATCGCAATCTCTTAAGTTGAAAGTGAGTCCTGAGGGGGAAAGTCTGTCAAAGATGGCTCCGGGCTATTGTGGTAGACGAGCCCATTGGAAAGCGTTGATCGTTTGCGTCCTTTTGAGTTGCCTGCCGGCTGGGCCAGCGCGAGGAGCGCAGGACTCGGCCTCTCCACAAAAGCCCGCCGCGCAACAGGGAAATCCGCCTTCCGCCCAAAAGCCTCCGGAAGAAGAAAAACAATCCGGGCAAAAAGCGCCTGAAAATCCGCCTCCGCCGGGCCAACTGAAGCTCGAAACCCCGCAGCCCCCCCAGAAGGAAGAGAAGCCCCCGCAAAAGGCGCCCGAGCAGGCTGCGC
>JAHEKS010000308.1 GCA_024638215.1 Acidobacteriota bacterium | reverse complement strand
ATTCACCCGTCGCCCCCAACAAGACTCGTGACGGGCGCAAGGAGAACCGCCGCGTGGATATCAAGGTGATGGCTCCGCAGTGGGCAGCCGGACAGGTCCAAACTCAAGCACAAAGGCAGCCCGGGTCTGGCAGTGCGGTAAGCAACCAGAAGTAAACGGCTTCCCACTTCCTGGAGGAAGCCTGACCTGCGAGGCGGAAGAACAGCTAATCTCGTATTCCGGGCTATCATGAGCTGCTTCCGCCTTGACCGGGCTTGGTTCGACGGCTCCCACTGCAACGACGATAGAGCCGGACGGCAGACCCGAATTTCGCCCCGCGCCTCCAACTTCAACTAAATTTAGAATCCCCTTTCCTCCTCAGCCTCCGCTCAGGAGTATTTCGCTTTCGTGCTATATTGGTGCTTCATCACATACGCCCCTTGAATGTGGCCGCGATGTGATTTCCGCCCTTCAGGGCCAACCAAATCAGCCGGAGGTCAGCCGCCTTGCCAGAGCCATCCGAAAACGCGGTTCAGGACAACCGCCGACAGTACGTGAATTTTGCCTTTTACAAAGTCGATGCCGCGTGGAGACGCCTGCCTGCCGAAGACCGCAAAAGCAGCAAGTGCCAGTTCATCGACGTGGTCAAGACCTTCGAGCAGGACATAATTGTCATTCCTTATTCGCTGGTCGGGATGCGCGGCGATTGCGACTTCATGCTGTGGAGAATCAGCTACGACCTGCTGAAATTCCAGGAAATGACGGCTCAATTGCTCGCTACGGGCCTTGGCCAGTACCTCACAACGCCCTATTCGTACCTTTCCATGACCAAGCGCTCCCTCTACGTGGACAAGCACGTGCACGAAGGCCAGGAGGGCCTCCGGCAGCGGCTCACGCCCGGCCAGTTCCGCTACCTCTTCGTCTACCCTTTCGTCAAAAACAAAGCGTGGTACCGCCTCACCCAGCACGCCCGCCAGGGCATGATGAACGAGCACATCGAGATCGGCCACAAGTATCCGACCGTGCGGCTCAACACCACGTATTCCTTCGGGCTCGACGATCAGGAATTCGTGGTGGCATTCGAAAGCGACCGGCCGGACCACTTCCTGGATCTGGTCATGGAACTTCGCCACAGCGAAGCCACCGGCTACACGCTGCGCGACACTCCCATCTTCACCTGCGTTCACCGCGAGCTGCCTGAAGTGCTTGACCTGCTCGGGGGGTAGCCGAGACGCCTCGCCAGCCGGAGAAATGCCTTACGCCGTCGGGCCAGAGCGGCACAACAATTCAATTTCTGAAAAAGGAGAGTCGAATGAACGTTGGATTCATCGGCCTGGGGCAGATGGGCCTGCCCATGGCGCGCAATCTGCTGAAAGCCCGCCACTCGGTGACCGTCTACAACCGCACGCGCTCGCGCGCCGAAGAACTCCAACCCGACGGCGCCAGCATCGCCGAGCGTCCGGCGGACGTTTGCAGCGCGGAAGTCGTGATTTCTCTGCTCGCGGACGATGCGGCGGTCGAGGCGGTAATTCTCGGAGAGCAAAATCTGCCCGCGCGCCTTCCCGCCGGAGGCATCCACATCTGCATGAGCACCGTCAGCATGACGATGGCGCGAAAACTGGTCGCCGCGCATGCCGCGGCGGAAACGGGATATGTTTCCGCGCCGGTCTTCGGGCGGCCGGACGCCTCTGCTGCCGCCAAACTCTTTGTCGTGGCCGCGGGTCCGGCTAAGTTGATCGAGCGCTGCCGCCCTTTGTTCGATGCTGTGGGCCAGAGGACTTTTCTCTTCGGCGAAGATCCCGTCGCGGCTAACGTCGTCAAGCTCTCGGGGAATTTCATGATCGCATCGGTCATAGAAACGCTTGGCGAAGTGTACGCCCTGCTGCGCAAGTCGGGCGTCGAGCCCGCGCGGTTTCTGGAGTTTGCCACCAAGTCGCTCTTTTCGGCGCCGGTCTACAAAACCTATGGCGAAATTATCGCGAAGGAGAAATTCCAGCCCGCCGGCTTCAAGGTGCCGCTGGGGCTGAAAGACGCGCGACTGGTGCTGGCCGCCGCGGACGCGGTCGCGACGCCCATGCCCATTGCGGACGTCATCCACGATCACCTTCTGACCGCTCTCGCACGCGGCCGCAAAGACTGGGACTGGTCATCGCTCGCGCGTATCGCGGCGGAAAATGCCGGTCTTTGAAAACAGTAGCCGGTTGTCCGTAGTCGGTTGTCAGTAGGCAGAAGCCAGCCGGAAGTGGTATGGTATCAGGCCGATTCGTGAATTGCAGGTCGCTGACCATGGCCAAGAAGAAAAGAACTTCGCGAAAACCAACCGCCAAAAGAGCAGCCAAACCCAAAGGCGATTACACCTCGCCCGCGCGCATGAAAAAGATCCTCGCGGCGCTGGATGCGAAATTCCCTCGGGCTGAGTGCGCCCTGACCCATCAGAACGCCTTCCAATTGCTGGTGGCCACTATCCTCTCGGCCCAATGCACGGACGAACGCGTCAACAAGGTCACGCCCGGGCTGTTCGAGAAATTTCCCACGCCGCAGGACTTTGCCGCCGTGCGGCCGGAAGTGCTGGAGAACGAAATCCGTTCTACGGGATTCTTCCGCAACAAGACAAAGAGCATCATCGGCGCCTCACAGAAGATCGTCTCCGACTTCGGCGGCGAGGTTCCGAAAACCATGGACGAATTGCTGCCGCTGCCCGGCGTAGCGCGCAAAACCGCCAATGTCGTCCTCGGAACGGCCTACGGCATACCCTCCGGAGTCGTGGTGGACACGCACGTCTTCCGGATTTCTCGCCGCCTCAAGTTGTCGAAGGAAAAAGCGCCGGAGAGAGTCGAACAAGACCTGATCAAACTGGTCCCGCAAAACCGCTGGATTTCGTTTGGCCACCAAGTGATCTGGTTCGGCAGGAAGGTTTGTGCGGCGCGGAATCCGCTCTGCGCCGAATGCCCCCTCGAAACCACCTGCGATTCCCCAGACAAGACCGTTTAGCTTGCGAAGGCTGCAAGACCGAGCTGTCATTCTGAGCGAAGCGAAGAATCTCCGCCACCCGTGCCGGAAAGAAGCAGATCCTTCGCTGCGCTCAGAATGACAGTCGTTGCGCTCAGGATGAGAGTCGCTGCGCTCGGGATGACAGCCGTTGCGCTCGGGATGACATTACTGAATTCCTAGGATGACGTGAAAGGACTTTTCAGGTTGAGGGAATCGAGTTTCTCAGGGTGACGTGGGCGGGTCGCGCGAGCGGATTACCGGGCCGCGCCGCGTTTTTCCATCTCTTTGGCCAGCTCGGGCGGAGGGACGAAGGTCACCTTCTCCTGCACGATTTCCACTTCTTCAATCTCCTTCACGCCGAGCTCCTCGAAGAAATCCACCACTTCCTGAACCAAGTGTTCGGGGGCGGACGCGCCTGCGGTGATAGCCGCACACGTAACGCCCTCGAGCCAGGCAGCCTGGATTTCCGAAGCGTCGTCGATCAAAAAAGCGCGCGCGCCCGTGGCTTCCGCGACCTCGCGCAGGCGCCGGGAGTTCGAGCTGTTGGGCGAGCCGAGCACCAGCACCAACTGCGCGTCCGCGCCAATCATCTTGACCGCCGTCTGCCGGTTCTGGGTGGCATAACAGATGTCGCCGCTGGATGTCGTGACCAACTTGGGAAAGCGTCGGCGCAGGACGTCGATAATCACGTTGGCATCCTCAACGCCCAGCGTCGTCTGCGTAATCACGCCCACGCGCTCGGGGTCGGGCACCTCGACGCGCTCGGCTTCCTCTACGGTGCCCACCAATTGAATGCTTCCCGGAGCTTCGCCCATCGTTCCCACCACTTCTTCGTGACCGGTGTGGCCGACCAGAATAATCGAGAGGCCCTCTTTGGCGTAGCGCCCGGCTTCGAGGTGAACCTTGGTCACCAGCGGACAGGTAGCGTCTATCACCTGCAAGCGCTTGGCGGCGGCCTGCCGCCTTACCTCCGGAGAAACCCCGTGCGCGCTGAAGATCACCACCGCACCATCGGGAACGGCGTCCAACTCCTCAACGAAGATAGCTCCGCGTTTTGCGAGGGATTCGATGACGTACCGGTTGTGGACGATCTCCTTGCGGACGTAAACGGGGCCGGGAAAGAGCTCGAGCGCAATCTGCACCACGTCAATGGCGCGGTCGACGCCGGCGCAAAAACCGCGCGGCCTCGCCAGAATCAACTTTCTTGCTGACATGCCATCACCCATTCGAGAGCGCCCGGGCCAGCCCCGCCCTCATGCTAACAGAACGGGACACGGTCGTCAAAATGCCGGGCTGGGGGAGTGGGCGCCGCCGTGCAAGAAAGCCTTGACGAAGTTAGCCAATTTATGTAGGCTATAATTTCTGAGACGATGTAAAGATCAGGCTCCTTCTTCGCCGTACCAGGGAAACCAGGAAACGGTCGCGCCCCCTTCCCGCAAAGGACCAACACCGGCGGCGTAATTTCGCCGTCGCCGGAAGTCGCGCGCAGCCGCGCTGGCGGCGGGTGCGGCGCCGGTGGGGCCACGAAAATACCAAGGTCAAAACAATCCATTATGCAGGGCCAGAAATCTCGGTATCTTATGGATTCTAAAGGGCCGGGCGGTTGGAACGAAGCGAAACGAAGCCAATTCTGGCGACTCGGGGCTGGGGATTCTGAAGTCGTGAGTCGAGATGGCGGATGTTCGACTTGCGAATTTCGATTTTCGAATTTCGATCCCCGATTTTCGCTCTTTCTCCGATCTGCCTGCGAAGCATAGGCTTGAATAAGGCCTCCAAGTGCTGGTATGTTGATGCGCCGCATCCTCTCGCCGACTCAACCTCTCCTGGAGGGTTTTAACTATGAGGCATTCATTGTTCGCAGCGAGGTCGTTTCTGGCTGCCTCCTCAACAGTCGTGGCCGTTCTGGGGATGGGCGTCGTCGGTCCCGTTTTCGGTCAAGGCCAAGCTCAGGTGGCGCCGATGCGCGTGGCCGTCGGCCAAAAAGCTCCGAACTTTTCGCTTCCGTCAGCCGAAGGAAAGACGGTCAAGCTTTCGGACTACGCGGGGCACATCGTGCTGATAGATTTCTATCGCGGCTATTGGTGACCCTACTGTATGAACGAACTCGGCGAGTTCGTGAAGCGCTTCGACGAACTGAAGGCGATGCGTGCCCAGGTGATCGGCGTGAGCGTTGACCCGATTGAAAAAGCTCGCGTGGCGCAGCAGGCGCTCAAAGCGCCCTTCCCCATCCTGTCTGATTCCGGCCGAAAGCTCATGGATCTGTACGGCACCGCCTCACCGGTCTATCGCGGCCGCGACGGCGGGCCGCTCAATACGCCGACCCTGGTGCTGATCGATCGCAAGGGAATCATCCGCTGGATTCACCAGGCCGAGGACTTCAGAATCAGGCCGCCGATCACCGAGGACTTGGAAGAAATCCACAAGCTGAAGTAGCTTCGGACTTGGTGGTCAAAGCAGTGACGCG
>JAHEKS010000307.1 GCA_024638215.1 Acidobacteriota bacterium | reverse complement strand
CCACTTCGTCGCGCATGTAGCCTGAGGCGCTCGCGACGCCAACGTGCCCCGTGAGCCGGCACGGTTCGCGGCGCTTACTTCCTCACTGCCCACGCCATGCCATCGGGATTGCGGCCCACGTCGATGCGGCCCACCCCTTCGAGCGTCTTCAGGCTGACCACCGCCACGTAATCATCCGGGCTGCAGGCGACAAAAGCGCGCTCGCCGTCGGGCTGCATCAGGATGCCGCCGGCGCCGCGGCCCAGGTTCAGGCGTTCCACTTCGCGCCGCGTGGCCGCGTCGAAGATGGCAAGGTTCCCGCCGTTCCCGCGCAGCATCGAGACGAAAACGTATTTTCCGTCGGGCGTGAATTTGATGCGGTTGGCGCTGGGCACGTTGGCGTCGAGCGTCGCGACCACTTTCTTCTCGGCCAGATTGATGACCGAGATCGTGCCGCTGCGCGCCGCGGCGGACCACAACTCCTTGCCGTCAGGCGAAACGTCAAAGCCCTCGGTGCCCACGCCGGTTTCTAGAACCGTTTCCTCCCAATTCGCGCCGGGCGGGGGAGGCGGCGGTGCCGGGCGGCCTGTTGCCGCGCTTGGAGGCGGGCCGGGGGGCGCGGGCGCGGCGGTTTTCTCAAAAATGCTGATGGTGCCGGAATTGACGTTCGACGTGTAGATTTGGTCGAGGCTTTTCGCCACCAGAATCATGTGCGTGCGGTCCTGGCCGGTGCCAAGAATCCAATCGATTTTTTGCGTGGCGGGATTGTAGCGGCCGAAGACTTTGTTGACTTCGGCGGTGAAATAAAGCTCACCGCCGGCAAAGTCGAGCCCGTGCGGGCCGTGCAGCACGCCAAGCTGAATCGCAGGCAACGCCTTTTGCCCAACCAGGTCGGCGACCGAAATCGTGTTGTAGGCCCCGAAACCGTAATTGGAAATGTAGGCGCGCCAGCCGTCCGCGGAGGCGATCACCTCGTGCGGATCGTTGCCGGCGGGAATCTTGGCGACTACTTTCAGCGTCGCCGGGTCCACAATCGCCAGCGTGTGGTCCGCCTTAGCCAGCACCAGCAGCGCCGCCTTGGGCGTCGCAACCGCCCAAAGCATCGCCGCGCCCAGGCACGCGAATATCGCCGCTGACATCATCAATCGCTTCATGGACATTCCCCCCTCCGTGAGCTTTACTGCGTCTTCTAGTTACTCATAGTAACCAGGCAGCGACGCAGGGGCGGTTCCGCGCTTCACTGCCACGTCAACGTGGTTATCGAATCCTGGGGCAACCCAGCCTCGGCCACGCTTTCGCCTGCCGCGATTTGAACCGTCTTTTCCGGGCCGGGGTTGGTGACGACGAGCGCCCGCTTGCCGTCGGGATTTTCGAACGCCACGTGAAAGACGTCTGCGGGGCCCGCGTCGGAATCAAACCGCCGCGCGCCGCGGCGGACGGAGCGCGAGAAGTGGTTCATGGCCCAGCAGTGGCCGCTGCGGGTTATCTCTTTAGTTGCGGAGTTGATGGTGACCGTTCCGCCGCAACTGAAGGGCCCCACATTGGGCTTGCCGTGCTCGTCGAGCGCCAGGTTCCAGCCGATGATGCACCGGCAGCCGTTGCGGAAGACGCCGGCAAAGATTTCGCCCCAGCGGCTCCAGTCGGTCAGGTAATCCTTGGCAGTGATGTCCGGGCCGCCTTCGGTCCAGAACATTTCCACGTCGGGATGGGCGTCCGTAACTTTAGTCATCATCTCGGGCGTGCCGACGTAGCCGTGCCAGGCGATGGCATTGGAAAAATCCTTCACGCCGGGCGCGTCCAGGCAGCAGATGGCGCGTCCCCACAGGTTGTAATTGTGGTCGAGCAGCCAGATCTTGGTATCAATATTATTCCTGCGCAGCGTGGGCCCCAGGTGGTCGCGCACGAAGGCAATCTCATATTCCTGCGGCCAGGCGCAGGCGGGCATGCGCCCGTCCTGTTCGGTGTCCACCTCGTTCTGCGAAGTGACCGAGTCAATCTTCACGCCCGCCGCTTCGTAGCCCTGAAGAAATTTGAGGAAGTAGTTCGCGTAGACCACGTAGGATTTCGGATGCATGCATCCGCCCAGCATCGAGCCGTTGGGTTTCATCCAGCCCGGCGGGCTCCAGGGCGAGGCGAGCAGAAACAGGTCGGGATTGGCGGCGCGCGCCTGGCGCAGGATAGGCAGGATGTAGGCGCGGTCGTGGTCAATCGAGAAGCGCTTGAGCTCCGGGTCCGGCTCGCCTTCGTCGAAGCTGTAAACTTCCCGCGCGTAATCGCTCGAACCGATGCAGATGCGCCCCACGCTCAGGCCCATTTCCGAAGGATGGAACATCTCATGGAACAACGCGGCGCGCGCGTCGTCTGAGAGCTGGTTGAACATGGAGCAGGCGGCGTCGGTGAACGCGCCGCCGATGCCGAGATATTCCTGCGATTTCGCGTCGGGATCGAGCGTGATCGCCTCGCTTGCGGGCGCCGCGCCCTCCGCCGAACGCCACGCGAGCGACGGCGCCTCGGCCCATTTCCGCGTCGCGTCCGTGACGCGGACCGCGATGCTTCCCGCGGGCGATTCTTGCGCCCGCGCGCTGACAGAGAGAAGTCCCGCAGCCGCCGCGCCCGCGGAGGTCTTGAAGAAGTCTCTTCTCGAGAGATCGGACATTGGCACCTCCTGGCGCTTCGAGTCGGGTTGGAGCGCGATGGGGTGCGCACAGGATAGCACTAACGCGGCGGTTGTGAAATGCGGCAGAGCGCGCAAGGCAGGGGCGGGCTTCGAGACCTGCCCCTACGAAACCGGCAGCGAGGCGCCGCCGCTCCAAGGGGGCGAACGCGGTTCGCCGCTACTTCGTATTCTCCTTTGCGCGGCGGGCTTCGGCTTGCGCTAACCAGCCGCGCTTCAGTTCCGATTCAGGGATGCTGCTCAGATAAGGCTTGATGTCGAGGATGGGCGTGCCGTCGAGCATGTCCACGCCGCGGACGTGCAGCCGATTGTTTTCGTGGCGCAGCAGCCGCACCACCGTCAGCGCGATAGGATTGGGCCGGCGGGGCGAGCGCGTGGCAAACACGCCGTGCGATTTGGTGTCGCAGGGCGGCGTGCCCTCGAGCGAGAAGCCTTCGCTGCGGTCGAAGAGCCACAGCACGAACAGGTGCGAAAAGCTTTCGATGTCCCTCAGCCCGGGCTCGAATTCGGGAAGGATTTCGAGCACGCCTTCTTCGTCGTGCTTGGCGCCCAGGCCGCGCGGGACCTGGTGCGTTTCGGTGAAGGGACTGCGAACGAAACCGATGGGGCGAACCGTCCAAGTCTGCATGCATTCAGATTAGCACATCGGGAGCGGCTCGCGGCCCGGGGTTCGGCCGGGCCGCGAATGCATCGCGCGGTTTGCGACGTATGCGATCAACGAGGCGCACACACGCTACAAAGCGGCATGTATATGCCACCGCGCGTGTGACGGCTAGCCGCACCGGGCGAAGGAGGGATATGATAGTGGTTCATTTCAGGAGGCAATCCATGGTGCTTCGAACCCGTTCTCTTATCTTCGCAACGCTCGTGATCGCCGTCGTGGCGTGGGGCGCGGCGCCGCCCGTCAAATCCGGAATTGACCTTGCCGGGATAGACCGGTCCGTCAAGCCGGGGGACAACTTCTTTGAATACGTGAATGGCGGCTGGCTGAAGGCAACGCCCATTCCGCCGGACAAGGGCGCCTACGGCATTGACGCCGTGCTGGTGGACAAAACACGCCAGCGCGTGCAGAAGCTGATTCAGAAGGCGGCCGCTTCGTCGTCCGGCGCGAGCCCGGAGCAGCGCAAGGTGGGCGATTTTTATTCGAGCTTCATGGACGAGGCGGCGATTGAGCGGCGAGGCCTCGCGCCGCTTAAGCCGCAGCTTGAGGCGATTGCGGCGATCCGCGACCGCACGATGCTGGCGCGCGTCATTGGCGGCACGTTGCGCGCGGACGTGGACCCGCTGAACGCCACGAACTTTCACACCGACCACCTGTTCGGGGTCTGGGTCACGCAAAGCCTCACCGATCCCCATCACAGCGTTCCCTATCTGCTTCAGGGCGGGCTCGGCATGCCCGACCGCGATTATTACCTTTCCGATTCGCCGCACATGGCCGCGCTGCGCAAGCAGTACCAGGCGCACGTTGCCGCGATGCTGAAGTTAGCGCGCTTCACGCGCCCCGAGGAACGCGCGGCGGGAATTTTCAGCCTGGAGACCAAGATGGCGCGCGTCCACGCCACTCGGCTGGAATCGGAGGAAGTGAAAAACGCCGTCGAATGGAAACGTGACGAGCTGGAGAAGAAAGCGCCGGGGCTCGACTGGTCCGTTTTACTCCAGGCCGCCGGATTGAACGACGTTCCGGAATTCATCATCTGGCATCCCAAGGCGGTGCCGGGCCTGGCGGCGCTGGTCGAGAGCGAGCCGCTCGACGAGTGGAAGGACTGGCTGGCTTATCACACCGTCGAACACTGGAGCGATTTTCTGCCGCAGGCATTCGTGGACGAGCATTTCAATTTTTACAGCAAGGATTTGAACGGAATTCCCCAGCAGCGCCCGCGATGGCAGCGCGGAGTGGATTTCACCAATCAGGCTCTGGGCGACGCGGTGGGCAAGCTCTACGTCGAGCGCTATTTTCCGCCGCAGGCCAAGGCCAGAATCCGGGCCCTGGTCGCCAATCTGCTGAAGGTTTACGCCCGGCGCATTGACGCGCTTTCCTGGATGTCGCCCCAGACCAAAGCTCGGGCGAAAGAGAAGCTGGCCACGCTGAAGGTGGGCGTGGGCTATCCCGACCGCTGGACGGACTACTCCGGGCTCGAAATCAGGAAAGGAGATGCCCTGGGGAATGTTGAGCGCGCCGAGCTTTTCCGTTATCACCAGCAGCTTGCCAAGCTGCATGAGCCGGTGGACCGCGGCGAGTGGTGGATGACGCCGCAAACCGTCAACGCGGTGAATCTGCCGCTGCAAAATGCGCTCAATTTTCCCGCCGCGATTCTTCAGCCGCCGTTCTTCGATCCGGCGGCGGACGCGGCGGCCAATTACGGCTCGATCGGGGCGGTCATCGGCCACGAGATCAGCCACAGCTTCGACGATCAGGGCAGCCAGTTCGACGCGGAAGGGCGGCTGGCCAATTGGTGGACGCCGCAGGATTTCGCCCACTTCAAAGCGGCGGGCGAAGCGCTCGCGCGGCAGTACGACCAGTACCGCCCGTTTCCCGACCTTGCCGTCAACGGGCGCCAGACGCTGAGCGAAGACATCGCCGACCTGGCGGGCCTGGCCGCCGCCTACGACGCTTACCACCTGTCGCTCCACGGCCGGCCCGGCCCGGTGCTGGACGGCCTGACCGCCGACCAGCGCTTCTTTATCAGCTACGGCCAAAGTTGGCGGGAAAAGTCGCGCCCGGCGGTCCTGCGCAATCAGATCCTGACCAACGGCCATGCGCCCGGCGAATATCGCGCCTTGACC
>JAHEKS010000306.1 GCA_024638215.1 Acidobacteriota bacterium | reverse complement strand
CTTCTGTCTGCGGGAATGCCAGCGGCATGTGGCCCGCGCGCTCGACAATGCACGGCTTGCCGCCGGCGTATTCGGCCTGCCTGACTACCGCGCATTGTTCACGCGACGCGTAGTGAGCGGAGACAGCCTCCGCCGCGCGGCACTCGGCCTGCCAGCGCTGGAAAGCGGGGAAGGACAGCGAGCGGAGAGCATCAAACACATGCCGGCCGTTGCTGCCCCTGGCCCAAGTGGCCTTCGGACTCTCATCCTTCACCCACCGGATGACCGTCCTGCGGGCTACGCCCCGGACGCGGGCGAATTCAGTTTCCCCTTCGATCCGCCGCGATTCCGGGATTTGGTCGAGAGGGACTTCCGGCATTTTCACCCTCGCCGGTCAATGAAAGTTTCCGCGCAGGAGATTCCCTCGGCGATGACGATTGTGTCGTCATCCTTCTTGAGACGGAGTACTTCTTTGCCGCTCCCCGGCTTGCAAAGAAGACGGAGCTTCAAGACCAGCGCGCCGCGCCTCGTAGTCCGCGCGTGCAATCAAAAACCTGTCACGCGCGTCCATGAACGCCACGACTTCCTCGTCAGTGATCTTGGGAAGACAGGGCGGAAGATCAACGTTGAGGAGCGGCGGGTCTGACAGTCCCGTCGCCGGGTTAATAAGAGTTGCCATATATTCGCGCATCGACCGCTCCGCAGGAGCGGGGGTTTGCGCCGATTGATTTTTCCTCGTTCGCGGACTATCTTTTGATCTAGTTTTCATGCTGGCTTACCTCCAGTGTGAGAATTAGAGGTCGCTCGCCGGTCAGACGGCGAGCGATCCCGCTTACAAGACTTATTTGCGCCTCTTCGCGCGGCGCTTCCCGCGCGGCGCGTTCCCTGCCAATTTGCGTGCGTCGGCCAGCGCCGATTCCAGCAGTGCAAACAGTCGCGCGGCCGACTCCCCGAGTTCAAGATGCCGACGCTGCTCCTCGTTAAGCAATTGCCGCAAGCCCCCGTTATCCTGTAGAATCTCGGCGAGCGCAGGCATCGCATCGGCCGGGATGTGCCAGTCCCGCTTGGTCTCGCCTATCCAGGTCTCGACCATATGCGCGGAAACCGCTCTTCCCAGGCGCGGTGCGAGCGCCTTTGCCAATTGGTCGGATGATACTCCGCGCTTCTGTTTGTTGGCCTTTAGCCATCGGCGGAGGGCATCCGCCAGGTCTCCGGCGCCTCGGCCGCCCTGCATTGTCGGATTGTCGGACGCCGTTCTTGCTTGCATCACTCGCTATGGTAAAATATCATTGCCTGTGAAGTCAAGCGAAAAGTGAGGCCGGCGGGGAGCCAGCTAAAATGCCTAAATCCTCCGAGCTGCCTGAGCAGATCAAGATCCTGCGCGTCAAGCAAGCAATGAACCAGTCGCAACTTGGGCGCGCGCTCGGCGTCGGTCAAACGGCGGTAAGCGCCTGGGAGATCGGGCAGAATGCCCCGCCGACGGACACCCTTCTGCGCATGGCGAATATGGCCGACTATCCAGATTGCCTGTTCTTCTATGCGCAGGCCGGCATCGACCCGGCGACGCTGGACCACCGCCGAATGAGCGCCGCGAGTGAAGCTCTCCGCGCCTGCCTGAACTTGCTTACAAGGAAAGACGGGGAGGAGCGCCAAAGGTTCTTTGCCCGCACGGCTGACTTGACCCGAGAACAGCGGATCGGCGCCGCACTAAGGTCGATAGCCGTGCTCGGCGGTCTGAGGTGCGTCCCCGAGTTTACCGACATGGCAGAGGCCTTCGTCCGACTCGTGGACCAGGTCGACCCGACCTACCGACGGCGCGTAAGGTCGTGCATGGAAGATGGGTCGGCTTACGAGAGGATTAAGCACATGCTGGGGGCGGCACACAGCCTCCACATGATCAAAGAGCCCGAGCGCCCGCTCCCACGATGGGATATGCGCCGGGACTGAGAAATTGGTCGGCGACTAGGTGGCGGGGGAAATGACGGACCGACTTTTGACTACGCGCCAAGCGGCGGCCTTCCTCACGATTCCGGCAAACACACTTGAACGCTGGCGTTGCAAGAGGGTCCGGCGCGGTCCGCGCTTCATCCAACTCCACGCGCACGCGGTGCGCTACAGGGTTCGTGATCTGGAAGTCTTCTTGGAAGCCCGCACGATTCGACCAAACATGGGGGAGCACAAATGAAGATCCAAACTCCAGAGTTGGATGCCAGGGTAAAGGAAAGGGTGCAGGGTGCCGAGGCGCGCGGCTTGCAGGGCGCGCTCAACCGACTGTTCGGCATCGCGCATCAGCCGAAGATTGTCGCCGACCCGCGCGGATTCAAGCGCGTCACCCAGGGCGAGCCGTACCCGGAGGGCGCGGTCTTTGAGACGCTGCTCGAAGCCTACGAGACCTACACGGGAGACCTTGGCGCTCTGCGGGTCGGAGCTTCGCGTGTCACGCAAATTCTTAACCTGCCGACGTGGCCGAGTGTCTTCGGCTCGACCCTGAACCAACTGCTCATCCGGGACTATGGCGAGACCGATTACCGCTGGCGCGACGTTGTGACCTCGGCGACGCGCGCGGACAACTTCCATCTTCTGGAGCGATTTCGGACGCAAGCGTTCGGGGACTTGCCAGAAGTTGATGAGGACGCGCCTTATTTGGAAGCTGCTGTGAGGGGCGATGAAAAATACGAATACGGCGTCTCCACGCGAGGCGCAAACCTCACGGTCACGCGGGGCGCGATCATAGATGACCGCGTTGCGGCCATTACGAACGCCGTCGCGAAGCTCGGCCGTGCAGCATGGCGGACCTTCGCGCGGGCCGTTTGGAATCTCGCCGTTAACAATGCGACTTACGGGGTTGACGGCAAGTCTTGGTTTCACTCTGACCACGGGAACGTCGGCGCGGCGGCCCTGTCCGTTGCCAGCCTCACGGCGGCGGCGGCGGCGATTTTCGCACAGAAAGAGCCCGGCTCCGATGACCGCCTCGGCTTGAGCGGGCCGTTCTTGCTTGTAGTGCCGGTTGAACTCGAAAACACCGCGAGATGCCTCAATGCGTCTGACCAAGTCGAGAGCGCGCCGAATCCGTGGCGAGGGCGGTTCGGAATAAACGGCGAGCGTATCTTCGTCAACCCTCTGCTCGCAGACGCCGATGATTGGTTTTTGTTCGATGTGAGCGGCCGAGTGCAAATCATCGAAGCCGCCTTCCTGTTCAGACGGCAGAACCCCGAACTGTTCGAGGCCAACGACGAACGGGAAGGCGAAATGCTTCGCGAAGACGGCATTGTCTTCAAAATGCGCCACGAGTGGGGACTTGCGGTGGCGGACTATCGCGGCGTGTACAAAGCTGAGGTTGCATAGCGATCTTTTGGGTGTGCGCTGTAGAGGTGGCGAAGGCGCACACGGGGCGATGCCGGGCTCCGGTTTCACTTCGCCACTAGCCCGCTCTGCCACGCGCCGCGCGGGACGGCTTACTCCGCCGTGAGGGAATAAATCTATGGGCGCTTCACAGTTCACCGTTTCGGGCGAAATTACCCTCGACAGTTCTGGCGTCGAGGCGGGCACGAAACAGGTGAAGTCACACTTCCAGGAAATGGGCGCCAGCGGGATCGCGGCCTTCGAGGAAATGCAGCGGAAGTACATCGAAGTGGCCAAGCAGACTTCCGCGCTGCGCTCCCAACTGCTCGACAACCAAAAGGCCCAACTGGCTCTCTCCTCTGCGGTCCAGGCGGGAAACGTCAGCCAGGACGTCGCCAAAGCCAAGACGGCCGCCCTCTCCGCGGAGCAAGCGCGCCTTACCCAAGCTCTGCAACTTTCACGCCGGGAATTCCAGGCGGTCAGCCAACAATCGAGCGCCATGCTGCGCGAGCAAACTCTGGCGCGCGAGAACGCCAGCGCCTTGGCCGCCACTTTCGGCGTGCGACTGCCGGAAGGCATCAGCCATTTCATCACGCAATCCAAGGCCGCTCAGGATGTTCTGGCCGCCGCTTTCAACGTGACGGTGATTGCAGCCTTCGGCGCGGCGCTTTTCGAGGTCGGCGAGAAGGGCTATGAAGAAATCAAGCGCCTGTCGGGTGAGACCGAAGAGCTGGCAGCCTGGATGAAGAAAGCAGTCGCGGAAAGCGACGAGGCGCTGGTCTCTCAGCCCGGCACCGGCAAGGCTCACCAAGCGGTCCAGGAGCTCGCCAAGCGCGCCCAGGATGCGGATGCCGTCGTTAGCGCGCTAAGGGAAGAGCTCCGGGGGTTCGGACAGCCGACAGACCTGAAAGGTTTCGAGCGCCTGATTGCCTTGTCGCTCTCTCTTGAGAGTGCGGAAAAAGCGGCAGTCAAAACTTCCGACGAGGCCCGCCTAGCGCTGCTCAACGAAACGAAGCAGCGCGACGAGGCCTCGACTTCTATCCAGTCGCAGACTGAAAAACTGGTTGAGGCGCGCAAGGAACTGGCTCTGGCCGGCATCGCGCAGGATTCGAACGCGGCGGCGCGGCGATTGCAGGTCGAGCTGGCGTTTCTCGACCAGGAGAAAGCTGCTGAGCTCTCAAACGTCAAACTCACCGGCGAGCAGCGCGTGGCGATCGAGGAAACGTATTATCTGAAGAGGCAAACCCTGGAAGCGCAATGGACACAGACCGTGATCGCCGAAGGGCAGAAGCGGCTCAGCGCCATTCAAGCCGAGATGCTGAAAGCGCATCAGGAAATTGCCAAATATATCGCGGATGAGACGAAGTACGCGCCGAAGCTCATCCCGTTCGATACCGGCTACCTGAACGATCTGAAGGCAGGCCAATCGGCGGTTGAAGAATTCAACCGCATCACCGTCTCTTCCACCTCAGCCTCGTTGACCGGACTCAACCGCATTATCTACGACACGCAGCAGCAGAAAATCGCCATCTTCGAGAAGGCGAGCGACACTATCGCGGCCAGCGAGAGCCTGAGCGCCAGCGAGCAGGCAAACATTTGGGCGGCGGAGAGCCAGGCGGAACAGGCCATCGAGGCGGAGAAGGCGACGAAGATTGCTGAATTGAATAAGCAGGCTTACGACAAGATGAATCAGCAGGTTTCGAGCTTCATTGACCGCGTCTTCATGCAGGCGAAATCGCTCAAGGACGTGCTCGACCAGTTGTGGACTCAGATGCTCGACAGCTTTATTAAGCGGCTCGTCGCGCCGATGATCACGAATTGGCTGACGGGAATGAACCAACTGGGGGCCGGCGCGGTGAGCGGCGGGCGCGGAATTCTCGGCGGATTCATGGCGACGCTTTTCGGAGTCCCCGCCGCTGCCAGCACAGGCTATGCCGCGGCCGGCGCTGGCGCGGGTCCAGTGGCGTCAAGTTATAACGGCATCAGGGTCTTGCCCCTCTCCATGCCTTCCGGCGTGGCGGTTCCGAGCGGCGGCGCATCCACTGGACTCCTGGGGAATCTGGCTTTGGGGAGCACAGGCAAGATCGGTTTCTTTAGCAAAGGCGCCACTGGCGGG
>JAHEKS010000058.1 GCA_024638215.1 Acidobacteriota bacterium | reverse complement strand
AGCGCGCCCGCATCGCGCTGGAGCGGGCCATCGCGCGGCTTCAAGTCGCCGGCCGTCCCCGCCTGTGAGCCCTGCGGCTTCGCAAGCACACTTATCCCCGCCCGGCTGCCCTCAGTTCGCTCGGACATCTTGTTACCGGGCGGTGCCGCGGAGGTTCCTCCTGTCCCTCAAGGGGAGGGAGGGTTGGTCATCCCCATATAGATCCAGTACGCCAGGATGACAAACAGCAGCACCACGGACAACGTGCTCAGGGTGCGGATGGGCCACACGAGTTTTCGCGTCTTCATCTCGATCACGGATTGGGTCTTGATGGCGCGATCCTCGCGGGCATCGTCGGTGAGCGGAATCCAATCCGATTCCTGGCGGGTCAGCCGGGATTTGTAAATCAGCAGAATGACCAGGCAGACCGTGACCACACCCCAGACGGAGAAGAACCACCCATAGAGGTTCATCGTTCACCTCCGGGACGTCGGGAAGAGTATTTCCAGCTAGAGTCTAATCCCAGAGGAAACGAAAAGGCAAGACGATGATGCCAGGAGTTGAGGCGGCCGCGAAGGGCCGGCTGATTGCCGGCCCTTCGCGCCGAGGAGGGAGAATACTTACGGAGTCTCACATATTACAGTGACCACGGGGCTGTAGCGCCGGTGTCCTCACCGGCGCTTTGCGGCGCTGGGGACAGCGCCGCTACATAAGGAAGGCGTCACTACGATTTGTAATCCTCGTTAAAGCAGCAAGGTGCCCTGAACCCAAGTTTTGCGGTTTACAGTGACCACGGGGCTGTAGCGCCGGTGTCCTCACCGGCGCTTTGCGGCGCTGGGGACAGCGCCGCTACAAAGGAAGGCGTCACTACGATTTGTAATCCTCGTGGAGCGGGTGGTTTCTTTCGTCAGCGAATGAAGTGGTAGAACTTGTGCGCGGCGAAGGCGCCCCAGCCGCCCACAATCGCGCCGATGGCCAGGCCGTGCGCTCCGCCCGCCAGCGCGCCAATGCCCATGGAAGTCCCGGCCACGGCGCCTAGGAAGATCCACTCCTTTTTGGAGATGCCGTGGTGCCGGCGCCCATGGACTTCACGCTCGTAGGAGCGCCGCTGGGCAGTGGTCGGCGCCTGTGGCCGCACGGGTTGCGGCGTCTCGGTCTGGGCGGCGGGCTGCGACGGTTGCGCCGCCGCGGGAGGATCGGCATTAGGCTGGATCGTTTTGGCGGGTTTCTGCTGGGCCAGAATAAGTTCCGGCAAGATCAAACCGAGCGTCAGAATCACTGCAAAGAGTTTTCGTGACATCACATCCTCCTTTTGAAAGGGGAATCGGCGCGCCGGCGGCTGGGCCACCGCGCAGCTTCGAGAGCGAGCCTTACTGCTGCGGCGACGATCGTTGCGCAAGGCCTGCGGTGCTCGTTGTTGACGCCGGTGTCGCTGCCGTGGGCGCACTTGTGGTTGCATGGGTGGTTGAAGGTTGCTGGGCCGCCAGCTGCGACTGGCGGTACTTGGGCGCGCTCACGTAGCCTTGCGCCTCGTTCTTGCTGATTTTGTAAACCACGATCTCAACTGCCTGGCCGTAATCGGCAGGGTAGAACAGGATCGGCTCGTCCAGGTTGACGTGCTTCTTGTTCAGTTGGTTGTCGTCCACCAGCAGGTTGAAGTCGCAGTACAGGTGCTTGGTGTTGGCCTTGCGCAGGGCGATGCCGATGGGGCCGACTTTCTGATAGTGCTTGGACTTGGTCAGGTGGAATTCGTAGAAGTTGCGGTCACTGCGCTTCTCGAGCGCCACCAACTGATCATGGTTTTTGGCAATCGAACCGTTCAGCTCGTCGTGGCTGGACTTCAGCTCGCCTTCCAGATCGGAGCGCGTCTGGCTGATGCCTTGCCGCGCGGCAGCAATTTGCTTCTCCTGCTGGGAAAGCTGGGACTGCATTTGTTTCCAGCGCGGATCTTCCGCCCGGCGGCGACGGGCGCGGGCCGTCGCTTCCGCCCGGCGCCTTGCCTGCTCGTGCCGAACCGCGGGCGTTGGCGTGGCGGGTTTTGCAGCAGCTTGTTCCGCCTCGAGAGCGTTGAGCTTGGCGGTCAAGCCCGACAGTTGCGATTGCGCTTGACTCAAGGTGGCATTCATCTGGCCGTACTTGGCCGCCACTTGGCCGGCTTGATTGCGCTCGTGCACGGCATAGGCGAGGCCGGCGATCATGGCGCAAAAGAAAAACACCGCCGCCACCAGCGGCCAGCGGTTCTCTCCGGCCGGTGACTCGGGGGTCTCTGCCTCACTTGACGGGTCCTTGTCTTTCAACGGTTCGTCGCTCATGGTTTTCCTCCAAGGTTGCTGATCTCGACGATTTCAGCCTTCGGGCGGCTCTCGAAAAAGATGGCTTCCACTTGCCTGAAACCACGCAAAAACAAATCTCTGGAATCTATTGTCCCGCCGGCGCGCCTTCCATGACTTCCGACGAAAGCGTGTTGCCCGTGGCGGGCAGCAGCAAGTAGCCCGTGGCGGAATTCCCGCGGATGCCGGTGACAATCACCTGGTACTGGCGGCCCTGCCGGCGGCTATAGAAAATCACGGGCTGCGATACGCCCTGATCGCGGACCCACAGATAACGCTGGTCGGGCTCGAAATAGACCCAGCCGCTGAAGCGCTGGTACTGGGTGTTGGTGGATGTCACGTCCATGGTGATTTCGGGCGAGAGGTCCGTGATTTGGTTCTTGGTCAACTCGAAGTCCACGCGCTCGCGATGGACGTCGCTAGCCAGGTCGTTCATCTGCTGCTCGTTGCCTGCCACGTGCTCGTGCAGCAGCGCCAGGTCGCCGTTGGTTTCCTGGCGCAGCGCGGCGATTTGCTGCTGCGCGTCGGAAAGCTCCTGCTGGAGCTTGGCCTCGCGCTGCTCCGCGTTTTTCTGCGCTGCTGTCAATTCATCGAGGCGCGAGTCCACCACCGCGTCGCGCTTGTTCATTTCATCCTGAATCTGTTTCTGAAGCTGTGTCGTCAAGAATTCGGCGTGCCGGCGCGCGTTGCGGTAATCTGCGCTCACCCTTTTCTCAAGTTTCCCGACACGGTCCGGAAGGCCCTGGAACCTTTCCGTCCACGCATGGAGCTGCGATTCAAGATTGCCCGTGCGGCCGTCCATGGTGGAGAGCGACTTGAGCATTCCGGGGATCCGGCTCAAGCGCACATTGGCCTTCAAGAGAGTCTGGTAGCCGTAGAAAGAGACGCCGGCAAGGACGAGGAGCAGAAACATCAGCGCCAGCCAAAGAGATCCGGTAGAAGAGCTTCGCGGCTCACTCGCCACAACGCGGCGGGCAGCGCCGCTCGCGCGGCGTTCCCGCGTGGGCTCGAACGGGTGATCGTCCCAAACGGGCGCGCGCTCCGGCGATTCGGGCGCGGACTCAGGCGCGGCATGGTGCAATGCCGGAAAGATTCTTCCGTCGTGTTTGTCGTTGTCGAGACTCATCCGCCGCCTCCTTCACAGGGAGAGGGGCACTCCAATCTCCAGCGCATGACCTGCGGACAAATCTCCGTAAGGCAACGGACGTGCCAGTCCGGCAATTTTTTGCTTCTATAGAAATCAGATAGTTGCCGCTGCGCCAAGCGGCCTATGGAGACCATCGGAGGGTATTAGTTGCCGGAGGTTGGAAAATTCTTCTGAGGCGGAACACCGCGAAGGCTGCTCGTGCGACCCGAGGAACAAGCCGGCAGGGTCACTAACCGGATCAGGCGGAGAGGGCGTAAGGCACGTTGATGGGCACGGGACGGTTTTCGCGCGCGGAGCGATAGATAGCTTGAATGATAACCAAGTCGCGTAGACCTTCGACGCCGCTCGGCTCGGGATCGCGTTTGCGGCGAACGCACTCGGCGAGCGCGTCGAGTTCGAGGGCGAACTCGTCGGTGGGCTTGAAATACTTTTCGAACCAGCGTCCGCCGATCTTGCCGAAGAGGCGGCGCTCCTCTTCCCAGGCGAAGGCGGGATCGAGCGCCGCCCAGCCGCGCTCGCCGTGCACGTGCAGGAAATGCGCTTGCGCCGCGCCAAAACTCGAGGCCGCCTGCAGCACCAGGCCCTCGGGAAAATTCAGGCGGAAGGCGATGCTCTCCTCCACCTCGTTGTAGCGTTGCGCGTCCACCGTCCACGCGTAGGCCATCGCTTCGATCGGATCTTTCTCCACCAGCCAGCGCGCGGTGTTCACACAATAGATACCCAGGTCCATCAGCGAGCCGCCGCCGGAGGCGCGACGGTCGAGGTGCCAGCCCGCTTTCTTGCCGGGAGGCACGAAGATCGTAAAGGCGGAATGCATCGTCTTCAAGCGCCCCAGCTTCCCGCTCTTGACGAGCTTCTTCAGCGCCACGCTGGCGGGATCGAAATACTTGCGGTAGGCGACCATCAAGCGCACACCGGCCGAGCGGCAAGCTTCGATCATGCGCTGCGCGTCGTCCAGGCTGGTGGCCATCGGCTTCTCCACCAGAACGTGCTTGCCCGCTGCGGCCGCGCGCTCGGTGTACTCGGCGTGGGTCGCGTTGGTCGTCGCGACGTAAACCGCCTGCACTTGCGGGTGATTCAGGCAAAGCGCGTAGTCGTCGTAGGAATAAAAATCGCTGGCGCCGAACCTGGACGCGAGCCGCGCGGCCTTGCGCTCGTTGCCGCTCACCAGCGCGACGAGCTTGGCTCGCCTGGAGTGTTTGAACGCGGGCAGGACCGCCCGTTCCGCGATGCGGCCCAGGCCCACTACCGCGAATCCCATGCGCTTGGACGCAGCCATTCAGCGCATCCTCTCGCCACGTTTTGATTCTGGGTACTTCTTCACTGGCAAGCATTATCAGCCCGATGTCAAGGTGCGGCAAGCAGTGATTTCGGGCCAGGACGATTCAAGCGGAAGGGCAGAGGAATCGAGTCGGGCCAAAAAAACTTTGTCAGCCGTATCACCTGTATCACTGGTATCAGTCTTATCAGCGCGGGGCGGGGGCCGGGGGGCGGCCGGGTAGGCGAACAAAAAGCGAAAGTCTGGCCGCCCTCGGTGCTAAGTTCCCGGCGCTCAGTGCATTGCGGGGAGTGAGAGGCTCCCGGCCCGCCAGAAGCGCGCGGGCATTCCCTGGTTTTGCCGCCCGGCAGGAAGCGGATCGCAGCCGCTCAGAGCAGCGGCCGCCGGTCAGGGCAGCACGGACCGCGAGAGGGTTGCCTGCGGCCAGTCAAGTGACGGGGCTCGTGACCCGGGACTAGGGACTCGGGGCTCGGGACCCGGGACTAGGGACTCGGGGCTCGGGACCCGGGTTTCGGGGTTTGGGATTCGGGGCTTGCGGTTCGCGGCTCGTGACTTGCCATTTTGGATTTTCGATTTTGGATTTTGGATTGGGAAACACGGGGACCAAGGATTGCCGATTTTTGATTTTCGAATTCCCAGTTTCCAATTTCCATTTTCGTAATTCATCATTCATAATTCTTGCCCACGCCGCCCGCGCCTGCCAGGAACTCACCACCAAGGCACCAAGCCACCAAGCGGTGTCCCATTTCGTTGTGCCTCCGTGCCCTTGTGGTCTCTCGGGCTCCCTAGTCCCAAGTCGCTGGTTCCTGGTTCTTGGTTCCTGGTCCCCGGCCCCTGACTTCTGAGTTGCGACTTCTGGCTCCCGACTCCTGACTCCTGAATCCTGCCTTAATGTCTCTTGCACTTCCCCCGCAAACGGTGTATATCGGTCAACTTGATTTCCCGGTTATCGCCCGGCCACCGTGAGCCCGTCGGCCAGCGAAGATGACTCGCGACATACGGGCCGCCCCGCGCGGACGAGAGGAGCGCACGAAATGGCTTGCCATAAGACCGCCCCGTACTATTCCGAAGACAGCGATTTTTACCACGTGTGCAGGAATTGCACGCTCGGCGACAACATTGAGCCCGACAAGCTGCGAAGAGGGAACCCGGGGAGGCGGCGACTTTGCCAGCGGTGCAAGGATATTAAAGCCGGAAGGGTCTCCCGCTGACAGGCGCTGGCGGTCGGCGCCTGCCCCCACGCAGGAGGGGACCGCCGAGTCGTTTTTGCAGCGCGGAGTTTTTCTTGAACTCCGCGGCGTGCGGCGTCAGAGAAAGGGCCGCAGACTTTCTGGAGAGTGAAAGTCTGCGCTACCTGCTCGCCGCCGAAAGGTGCTGCAGCGGCGGCCGGAGCCTCTCCTGACGCAGGAACGGACCGCCAAGACGTTTTTGTAGCGCGGAGTTGTTCTCGAACTCCGCGGCTTGTTGACCGGAAACAAAAAGCCGCTGAGTTTCTGGAAAACGAAACTCAGCGCTACCTGCTGGAGGGCGGCCACGATGTGCCCGAAGCCGACGTTCGCCGCCGGTTCGACTGCTCCATCAGGAATTTCCTTGTCCTTTACCGTCACCAGGCCGATTCCTGGAACCTCTTCGACAACTCCGCTCAGGTTCCCGTCCGGTAGTGGGGCATTAGAGTGTTGCTAGAATCATTCGTCTTCTTCAACGTCGAGGCCAATAATGGCAGAGTTTAAGATAGGTCGTCGGTCCCCTGGCTGGCCGATGTTCTCCCATCCTTTCAAGCCATCGCCCAAGTTCTTTGCCCATGCCTTGACGAGTCCGGTGGTGTCGTGGATCACCTCACGATGCGGCACTGCGATCAGGACACTTTCAATATGCTTAGAAGTTAGCTTGCCGTAGCTTGTGCCGCCAGATTCGGTCCACAATTGAATGCGGCAAGCCTCCGATCTCAGCGAAGCGAACAGCCATTCCTGGGGATACTGCTCGACGTACTCGGGCTTTACCCGGACCACCGCAATACCGTCGGGACTACCCACAATGGACTCATCAGGGTGAAGCAGCATCCCAATGTTTCGGCGCTCAGGGCGGACCAGGCCAATGATAATGTCTCCTTTCTGAAGACGGTAAACGGCCCTCCCTTTCTGATCCGCAATTTGCCAAGCGCGTGCTGGAAAATGGGGAATAACAACCCCCTCGTTGGCACGAATATTCATTCCTTCCACTAGGCGCCATTTTTTGCCCGTTCCCTCGGACTCAATGTCGAAGGTCTCTTCAATGACGTCGGCTGCATCACCCAGCCGGATGTGGTCAGCCAGCTCAATGCTTCGTTTGTTCTGGAGGGCATTTGGCATCAGTCGTCTAGGTTTCATGTCAAGGTCTGGATGCACAAGAATGTCTGAAATCCTCCCGCCTAAGAAGGAATTACTAGCGACGGGCTGATGGTGCAGTGGGCGATTCCACTTCCACTGATCGGAAAATGATTGGAACCTGTCTAGGATGCCGGTGAAGTCCGAATCAAGGACAACCTTATTTTTCTCATCCCGAATTTCAATTCCAGTCTCGGAGTGCCGCTTTCCCATCGGCGCAAAACCAGCGCCCAGCTTATATCCAACTTTCCGCACGAGGTCGGTATAGATAGGATAATCACGCTTCTTTGCTTCCTTCAGGTCTTTGGGGGATAGCTTTTGAGCCATAAGAATGTTTGATCGCAAATCTGCATCCGATTTCAAGAACATCCGCCTTGGCAGTTCGATCAGGCAGACGATCCTTAGATTGTCTAGTATCCACTGGCGGATGTATCCATAGCCGGTCGTGCAAAGGTATCCCTCGGGAAGAATGATACCAAGCCTTCCGCCGTAACTAAGTAGCTTGTAGCACCGCTCGATGAAAATTATGCCAAGCTGCTGGGATGGCAACACTCTGTCGGTCATCACCCAACGGCACTGTTCTCCGGAGAATTCCCACTGATGGCCTAAGTTGTAATGGGTCAGAACAGAAGGTCTGGTCTCAATGCTCTTCTCCCCAAACGGCGGGTTGCACAGGGCAATGCTCATTTCTTCCGACCACGTATCATGACTCTCGATTGAATCCCAGGGATGCAGATTCCCTTGCCCGTCACGATTCAGGATCATGTTGATGATTGCTAAGTCGAAAGCCTTCCGGTCCACATCCATCCCAAAGATTCTCTGACGTATATCGTCATCACCCGACTTTTGCCTAGACTCCATCGCGGCTACCAGAAAATCGGCGGTTCCCATCGCTGGATCAGCGACCTTGTCATTCGGTCCGACGCACACAAACTCGACCATTGAATCCACTAGTGTTAAGGGGGTAAAAAATTGGCCAAGGTCGGTTTTGAAAACTGCTGGTACAAATGACAGGAAAATCTCCTGCATCACATCTTTTCCAGCTTTGGTGAACGCTATACCTTGGATTGACCGAACAATTTCCCGAAGAGTTCTTTCCGGCAATTCAGAGCCAGGGACTGGGTGAAAAAGAGTCTCCGCTTGCTTGTAACGGGTTGCAGATGTCGAGTAGACCTTATTGACCCGCACAAGGAAATTACTGTCGTTTCCAGGGTACACCTGAAGCGATAACTTCTTGTCTTTCGATGCGGAGGCCGCACGCTCATCACAGTATCTCGCCAAGATTAGCTTTACGGTTTCCTTGTAACGGATTTGCTCATCGTTGATTCCGTGTGACCGCATGACATTTGCGATACCGAATAGGGTTTTCACAAGGTTGGTCGGAGGCCAGAGATCGTCAACGGTGATAGGCTTGTCTTTGTACTTGAGGCCGTAGCTTGGAAGGTGTTCGAGTGATTCTTCAGCTATCTCGACAAACTGGTCGTCGCCCTTCTTAACGAGCTTTTTGATGAACAGCAGTCGCTCTACATCATTCCAGTACGCGCCCATCACCTTGAGGCCGGGCAGTTGGGCCATTGCAGGACGAAGCTGGTACTGGAGAGCCGACTTCTTTTTCTTAGAGTCTCGCTTTATTTCCGCAACCAAAATGGCATGAGTCAGTTGGTCTTCTTTGGGCAACGTAAGAACGCTCGTCACTGGCCGATCGTACACGATGACATCGGCTCTTACCTTGTTGCGGCCAGATTCGCCGAGATTCTTGATAACGACCGTCTCGACAGCGATTTGATCTGCCGGATATTCACGAGTCAGGAGAAAGGAAAGGAATTCTATCCTTCGGGCCTCTTCGGTAATAGTGAGGCCGTCCTTTGCCAACATCGTGGCGTTGACTTGCCCTCGGATCGGACAGGTAAGTAGTGTCTCTGAGACAACGGCAGTCATCGAATGATCTCGTCGATGGACCAGATGTGATCCGCGATTCCAGCTTCCATTGCTGGGGTGACACGAAGGGTTTGATGGACACGGCAGAAGTTGTAGTAGGCAAAATTCAGCGCCAGTGCCGCCTTGAGGTCGTCCCATTTTTTGGAGAAGCCATTTGTAAGCCGCGTCAGTCGCCTCATGCACATCCGCATGGTAAGATTTTGCCGTCCCACGTAGGACGTACTGATATGGTCGGGGCTGGGATCGCCTTGGATGGGCACTGGAATGGTCTCGATGACCTCTCCTGGGCTGTACCGTTCCCGCGTTTCTTCGTCGCCGGAGTATAGCTTGACCAACTGCGCAAAATCAATGTCAGCTCCGAAGACTTCCTCAACCGCCCCAACATAGGGCTTGAACCCATCCGTAGTAAGTTGAAATCGATGCTTCACCGCTTTGCCGAGTTTTTCCATGAATGCAAGTGCGGTAAGGCCATCCCGTCTCCCAAGCTGGTAGCCACTGCACGCCTTTTGTGCAGCAGGTAGCGAAGAGTTTCGTTCTTTGAAACTCTGCGGCACGTGTCGGGGGCCTGCCGGAAAGGCCCGTAGGGCTGCCCTTCAGGGCTTGCCCTGAGCGCGGCGAAGGGCCGGCACAGCTCAAATGCCGGGCTAAAGCCCGGCGCTACGTTGGTCCGGGACCCGTCGGAAAGAGCCGCAGACTTTTTGGAAAGCGAAAGTCTGCGCTACAGTTGCGCGGCGGAGGCGCAAGCGGGGGGAACTGAATGCAGATTCTTCGTCCGTCGGCGGCACGCCCGTCCACTGACGGGCGGACGGACTCAGAATGACGCTGTGGCCCGGCGCCAGCCCGCCCATCCTGTGGGCCACAAGTCCGTCCAGCCACTTGGTCGAGAGCGACCCCACAACCCCCAGACATGTTCTTCCATTTGCGCCCGTCAGGTCATCGGGAATGGTGACGCTGCCGCGGCATCTTTCAATGACAGCCTCAGTTGCCGGGGCAGCTCTCCCGGACTTTTTTCCCGGCTCTGACATTCTGGATCTTGAACGTGCAATCAGCCGCGGGCGTGCCACCTTCCACGATTTCGCTTGACAGAGACCCTCTTGTGAATTACTGTTGCGGCACTTGCTGCGGGTTGAACTCGTGTCGAACCCGTCAGCAGCCGGCACAGGAGGCCAGCCGCACCAGCATCGCGCAAGCCGCACACGCTGCGGCAGGAAGAAGATCGCGAGAGACCTCGACCCTGGGAGGTCGCTCAGCCCCTCTCGATCCGAGGCGTTCCGTGTCGAAGACCCAAATTTGTGGCAAGCCCTGACGGAGGCAGTCCCATGCGAACCCTTTCGAGAAAGCTCGGCCTTGCATTTCTTACCGCGGCCCTGACGATGCTCGGCGCCGGCGCGGCCCGGGCGGCAACGATTCACGTTCCCGCCGACCAGGCGACGATCCAGGCGGCGATCAACGCCGCTTCCGACGGCGACACCGTCCTGGTCGCTCCCGGGACCTATTACGAAAACATCAATTTCATGGGCAAGGCGATTACGGTGACCAGTTCCGGCGGGCCCGACGTCACCAGGCTTGATGGCGGCGCAACGGCCACGGTGGTCATCTTCAACTCCGGTGAGGGGCGCGGCTCCGTCCTGAACGGGTTCACGATCACCAATGGCAATTCCTATTACAATTACCAGACTCTGGGCCTTATAGACTACGACGGCGGGGGAATTTATATCTCCAGCGCCTCCCCAACCGTCACCAACAACGTCATCACTCAGAATATCGCGTGCGGCAGCGGCGGCGGCATCGCGGCTGAGAACAGTTCGGCGTTGATTCAGGCGAACACCCTATCGAACAACAGCCAGGGCGGATGCAGCGGCGGCGACGGCGGCGGCATCTACGTGGCGGGCGGCGCTGTTCAGATTATCGGCAATACGATTACCAATAATTACTGGAGCAGCGGCGACGGCGGAGGCATGGCGCTCAACGGCGCCGGAGACGCGCTCATCGAAAACAACACCATCACCGGCAACACGGCCACCGGCATCAGCCCCGCGTCACAAGGCGGAGGCATTTACATGATCAATGGCTCGAGCGCGTTGATTATCCAGAACGTTATTACCGGCAACAGCGCCGGACAGGGCGGCAACGACGCGGGCGGCCAGGGGGGTGGAATCTCGTTCCTCGTCCCTTACGGCTCGGTTGGGCCCACCCTGGTCAACAACACGATTGCGGACAACCAGGGCGCGGGGGGCTCGGGCATCTATGCCAGCGGTTTTGACGCGCAGGCCGCGCTCTATAACAACCTGATCGTGGCCAGCCCCGGCCAGCCGGCACTTTTCTGCGACGGCGCTAACAGCCAGGCCCCGGCCGTTGTCCAGTCCAACGACGCCTTCAGTTCCGGCGGCAACGGCTTCGAGGGCGCCTGCGCAGGGATGGCGGGCACGGACGGCAACTTGTCCGCCGACCCCGTGTTCCTCGCTGCGGGAAGCGACTTTCATCTCCAGCCCGGCTCGCCCGCAATCGACGCGGGCGACAACAGCGCGCCCAGCCTTCCTTCCTCCGACTTCGACGGCAACGCGCGCGTCGCGGACGGCAACCAGGACGGCATCGCGGTGGTGGACTTGGGCGCCTACGAATTCGTTCCCACCAGCGACACGCTTTCGCCGTCCTCTCTCACTTTCGGTGACCAGGCGGTCGGCACTTCCAGCGCCGCGCAAGTCGTGACGTTGACCAACACGGGCAGCCAGAAGCTTTATCTTTCGGTCTCGATTGACTCGGAATTCGCCCAGACGAATGACTGCGGCTCGGCGCTCGCGCCGGGCGCGAACTGCTCGATTGAAGTGACATTTGCGCCCACAACCTCCGGCACGCTGAGCGGCAACCTCACACTGCGGAGCAACGCCTTGGGCAGCCCGCAGGCCGTAGCGCTCACGGGCACGGGGCTGGGCCCTGCGGTCAAGCTCACGCCGGCCAGCCTGACCTTCGGCAGCCAGGCGATCGGCACAACCAGCCCGCCGCAGACCGTCACGCTTCAGAACACCGGCAACGCCCCGCTCAACCTGTCGGGCGCTATCACCAGTGGAGACTTCTCCCTGACCACCGATTGCCAGCCGCCCCTCGACCCGGGCGCGAGCTGCACCTTCAACATCACCTTCACGCCTACAACGAGCGGAATCCGCGGAGGCTACCTCGACTTCACCGACAACGCGCCCGACAGCCCGCAGACGGTTGCCCTCTCCGGCACGGGCTTCGGGACCGGGGTCACGCTCGCGCCGTCCAGCGTGAACTTCGGCAACCAGAAGGTGGGCACGACCAGCGTGGCCCAAACCGTCACGCTGGCGAATTACAGCAGCTCAATTGTCACGATTTCCACGGTCAACATCGTCACGCTCGCTTCTGTCCCGGCGGGCACTTTTTGGTACACCAACGGCTGCAGTACCGCCCTCGCCCCCAACACAAGCTGCGCGATCAGCGTGTATTTTGCTCCCAAGGCGGCCGGAACGTGGACCGGGCAATTGCTGGTATATGACGATGCCGCCGGGAGCCCGCAGAGCGCTTCGCTGACGGGCAACGGGATCGAGCCCGTCGCGGTGCTTTCGCCCACCAGCCTGACGTACAGCAACCAACTGGTCGGGACGACGAGCCCGCCCCAAACCGTCACCCTCACCAACACGGGCAGCACCGCGCTGCCGATTTCCAGCATCTGGACCTCCAGCCCCTTCGCGCAGACCAACAATTGCGGTGCCAGCGTTGCGGCCGGCGCCACCTGCACAATCAACGTGACGTTTACGCCGGCTCTGGCGGGCACGACGTCTGGTTTCCTCTACGTCACGGACAGCTCTGACGGCGCGGTGGTTGTCAGTCTCAACGGCACCGCCGTCGCGCCGGCGGTCTCCTTTTCCACTCCCAGCCTGGGCTTTGGCGGCGTCGCGGTCGGCGCCACCAGCCCGGCGCAGATGGTGACGCTCTTCAACACCGGCAACGCGCCGCTGAGCATTTCCGGCATCTCAACCGCCGGTGATTTCTCCCAGACCAGCACTTGCGGCGCCAGCGTGGCGGCGGGGGGAAGCTGCACGATCAGCGTGACCTTCACGCCCTCGGCCGCCGGGTCGCGTTCGGGGACGCTCGCCGCGGCCGACAACGCCCCGGGCAGCCCGCAGAGCGTTTCGCTCACCGGCACCGGCCTGAGCCCCGCCGCCGCGCTTTCCCCGCCGAGCCTGGCGTTTGGCGACCAAGTCGTCGGCACGGCAAGCGGAGCCCCTTTCGCCACCTTATCCAACACCGGCAACTCGCCTCTTTATATTTCTTCTATTACCGTCACGGGTGATTTTGCCCAGACCAACAACTGCGGCTCGGCCGTACAGGCAGGCACAAATTGCTCCATCAGCGTCACGTTTACGCCAACGGCCGCGGGCGCGCGCACCGGCGCCCTGACCGTCGCGAGCAACTCGCCCGGCGGGCCCGTCACCGCGGCGCTGGCCGGGAACGGCGTCGAGTATGCTCCCACGTTCAATCCCACCAGCCTCGTGTTCTCGAACCAGATTGTCGGCACCAAGAGCGGCGGCAAAAACGTCAAGCTGACCGCGCAGGGCCCCGGCCCGCTGGTGATCTCTTCCATTAGCGTGACCGGAGATTTCCTGGAATCGAATAACTGCCCGGCGTCGCTCAACAAAGGCCAGAGCTGCAACATCACCATCAACTTCCTGCCCGGCGTGGCGGGGCCCGCGGCGGGCGCCATCGTCGTTGCCGACAACGGCTTGGGCAGCCCGCAAGCCGTGCCGCTGAGTGGCAACGGGCTCGACTTCACGCTTTCGGCCGCGCCTTCCAGCGTCAGCGTGGATGCGGGCTCAAAGGCAACGTATACCGTGACCGCCACCGCGCTGGGCGGCTCGTTCAACAACAAAATCAACTTCGCTTGCTCGGGACTGCCCGCTGCGTCGAAATGCCAGTTCTCGCCGGGAGGTGTAGCGCCGCACGCCGGCTCCGCCAGTTCCACGCTGACCATTCAGACCACCCGGCAGAGCGGCACCTCCGGCACGCCGTCGGGCAGCTACCCGATCGTCATTGCCGGAACTGCCGGCGCGCTGCAACACAGCACGCTCGTCACGCTGGTCGTGAACTGACGGGATATTTGCTGGGGCGCGTTTCGAAGCCCGCCCCCTTTCCGCGAGTGGCGCGTCGCTTCTTGATCTTTGCGCGCCGAAAGGTGCCTAGGCGAATGTGAATCGCAGGCCCGAAGGAGGCTTTCAGAAATGGTTAACGCTGCGTTATTCCGGTATCATCCCGCCCTCCGCTCGAGCGTTATTGCGCTAGTGGCCGTATTGCTGCTGGCCGTGCCCGGCGCAGGAGCCGGGAAGCCGCCCCGCGCGGACGCGGTCCTCGCCGAGGCCCGCGCGCAGGCCGAACAACAACACAAGAACATTTTTCTGATCTTTGGCGCTTCATGGTGCAGCGCGTGCCATGATCTCGAAGCATTCCTGGACCAGCCGCAAATCCAGCCCGTCATCGCCAAGTATTTCGTCGTCGTTCGTCTTACGACCGCGGAGGAATTCGGGGGCAACCCGAAGCTGAACAATCCCGGCGCGGACAAGCTCATTCCCAAAATGGGGGGCGTGTGGGGGAGCCTCCCATTCTTCGCCTTCCTGGATGCCAAAGGAGACCTCATCATCAATTCGCGCCGGCCCATGAAGAAGAAAGGGGAAGACGGCAATATTGGCTTTCCTACCCAGCCGCAGGAGATTGACTGGTTCATGAACATGCTTAGGAGGGGCGCGCCGAGCCTTAGCGCGGACGAGGCTCGAACCATCGAAGCATCCTTGCAGAACCAATGACCGCGGCTGGCACGCGCCGCTTCATGACGTCGCCGCGCCGAAGGGCGGGGACTTGACGCAGATTCTTGGTCCGTCAGCCGACGGGTCCGCGCTGCAACTCTGATATAATCGCCCCAAACCTATGAACGCCAAAAAAGCCAAACCCGGGACCATCAGCGAATATATTGACGCCGCGCCGACGCAGGCGCAGGAGAAGCTGCGGCAGATGCGCGCGTGCATTCGCGCCGCCGTGCCCGGCGCCCAGGAAAGCCTGAAGTGGTCCATGCCCGCCTTCTCGGACCGCCGAATCCTGGTGATGTTCGCCGGCTTCAAGCATCACATCGGCTTCTATCCCACGCCCTCCGCGGTCAGAGCCTTTGCCAAGGATTTGACGGGATTCAAGACGGCCAAAGGCTCGATTCAGTTCCCGCTCGACCGGCCGCTGCCGCTGGCGCTGGTCCGCAAGATCACCGCGTTCCGCGCCCGCGAAAGCAACGAGAAAGACCGGAAGTGGCGCACGTAAGATAAGCCGTGGCCTGCGGGCGACGCTTTCTGCTGTGGAGAGCGAGAGCTCGCTCTCGCTTTGCTCAAGCCGGCTCGCTGGCTCTCTGACAAAATCACGATGGCGGCCTGAAGGTCGCCGCTCCCAAAGCGGCGGCAAGCCGCCGCACTGCACGGGGGTGCGTCGCCGCGTATTCGAGCCCGCGAAGAAATGCAGATCCTTCGCTTCGCTCAGGATGACAGTGGGCGCGCTGGGGATGACAATTTCATTTTGACGGGGGCGCGATGGTATTGTCATTCGGAGCGAAGCGAAGAATCTGCTTTTGGCTGCGGCCAAGCGTGGGCTGACATCAGACCGCAACTCTAAGGCACAGGGAGCAATATCGCACTCTCCCCACCCGAATCCGAGTCCCGAGCACCGAGTCCCGAAACCCGAGCCGCCGCCGGCGCTGATCCGCAAGAGCAGCGCGTTCCGCGTCCGCGAAAAGCCAAGTGGCGTTACAATGGCGAGGCGCGGCAATCCTGCGCGGGAGGTCTTCAATGTTTCACCGGACCTTTGGTTGCTTGTTGATTGTGATCCTGGCCGCGGGAGCGGCGCGCGCAAAACTTTCCGCCGCCGAGGTGCCGCCCACGCTGGCGATCGGTGAGCCCGCGCCGGACTTCTGCCTGCCCGGAATTGACGGGAAGACGCATTGCCTGAAGGATTACGCCGCGGCCAAAGTCCTGGTCGTCATTTTCACCTGCAATCATTGTCCCACGGCGCAGCTCTACGAAACGCGCATCAAGCAGTTGGTGAGCGACTACCAGGGACGCAGCGTGGCGTTCGTCGCCATCCAGCCCAACAATCCCCAGGCGGTGCGCCTGGATGAGCTGGCCTACACGGACGTGGGCGATTCGTTCGAGGACATGAAAATCCGCGCCGCCTACCGGCACTTCAATTTTCCCTATCTCTACGACGGCGAAACGCAGAAAGTGGCGCGCGCCTACGGCCCCACCGCCACGCCGCACGTGTTCATCTTTGACGCCGCGCGCAAGCTGCGCTACGAGGGCCGCGTGGACAACAATCCCCGCCCGCAATACGTGACGCGCCAGGACGCGCGCATCGCCATTGACGAATTGCTGGCGGGCAAGCCCGTCGAAGTAGCTTCCACGCCTTCCGTCGGCTGCTCCACCAAGTGGATTTACAAGGAAGGTTCGCGCGTCCGGGCGTTGGCAAAAATCGAAAGCCAGCCAGTGACCGTCACGCCGGCGGGTGTGGACGACTTGAAAGCGCTGCGCAAAAATCCCACTGGCAAACTGCTGCTGGTGGATTTCTGGGCCACCTGGTGCCAGCCGTGCGTCGCGGAATTTCCCGAGTTCGAAACCATGTACCGGATGTACGGAAACCGGAAGTTCGAGCTGGTGACCGTCAGCATCAATTATCCCGACGAGCGAGCGGCGGTGCTGGACCAGTTGGAGAAGCTGCACGCCACCACGCGCAACCTGGTCTTCGGCTCGCCCGAGATTTACGACCTGATGGCGGCGTTCGATCCTTCCTGGAAAGGTTCTGTGCCCTACACGGTGCTGCTTTCGCCCGCGGGCGAAGTCCTCTACCGGCACCAGGCGCCGGCAGACGTGCTGGAGCTGCGCCGCCTGATTATCGCCAACCTTCCTGACGACAATTACATCGGCCACCAGGCGTACTGGCACGAAGCGGTTTACGGAAAGTAGCCGCGGCACGGGACCGGCCGTCGGCTCGCGCGCTTGGCTGTTTGTGCCTGCCTTCCGGAAGGCGGGCAAGGGTGCGCCGAGAACCTTTTCCTTTCGCTTGACTTTTGGAATGGAAGGTCTAGAGTGTAGCCAGGGAAATATGCCATCCGCCCGGCGGCGGACGGTGTTCAGGTGGCGGCCATGACGCGTGCCCCTGTTCTCGACGCCGAGTTTCCTTTTTTGCCGCCGAATACTGCGACCAAGTGGGCCTGTGCCCGTTCAACCTCCGCTCTCTCGCACGGGAAGTGAAGGGGAGGTGTTTATGTTCGAGATGCTGAATGAAGAGAAGCCCGATGCCGAAGCACGCAGGCTTTTCTGGAAGAAAGTCGGGTATTTTGTGGTGGCCATTGGGGCCGCAACCGGGATTATTTACTTCTTCGCGCGCTTCTCGTATTTCCACTAGCCCGCTCTTCAGGCGCGGGGAAGCGGGAACTGCTGCTCCAGGAGCCGTAGTGCATCCTCCCGCGTGCGGATTCTTCCTTCCAGTTGCGCGTCCTCGACCGTCTGGAGGATTTGCTTGAATGCCGGGCCCGGGGTGTAGCCGCGCTCGATCAGGTCGTCGCCGCGCAGGAGCGGCGCGGGCTTGATCTCTTGGGCGGGCGTTTCCTCGAGCATTTGCCGCGCCATTTCATAGTTGGTTAAGTCGCCGTGGCTCGCCAGGCAATCCAGCCGGTGCAGCTCCAGGTGCTCCGCAAAACCCTCCATCCGTAAGAAACGGAGCTGCGTCGAGCGGCGCATCCTGGGAAAATCCTTGAAGCGCAAGTGATGCCGGACCAATTCGGCCACGCGCTCCTTCTCCCGCGTGGCCAGGCGCAGGCGGTGCGAGATTTCTTCCGCCATCTTCGCGCCCACTTCCACGTGGTTGTCGAAGCGGATGCGCTCGCGCACGGTGAAGGTCGGCGGCTTCCCCACGTCGTGCAGCAGCACGCCCAGCGCCAGCGTCCGCGACGGCGCCCGCAACCCTTCCAGCATCATTAAAGTGTGAACCCACACGTCGCCTTCGGGATGGAACTGGGGCGGCTGCTCGACGCCCTGCATCGCTTTCACTTCCGGCAGGACCTGGGCCAGCAGCCCCGCCTGGTCCAGCAGCTCGAAGCCGCGCCGCGCGCGGCCCTCGGTGAGAATCTTCAGGATTTCGTCGCGCACCCGCTCCGCGCTGACGGTCCGGATTTCGGGCGCGAGCGTGCGGATGGCCGCCAGCGCCGCCGCGTCCAGCGCGAATTCGAACCGCGCCGCAAAACGCACCGCGCGCATCATGCGCAGGCGGTCTTCACTGAAGCGCTCCAGCGGGTCGCCGATGGTCCGGACGATCCTGCGGCGAATGTCCGCCTGCCCGCCCACATAGTCGAGCACCTTCTCTTTCACCGGATCGTAGAGCAGCCCGTTGATGGTGAAGTCGCGACGGCGCACGTCCTCTTCCGGCGTCTTGGCATAGCGCACGTCCTGCGGGTGGCGGCCGTCGGTATAAAGGCCGTCGCTGCGAAAGGTGGCGACTTCCACGTCGGCGCCCTCGCGCGGTACCACCACCACGCCGAACTGCGCGCCCACCGTCAGGCTGTCAGGGTAGAGATTTAGAACCTGCTCCGGCGTGGCATCCGTCGCTACGTCGTAGTCGGCCGGCTCGCGGCCCATCACCAGGTCACGCACGCACCCGCCCACCAAGTACGCCTGGAATTTCTCCGAGCGCAACCGCCGGACGATTTCCTCCGCCGCCTTGAGCTTGGGATCGCGCCGGACTTTCATGAATGCTATTACAACCGAGTTGCGCCCGCCGTGCAAGCTGTGAGAGTACCTCGGCCGCGGGCAGGCCCCAGCGGTGGGAATAACGAAGACGGCAGTCGGTCGGGGAGCCAGGGAAACGGTGCGCGTCGTCCTGAACGACGCTGCCCAAAACAGAAATCCCCGGCGCGCTGGCCGGGGATTTCCGCTGAAAGCCCTGGGGAGAAAGAAGACTTTCCCTTAGCGTGGTGAGGCTTACTGCGCGGGGGGTGCTTCCTCGCTCTTCTTCTCTTTCTTTTCCTTCTTGGCCTTCTTCTCCGCCTTCGCCTTCTTCACCTTGTGCATCTTCTTTGTGGATTTCTTTTCGGCCTTGGGCGCAGCCTCAGTCTGACCGGTCTCCTGAGCAAACGCCGGCATGCTCAACGAAACAGCCAGAACAGCCGCGAACAGCAGTGCGAATAGCTTCTTCATAAAGTTTAATACTCCTCGGAGTGAATTGACTTGCCGCGGCTTTCCCAGCACGGTCGGGGCCAAAGCTCGGGCATCTAGGCCTGCCATTAACTCCTTTGGAATCAGTATGGCGCTAGTAAGAAGAATATAACTAAGGTTAAGCCGGCCGTCACGCTTCGCAAGGCTTACACCAATTCGTGTAACCTGTATCCCAATGCGTTAGCCCACCCGCGGCCCTCCTCGGCTCGTTTCGCTCTTTTCCGATGGCCTGCGCTGGACATCTTGTCGCCAGGATTCCTGATGGCAATTCGATCTGCCACGGCTCGTTTGAAGCCAAAGACCCCTTGCTGGTCCAAACCCGGAACCCCGGACGCCGAACCCGAACTTTTCAACCGGCCTCCGACGATGGCGGAGGGAATCATTCCCGTCCCAAGAACTCGCGCTTCTTGGGAGTCTTGGGCCGCTTGCCCGCCGGACCGGATTTGTCTTCCGGCTTAGCCGGCTCGAGCGAGCGCGCCAGTTGCACGGCTGCAAAACCGAATTTGGAGCGCAGCCTGTCCGCGGCTTCCATGGCGCGGTCGAATTTGGCGCGCGCGGTCGCTTCGAGCAAATTGCGTTGGAATATTCCGTGCTCCAGGTTCGAGGCGCGCACGCCCACCAAGCGAATTTTCTCCTCGCGCTTCCATGCCTGCTCGAAGAGGCGCAGGACAATGTCAAAGATCACCGAATCGAGGTGCGTCGGCTCATCGAGCGACACGTCGCGCGTGATGGTGCGGAAGCGTTCGTTGCGCAGCTTCAGGCCGATCGTCCGCGCAAACAGTTGATGGTCGCGCAGCCGCCGCGCCACCAGTTGCGCGAGGTAGGAAAGCGTGCGCTCGATTTCTTCCTGGTCGCCCGTGTCCACGTCGAAGGTCGTTTCGTGGCTGATGGACTTGGGCTCTTCCTCGTACTGGTAGGCTTCGATATCCTCGCCGCGCGATTTGGTCCACAGCCACTCGCCGTATTTGCCGAAGCGCTCGCGCAGCTTTTGCTCGCCGTAGGTTTGCAGGTCGCCGATGGTCGCGATGCCGAGCGACAAGAGTTCGGGCTCCGTCACCTTGCCGATGCCCGGCATGCGGCGGATGGGGAGGGGCGCCAGAAATTTCGCTTCGCATCCGGGAAAAACGTACAGCAGCCCGTGCGGCTTGGCCTGGTCGGAAGCGATTTTGGAAACCAGGTGCGAAGTGGAGGCGCCGACCGAACAATTCAATCCCGTGCGCTCCTTCACGGTGCGAATTAGCCGGTCGGCGGCAACCAGCGGCCCGCCGTGCAGGCGCTCGGTGCCCGTCAGGTCGAGATAGGCTTCGTCAATCGAAACCATTTCCACCACGGGCGTGAATTCGCCGAAGATATCGTAGATTTTTTCGGAATAGGCGCCGTACTTCGCGTGGTGCCCGCGCAGGAAAATCGCGTGCGGGCAGAGCTTCTTTGCGGTGCGGATGGGCATCGCCGAGTGCACACCGTATTTGCGCGCCTCGTAGCTGGCCGCCGCCACCACCCCGCGCCCTTCCGGGTCCGCGCCCACCACCACCGGCTTCCCGATGAGCGACGGATCCTCCAATTCCTCGACCGAAACGAAGAAGGCGTCCATGTCCACGTGCAAAATCGAGCGGGGCTGGATGTTGGCGGTTGGGTCCTGGGTGCTGGGGGCTAGGGGCTGGGAAAGAGCGCGATTCACGTGATTCGATCCTTATTCAGCCTTTTGTTC
>JAHEKS010000305.1 GCA_024638215.1 Acidobacteriota bacterium | reverse complement strand
TCGTCCGGCGCGGTGCTCTCGCCGCGCGCCGAGACTTGGCTTTTCCTGGCATTCTTCCTTGCCTTCGCGATCAAGGTGCCGATGTTCCCGCTGCACACCTGGCTGCCCGACGCGCACGTCGAAGCTCCGACGGCGGGCTCGGTGATTCTGGCCGGCGTGCTGCTGAAGATGGGGACGTACGGCATGCTGCGCTTCTGCCTGCCGCTTTTCCCGCAGGCCTCGCACGACTTCGCGCCCATCATCAGCGTGCTGGCGATCGTCGGCATCATCTACGGATCGCTCGTCGCCATGGTGCAGCCCGACCTGAAAAAGCTCGTCGCCTATTCTTCCGTGGCGCACCTCGGCTTTGTCGTGCTGGGCATTTTTGCTTTTAATATTACCGGCATCGAGGGCGCCATCTATCAGATGTGCAACCACGGCGTTTCCACCGGCGCGCTGTTCATCATGGTCGGCCTGCTCTACGAGCGCCGGCACACGCGGCTGATCAAGGAATTCGGCGGGCTCGCCACGGCGATTCCCGTCTTCAGCACCTTCTTCATGATCGTCACGCTCTCTTCGCTCGGCCTGCCCATGCTCAACGGCTTCGTGGGCGAGTTTCTGATCATCGTCGGCGCCTTCGGCCGCAGCCACGTCTACGGCGTGCTGGCCGCGCTGGGCGTGGTGCTGGCCGCCGTCTATTTGCTCTGGATGTACCAGCGCGTCTTCTACGGTGAGGTCACGAACGAGAAGAACAAGGCGCTTCCCGACTGCAACCTGCGCGAGAAGATCATGCTCGTCACGCTGGCCGTTGTCATCCTCATCATGGGAATCTACCCGCAGATGTTCTTGCGCAAGCTGGACATGACGGCGACTACAATCGTCCAGCGCGTCGAGCCGGGCTCGCTGGCCTACCAGCCCGCCCGAAGGAGCACCGCACAAAACCGATGACGACCGTTTCCATTCCCGACGTGATGCGCATCCTGCCCGAACTGATCCTGGCCGGATTCGCGATTCTCGTCATGCTGTTTGAGCCGTTCGTTCCCGCCGGGCGCAAGCGCGTGCTGGGCTGGATCGCCCTGCTGGGCGTGCTGGTGGCGGGCATGGCGTTCACCTGGGCGCCGCCCAACGCGGGGATGGCTTTCAGCGGCAGCATTGCCGCCGACGGGTTCAGCTACTTTTTCATCTTCCTTTTCCTGACCATCGCTGCGCTGGCGCTGCTCGGCTCGATCAATTACCTCGAGCGCGACAACATTCACCACGCCGAGTACTACGCGCTGATTTTGTTCTCGACCGTCGGCATGTGCTTCATGGCCGCTTCCGCCGAGCTCATCATGATTTTCCTCGGCCTGGAAATTTCCTCGCTTTCGACTTACGTCCTGGCGGGCTTCCGCCGCCACGATCCGCGCTCCAATGAATCGGCGATGAAGTATTTCCTGCTTGGCTCTTTCGCCACGGCGTTCTTCCTTTACGGCATCGCCTTCGTTTACGGGCTGACCGGCACGACCAACCTGGTCGATCTCGCCGCCGACCTTGCGCAACCCGGGAAATGGTCCACGCTCACGCGCGCGGCGCTGATTCTGATGTTCGTCGGACTGGCCTTCAAAGTTTCGACCGTGCCCTTCCAAATCTGGACGCCCGATGTTTACCAGGGCGCGCCCGCGCCGGTCACGGCGTTTCTCTCGACCGGTCCGAAGGCCGCAGCCTTCGCTGTGCTGGTCCGCATTTTCCTTGGCCTGGCGGGCCCCTCCGGCCCGGCCGCCTTCTGGGTAATCTGGATTTCCGCCGCGCTCACCATGACAGTAGGCAATTTCGCCGCCCTGCTGCAGAAGAACGTCAAGCGCATGCTGGCCTATTCCGCCATTGCGCATGCCGGCTACGTGCTGGTGGGTCTGGCTGCGGCCATGGCCAGCGGAAGCACTGAGGGCGCTTCCGCCGTGCTCTTTTATCTTGCCGCCTACGCGTTCATGAACGTCGGCGCCTTCCTGCTCATTGCGCACCTGGCGGGCCCGGGCGAAGGTCGGACAGAAATCTCGGACTTCACCGGCCTGGGCCGCGCCGCGCCCGGCGCCGCCGCGTGCCTGACGGTCTTCATGCTTTCGCTTTCGGGCATTCCCTCGACGGCCGGCTTTTTCGCCAAGTTCTACGTCTTCCGCGCCTCGGTCCATGCCGGGCTGATCGGCCTGACCATCATCGCGGTGCTCAACAGCGTGGTGTCAGTTTATTATTACCTGAATTTAGTCGTAACTATGTACATGCGGGAGGGTGAACCGCAGGCGGCGCGCACGCCAATGCCCCTGCCGCTCTATTCCGCGATTGCGGCCAGCCTGTTTGCCATATTCTACCTGGGCCTTTATCCCAATCACTTCCTCTTGCTGTCAACTCTCTCATCGAAGCCGCTGCCCTGACGGACTAACAGAAATTGGAAACTGGAAAATAGAAACTGGAAATGGCAGTCTGCTGTCTTTCGACGCGGATCAGAATTTGCCACGGGCCGCCGCTGGGTCGCCCGTTTCTTCAATCGCGAGGGTAGATCGCCCTCGTGCAGCAAGGCCGCCTTCGTCGCGCGTTTCCTGGACCTGTTCATCTCCCTTGGCTGCAAAAGAAAAAGGGGAGGCGGGAGCCTCCCCTTCTTGGAACCGGCGCAGGCCGGAAGCTAGCTCGGGATGGTGACCTTGGCGAAGATGATGGCGAAGGTGTAGAGTGCCATCGACTCAATCAGCACCAGGGCCAGAATCAGAGCGAACTGAATGCCCGGCCGGGCGCCCGGATTGCGCGCCAAGCCTTCGCAGGCCGCGGCGGTCGCTTTGCCCTGCGCGTATCCGCACCCGGCCGAAGCGATAGCCATAGAAAATCCGGAAGTGATGGCCACCCAGGTGGCAACGCCCATCCCTCCTGAGGTTGACGCCTGGCCCGCCGGGGTTTGAGCCCAGGCAGGTGCGGCGACCAGAAGCGCGCCCAAACCAGCCAGAATCATCGGTACGTACTTTCTCACTTTCCCTCCTTCCGCCCCGTTGCGCCAGCCGCTCCGGGGGTCGTATGAAATCCGCCAGGAGGTGGTTTCCCGCCACCCCTCGTGCAGGCGAGACTCACACTGGCGGGTGAAACTGTAGGGGCGGCCTTTGGCCGCCCGCGGGAGGGCGGAGCCCTCCCCTACCAACTAATGCTCTTCCGAAACTGCCATGCTGATGTAAATCGCCGGCAGCAGCATGAAAATGTAAGCCTGCAACAGCGAAACAAAAATGTGCAGCGCCATGAAGGCCACCGGCGTCACCGCGCTCATGACTGCCGGGAGCACACTCCCGAGCACATTCGATCCCAGAAGCGAATGGAACACGCCCGGAATCATTTCCCCGAAAACCTGGTCGAGAACATTCCCCACCATCATGTTGGCCATCAGACGGACGCTGAGAGAGAGCAGCCGGCCGAAGTTGGAAATGACCTCGATAGGGAACATAATGACGGCAATCGCCATCATGGGTCCGCAGAAGTGCTTCAGATAGCCCACCACGCCGTGCTGCCGGAGGCCGTGATAGTTGTAATGAATGAACGCCGCCACGGCGCAGCCGAGGGTCACCTCAATTCGAGCCGTCGGGGTGGCAAGGGTCGGCACCAGTCCCCACAGATTGCAGAGCAGGATGAAAATCCCCAGCGTCGCGATCATGCCGATATACCGCTCGGCATGGTGGCCAATAATCTCCTGATTCATGTCGCGGGTGAATTCCACCACCACTTCCATGGCGTGCTGAAATTTGCCGGGCTTTTCCACCGACAGTCGCCGCCGCAGCAGGATCGCTCCGATCAGGATTACCAGAATGACCATCACCTCCATGGCGATGTAATTCGGGATGGGCTGGGCGGCATTCTCCGGCCGCACCCACTCGAAACCATGGATTTGGGCAATGGCGCCGAGCATCGGCGTGACCACGCCTGCCAGAAGTTTATTCAAAAGCGCCGTAAACCAGAGTTCGTGTTCCATTTTCAGTCGTCAGTTATCAGTCGTCAGTTCTCAGTTGCTCGCCAACCGCTCGCGAGCTGCACGATCGCTTCCGCCAGGACTCCCGCCACCGGAACGAACAGTCCTGCCGCAACTGCCGTCATCGGCAGCCAGCCGGTCTTATAAAACACGTAAAGTCCGGCAATCGCCAGCGGATAGCGCAGCGCGAACTTGGCCACCATGAGGCGCGGCACCCGCGCCTGCCCCGCCGAAGCCAGGGTCACAATCGCCTGGTGAAGCCAGCGGTAATTCACCAGCGCCAGCGCCGCGCCCAGCGCCAGGCCGGCGGCAAAGCGAGGTCCCTCGAGCACTCCGCCTGCGAGCGTCGCTGCCGTGCCCAAGCCCAGCATCCAGCGCGGCAGGCGAGCTTCAGCGCGGGCCAGGTCCATCATCGCTTGGTGGCTTGGAATCGTTTCCCCCTGCACGCTTTTCCTCTCGATTCAGAATCCTCAAAATCTCAATCAGGCCGCCCGCCGCGCCGACAAAGCCCAACACGATGGAAAAGACGGGCGAAGTATGCAGCCAGTCATCCAGCAGCCAGCCAAGCACGTAGCCGCCCACCGCGCCCGCCGGCAGGATGAATCCCAGACTCGAGTACAGCCCGATCTGCGCCCAAAGATCGTTTTGTCTTCCCGGGCGTTTGGGCACGCGCCCTCCAAACCCTTCGCAAACATCCGGCAGCGAAACGGTCCTACATGAAGAACGGCCGGATCGCCTCGCGCGCCATCACAATGAACGGCTGCGGGTAAATGCCGACCCAGAGCGTCATGGCCACCGTCACGCCCAGCGCCACCGCCAGACCGGGACTCGTCGCCAGCGGCACCGTATCCGGCGCCTTCTTCATGAACATCGCCACGACAATCCGGAAATAATAATACAACGCCACCACGGCATACGCCACGCCGAGCACCGCCAGGTAGTAGTGCCCCGTCTCGATCAGCGAAAGAAAGATGTAGTACTTTCCGATGAAACCCGCCGTGGGCGGGATTCCGGCGAGCGAGAGCAGGAAGATCAGCATGAGCACGGCACAGCCGGGCGCGCGAGCCATGAGGCCCGAAAGGTCGTCCAGATCGTCGCCGATCATATCCTTGCGGCGCATCAGGATGATGATGGCGAATGCGCCCAGGTTCATAAAAGCGTAAACAAAGAGGTAAATCAGAACCGCCGTCAGCCCGTCGCCCGAACCGTCCGCCGCGGCAATCAACCCGAGCAGCAGGTAGCCCACGTGCGAAATGGTTGAATATCCGAAGAACCGCTTGATGTTGGTTTGCGTGATGGCGGCGAGATTGCCCACCGTCATGGTGGCAATGGCCACGCCGATCAAGAGGTGCTGCCACTGGACGTGCATCGGCTGCAGCCCGCCCAGCAACAGCCGCACCAGAATGGCGAAGGATGCGATTTTGGGAGCGACCGAAATGAACGCGGTGATGGAAGTGGGCGCGCCCTCGTAGACGTCGGGCGTCCACTGATGAAAGG
>JAHEKS010000057.1 GCA_024638215.1 Acidobacteriota bacterium | reverse complement strand
CCTCGAGAAGAACCTGCAGATTTCCGAGCGGTTCAAGCTGGGCCTGCGCGCCGAAGCCTTCAATCTTTTCAACCACAACAACATCGTGGGCCGCAACGGCACTTACGGAAATCTGGCGAGCGGGGAACCCGTTTCGACCTTCGGCCAGCCGCTGGGTGGAATCGCCAACACCGACCCGGGGCGCGAATTCCAATTCCTGCTGCACTTCAGCTTCTAGTTTTCTTTTCCCCGCTGTTTGGGAGAGTTCGAGGGTTTTCTGTCAGGCGGGCTGCTGGGTGGCGAGGGCGGGGACTTCGGGGCGCGGTTTCTTGGGCTCAAGCTCCGCGGAGTTGACCAGTTCCCAGGCGTCTTTGCTTCGCAGCAGTTTGTCCACCAGCGCCGCGTGCATGGCGTGGCCGGCGCGCTCGGCGACGACGTGGCCGATCAGGGGATGGCCCAGCAGCGCCAGGTCGCCGATGAGGTCGAGGATTTTGTGCCGGCAGAATTCGTCGGGGAAGCGTACGCCTTCCGGATTCAGGACGCCGTCGCGCGTCAGCACCACGGCATTTTCAAGTGACCCGCCTTGGATGAGCCCGCTCTTGCGAAGCTTTTCCACCTCATCGTAAAAGCCGAAAGTCCGAGCCGGGGCGATTTCCGTCTCGTAATTGCCGCGGCCGGGCGTGAATTCGAGCGATTGCTCTCCGATCAGCGGGTGCGGGAAGACGATGCGATAGGTGACGCGAAACGTTTCCGCGGGGTGCACGGCGATGCGCTTCGCTCCCTCCACCACTTCCACCGGCTTCAGGATGCGCGCGAAGGTGCGCCAAGCGCGCTGGCGCTTCAACCCCGCCTGGGCGATCATCTTGATGAAGGGCAGGGCGCTGCCGTCGGCGATCGGCAATTCCAGGTTGTCAAGCTCAGCGAAGACGTTGTCTACCCGGGCGGCGGAGAGCGCGGAGAGCAGATGCTCGGTGGTGGAAATCAGCACGCCTTTCTTCATCAGGCTGGTGGCATAGGCCACCCGGGCCACATTGCGCTCCAGCGCCTCAATGGGGAAGTTGTCCAGATCGGTTCGCTTGAAGACGATGCCGGTTCGCGCGGGGGCAGGCGTCAGCCGCAAGGTGACCGGCACGCCGGTGTGCAATCCGATGCCTGAGAGGCTGACCGCGGAGGCTATCGTGTGCTGATATTCCAAACCCAGCTCCTTGACCAAACCTTTTCCTAGCACAACCCTTGCCAAGCCGACCCCTATAGCTAACATACTTTAATCTAAGTACTTACAACAACTGTTTTTTCTCAACCCAATCCAATGTGTGGTAAACACGCAACACTTCTTGGCGCAAACGCGCACTTCCGGCCTCAGCCTATAGTGGGATGCATTTCGACCCCCGCGCTGCGACTTGGTTCATGTAGAATGGCCGGGTAGCAATAAACCGTCGGAGAGGAAACTTGGCCAAACCACCTGCCAGCGAAAGGCTGTTCCTGATTGATGCCATGTCCCTGGTGTTCCGCGCCTTCTACGCTCCTATGCAGATGACGCTGACTTCACCCTCCGGGTTACCCACCAAGGCGGTCTACATTTTTGTGCGCACCCTGCGGAAACTCCTCAAGGACCATGCTCCTGACCGCGTGGCCGTGGCCTTCGACCTGGCCGCGCCCACTTTCCGCGACAAGCTGTTTGAGGAATACAAGGCCAACCGCCCTGCTTTCCCGGAAGAACTTTCGGTTCAACTCCCCTACGTTCGCCGCTTCTGTCGCGCGCTGGGGATTCCACTGGTGGAGAAGGAAGGTTTCGAGGCGGACGACGTCATCGGCACGCTGGCGCGCCAGGGAACGGAGCAGGGGATGGAAGTGCTGATCGTCACGGGCGACGAAGACCTGTTTCAACTGGTGAACGAAAAGGTCTTCGTGCTCAAGCCCTCGCGCGGCGCGAGCGACGGCGAAACTCTCTGTGATGCGGCCAAGGTGCAGGAAATTATAGGGGTCGAACCCGCGCAAGTGGTGGACTGGCTGGCGCTGACCGGCGACCCGAGCGACAACATCCCCGGCGCGCGTCCGCTGCCCGGACAGGAACCTCCGCTCGCCGAGGGACAGAAGAAGCGAAGCTACATCGGGCCGAAGGGCGCGACGGAATTGATTCGCCGCTTCGGCACGCTCGAGAAAGTTCTGGAAAACTACGACCAGGTGGAGCGGCAGAGCTACCGCGAGGCGTTGCGCGACTTCAAGAACGAAGCGCTGCTCAGCCGGGAACTGGCGACCATTCGCAAAGATGTTCCGGTCGAATCCGGGATTGAGGATTTGAAGCCGGCCGCTCCCGACCTGAACGAAATCCGCACGCTCTGCCAGGAATTGGGATTCTCCTCGCTGCTGGCCGAATTGTTGGATGCTTCGGGCAAGGCCGAAGCCGCGGTGGAATCGCAGGAATTAACCACCACGAAGGAAGTGGAGAAGTGGCTCAAAGGTTTGAGCGAGGGCGCGCCGCTGGCGCTCGCCTTTGCGGCAGAGGGCGAGGAAGGTTTTGGCGGCAAGCTCACGGCTATCGGATTGGCGGACGGCCGGCGCGTGGCGCAACTTATCGCTTCCAAGGAAATGCTTCGAGCGGCCAAGACTATCCTGGAGGACGCGGACCGAACCAAGGCGGTTCACAATTCCAAGCTGCTGCGGCTGCTTCTCGAAAAAGAGGGAATCGCGCTGGGCGGCGTGCGTGACGACACGATGCTCTATTCGTATCTGCTCGAGCCGCTCGCGAGCGGTCACGAGCTGGGCGACGTGGTGCTGCGCCGCCTGGCCAGCCGCATGTCGAATTCTGTGGGGGAAGCCGCCGACCGCACGCGCGAACTGGCGGCGCTGTTCGTTCCGGAAATCGCGCGCGAGGAATTGAAGAAACTCTATGACGAGATCGAGTTGCCGCTGGCGGTCGTGCTGGCGGACGTGGAGGCGGCGGGCATCCGGCTGGACGCGAAAATCCTCTCGCAGATGTCGGGCGAATTCGAAAAAGAGCTGACCGCGCTGACCCGCCAGATTTACGACCTGGCCGGCGAGTCATTCGACATTGATTCGCCCAAACAATTGGGCGAAATCCTCTTTGAAAAGCTCAAGCTGCCCGGCGGCAAGCGGTTGAAGAAGAGCGGCCAGTATTCCACCACCGCGGCGGTGCTCGAGTCGCTGGCGGAAGCGCACGAGCTTCCGCGCAGGATCATCGAGTACCGCACGCGCGCCAAGCTGATGTCCACCTACATCGAAGCGCTGCCGCAATACATCAACCCCGCCACGGGCCGCGTCCACACCAGCTTCAATCAGACGGTGGCGCGCACGGGCAGGCTTTCGTCTTCCAATCCGAATTTGCAGAATATTCCCATCGGCGACGAATTCGGCCTGCGCATCCGCTCGGCGTTTGTGGCGGAGCAGGGCTGGAAGCTGATTTCCGCCGACTATTCGCAGATCGAGCTGCGGGTGCTGGCGCACATGTCCGGCGACCCATGGCTCATCGAAGCTTTCTCCCGCGACGAAGACATTCACGCGCGCACCGCGCAAGAAATTTTCGGCGTGCTGCCTGGGCTGCAGACGCACGAGCACCGCCGCATGGCCAAGGCGATCAATTACGGGGTGATTTATGGCCTCAGCTCGTTTGGACTCGCGGGGCGCACCGGCACCAGCAAGACTGAGGCGCAGCAGTACATTGACGCCTACTTCGCGCGCTATCTGAAAGTGAAGGAGTTTCTGGATGCGACAGTCGAGGAAGCGCGGCGGACGGGCCGCGTGCGGACACTGTTCGGGAGGCTGCGGCCGATTCCGGAAATCAATTCCAACGACGTTCCGGCACGCAACCGGGCCGAGCGCGAAGCCATGAACACGCCGCTGCAAGGCACCGCCGCCGACCTGATGAAGCTGGCGATGGTCAAAGCCCACGCGCGGCTGGCGCGCGAGAAGATGCGCACGCGCATGATCCTGACCGTTCACGACGAGTTGGTGTTCGAAGCGCCCGACGCGGAACGGGACCGGGCGCGCGCCGTCGTCCGGGAAGAAATGGAAGGCGCGTTTCCCATGAAAGTCCCGCTGCGCGTGGACATCGGGTTTGGCGAAAACTGGAAAGAAGCGAAATAGAAGTCTGAAGTTTGAAGTCTGAAGGCTGAATGCCACACGGCTTCTCAGGGCAGAAACGCTACACTTCATAAGTAAGGATTATCCGAAATCGACGAGACCGCTTCGAGGGGCTTGAAAGGAGGCATCCCGGTGGACGTATCGCATTTGCGCAAGTCGTTTGATTATGATTCCTGGGCCAACCGCGCGGCGCTGGCCAGCCTGAGTACGATCCCTGGTGACGCGTCGCGGTGCATGAGATTATTCGGCCACATTGTGGGCGCGCAGCGCGTGTGGCTGTCGCGGTTTGAGACACCCGACTCGCCCTCCACCGAACCCTGGCCGGCCCTCACCTTCAACGAAGCGCAAGCGGCGGTCGAAGTGTTGCATAAACGCTGGTTGAACTTGGTTGACCGACTCACACCTGAAAAGCTCGCTCAAGACCTTGTTTACCGGAACACCAAGGGCCAGGAATTCAGGACGCCAATTCAAGACGTGCTGATGCACCTGGTGACGCACTCGGTCTATCATCGCGGGCAGGTGGCGGCGGCGGTGCGCGAAGCGGGCGGCAAGCCCGCCTCGACCGATTACATCGCCTACGTGCGTCAGCGGCAATCGTCTGGCCCGGCGTCGCGCGGTTAGGTCGCGCGCTCGATCACCACGGCGGTTCCATAACAGAGCACTTCCGTAGCCGATTCTCTGGCGACCACTTCCGAGGCATCGTAACGCATCCCGACAATGGCGTTGGCGCCGACAGCGCGCGCGTGTTCGATCAGCAAGTCGTAAGCCTGCTGCCGCGCCTGCTCGCACATCTCCGTATAGGCGCTGATGCGCCCGCCGATCACGCTCTTCAGGCCGCCGAGAATTCCCTGCATGATGGTGGGCGAGCGGACGATGATTCCCCGCACAACGCCTTTGTATTCCTTGATGCGATAACCCTCCACCGAAAACGTAGTGGTAATCGGAATCTCCATCGGAGTTTCTCCTTCGGTGTCGAATGAGAGGATATTAAAGCTTTTGGGACGTGGGCGGGGAGGAAAAGCGGAAAGATGGGGAGGGGATGGTCTGATGTCGGCGCAAGGGGGGACTCGTGGGCTCCTGCCTGGGAAGTCTGCCCAGCAGTCGCCACACCCAGCGATGGACGTTGTGGAAGGACTTGACCGGCTGGGCGAACATCAGAATGCATTCGCCGTGAACCTCGCTGATTCCATTCTCCCGGCAGAATCGAATCGCCTCCGGTGAAGCGGCGCCCTGCTGCATCCAAACGCGCTTGATGCCGGCCACGACCGCGTCGCGCACGACCTTTTCGGTCTGGGTTGGCGGGACGATGACGACAACTCCGCCCACGGCTTCCGGTAATTGGCTGAGGCTCGGGTAACACTTCGCGCCTTCGATGATTTCGGCCACGGGATGGACGGGAAGGACGTGGTAGCCGCGCTGGGTCAACTCGCGGAGAGCGTAATTGCCGAATTTCTTACTCTGGCGCGACACGCCCACCAACGCCAGTATTTTCTGGGACACGAAATCATCAACAGCAGCTTTAGATGTCATAGGTCACCTTCGGCAAACTACTCGGCAACAATTAGAGCCTAGGTGCGGACCCCGAGACGGCCCGAGCGAAGGATGAAGGCCAGCCGGGCGCCGAGGCGCCCGGCTGAGAAAGACAGTGGGAACGGTTTTGAAATCAGGCCGCGTGGTGCGCAGCGCTGACCGTGTTCTTCAACCACTCCGTCGAGACCGATTTCGGACGCGTAATGGGCGTTCCCAGCGCGCGGTTGATGATCAGTTGCGAGCACATGCCGAGCGCGCGCGAAACGCCGAACAGCACGGTGTAGAAATCGAATTCGGTCAAACCGAAGTGGTAGAGGAGCGAGCCGGAGATGGCGTCCACGTTGGGCCAGGGATCCTTGGCTTTGCCCTGCTCGCGGAGCACGCCAGGCACGATGCGGAAAATCGAGTCCACGATGCGGAAGATTTCTTCGTCCGGGCAAACCCGCGCCCCGAAATCGTGGAACGCCGTGAAGCGCGGGTCCGTCACGCGCAGCACGGCGTGGCCGTATCCCGGAACCACGTGGCCTTCATTCAACCGGTGCCAGGCGAAGTCGCGCAAATCCTTGTCGCTCGGCACGCCGTTGAATTTCGTGTGCATTTCGAGCACAAAGTGCAGGCACTCCTGATTGGCCAGGCCGTGCAGTGGGCCGGCCAGACCGTTCAGGCCGGCCGAAACCGCGTAGTAGGGATCGGACAGGGCCGAACCCACGGTGTGGCAGGTGAACGCGCTGACGTTGCCGCCTTCGTGGTCGCAATGGAGCGTCAGATAAAGCCGGATGAGATTGGCAAACTGGCCGGCGGGATCGGGAATCCCCAGCATGTGAGCGAAGTCGCCTCCCCAGTCGAGCTTGGGGTCGGACGCGATCGGCTTTCCCTTGCCGGTGTGCATCCGGTAAATGCCCGCGGCCATGGCGGGGAGCTTGGCAATCAAGTTCAACGAGTCTTCCAGAGCCGCTTCCCAGTACTCGTCCTTATGCATCCCTTCGGCATAACGCCGGCGAAAGACCGATTCCCGCTCCATTACCAGAATGGCCGTGTCAAACATGGTCATGGGATGGGAATCCTCGGGCATCGCTTTCAGGACGTCCCAAACGTACGAAGGGATGGCGGCCCGCTTCTTAAGTTCGGATTGGAGGTCGGCCAGCGCGTCGGCGCCGGGAATTTCGCCGGTCAGAAGGAGATAATAAATCTCCTCGGGAATACGATCCGCGAGCTTGCCGATGGGAATGCCCCGGATGATCAATCCTTTATCGGGGTCCACCACTGAGGTGTCGCACAACATGGCTTTCACGCCGCGCATTCCGCCCAGCACTTGGTTGACGGTCACCTCGGAAACAACCGCGGTGCCTTGCGCTTTGGCAAGCGCGCGCAAGTCTTCCCGAAGCCCCGGGATCTGGCTTTCCAGTTTGTCGTGTAAATTGATCTTGGCCATTTTTCCTCCAGAAATTTTATTATACCGCGCTAGCGATATTGAAAATCATTTTTGGCGCAATCTCCGCCCTTCGTCAGACGGTGAACTTAATTCCGCGCCAGCCGATCAGAGTGAAGGCAGTTCGTCAAGCCGCAACCGAAAACGTTTCGGCGAATTGGCCGACGCGAGGGTTGACCAGTGAGGCAAAATCCGAGTATCTCATTCGGATCGCGTCGCGATGCGTGCCGGCGGTGAACACCAGTTCATCCGATTCCGCCACGCTGCCGTCCACCCAAACGTCCATCCCGTAAAGGTTCCCAAAAGGCGGAATCGCGCCCAGGTCGCAGTCGGGGAAGAGTTCCGCCAGTTCGCTTTCCGCCAGCATCTCGATGCGCTTCGCCTGCAGGGCTTCCTGCAGCTTGCTCAGGCTCAGGCGCCGCGAGGCCGGCAAGATTGCCATGATCAGGCATCCGTCCGCATCTGCCAGGACTGTCTTGGCCAGGCGCTTTCCGGAGATGTGGAGCGAGTGCGCCACTTCCTGGGATGTGTAAGCCTGCGGATGAGGAAGCCATTCGTACTGGATATCGTTCTCGTCCAAGAACTCCCGAATCCTTCGTGAAATGCTCATTTTCTCCTCCTTGCCTGCGGAGATACATTTCACCTTGTCCCCATTATGACGCAATCCGGCTGCCACGCCGTAGTAATCCGAACAATGCAAGTCGCCGCCCGAGAGGATTCGTATTCTACACAAACCTTTGGACTTATTCAGCTCTCGCCGGTCGCCCGCTAACCCCTCGTCCGCACGCAGTCCATGCCAAACATCGGCCTTTTCCCATGATGCGGCTTTCTGCGCATGGGCGAAGCGCCATATCTCACCGCAGGGGCGAAATGTCATCAGACCCGGCCCAGGAATCGGTCCGCCCCAGCCGACGGGGGGCCGGGCCAGACTGCCTGCCTTGCTCATCCGCCACCCCCGGGCTGACATTTCGTCCTATAATGCCGGTGCAGCTCCAATGTCCTCTTCGAGGAGAACTCCAATGGAAAATGTCTTCAGCGGATTTGCGCCTGAATCCTTCGAATTCTTTCGCGAACTGGCCCAGAACAACAACAAGGTGTGGTTTGATCGCAACCGCCCGCGATACGAGCAGCACGTCACGGGAACGTTTCGTGGTTTGCTGGCCGCCCTCGAGCCTTTCTTGCTGCGGTTGAATCCGCACTTTGAAACTTCGGGAAAGACCAACGGTAATTTCTCGCGCATCAATCGCGACATCCGCTTCAGCAAGGACAAGAGCCCTTACAAGTCGAATTACTATCTCTATGTTTACGACCGCCGTCGTGACCGCGGCGAAACCGGCAGGCTTTACGTGGGCTTGAGCGCCGAATGCGTCACCGTGGGCTTTTCCATTTATGCCGCGGGCAGCCGTGACCGCAAGAGCGCGCTCGAATCCGTTTTCCGCAAGCGCCTGGTTTCGCACCGGAGCGCCTTCGATCGCCTGCTGGCCACGAAGGTTCGCGCCGGCCGCTACGAAAGCTACTGGCACCGCCAGGAGAAGGGCGAATGGGTTCTGCACCCCGGCCTTCCCAGGCGCGATGAGGACTGGCTCACGCTACAGGCGTGGATCGCGCGCAAAGTCTTTCCGGCGGAAAGCAGAAGCCTTGCGTCTCCCAAGTTTGCGGATCAAGTTCGACGCATCTTTGCCGAGCTCTATCCGCTCGGCGTGTATACTTCTTTTGAATCACCCCGCTGGCAGGCCGAGCTCCGCCGGCGCAGTTGAGCCGCGCGAGGCGGAGAATCTTCGCGCGGATCTCGGCAAGCTCCACCCGGAATCCGTTTCTCACCCTTACAGCAAAGAGCCCGCGCCGGGCAGGCCCACGTGCTTGATGATCATCCGGTCGCGCATGCGGTCAGGGATGAACTTGGCCGCCCACGCGCGCAGCTTCACATCTTTTCCCAGCAGGTAACGGGTCTTGGGGGTGGCCGCCGTGAGCGCGTGCGCGACGACGCGGGCGACTTCGGCCGCCGGGACGCCCTCGGCGGCTTCCTTGGCGGCCGTACCGCGCATCGCATCGTACTGCCGGTGATAGAGCTCGCGCGACTCGTGCGAAATGCCGCGCGCGATATCTCGCGAATGCTGGCGCGACTTTTCCCAGATGGGCGTCGCGACGCTGCCCGGCTCGACGATGGAAACCTCGATGCCCCACGGCGCCAGTTCCACGCGCAGCGCGTCGGTCATCGCTTCCAGCGCGAATTTGGATATCGCGTAAGCGCCGATGAAGGGCATGGCCATGCGGCCGCAAATCGAGCCCATCATCACGATTCGTCCGCGCGCTTTCCGAACGAGGGGCAAGAACGCCTGCGTGACCGCGAGCTGGCCGGTTACGTTCACTTCCAGTTGCCGGCGAAATTCTTCCAGCGGAACGAGCTCCAGCGGCCCCGCGATGGCGATGCCGGCGTTATTGACCAGCCCCGCCAGGCCCGCCTCGCCCACCGCCGCTGAGACGGCTTCCCGCGCCTCGGCGATGCCGGAAGAGCTGGTGACGTCGAGGAGCACCGGCACGAGCTGGCGCGAGGCCTGAGCGGCGAGCGCGGCGCCGTCCGCCTCGCGCCGCACGCCGGCAAAAACGCGGAAACCCAGTCGGTCGAGGTGCAGCGCGCACGCCTTGCCGATCCCCGTGGAACTTCCCGTCACCAGCACCGCCCCGCGCGTTCGCTCCTGAGTCGAGTCCGCCACCATGCAACGCCCTCCGTCCGGATCTTCGCGCCCTTCTCGCTCGAAGCCGGTTTGGATTTGTTTTTGCGGCCGCCCGGCACGGCGTCCGCGAAGTTCGCATCATAACCGCTGCCTGCCCGCGGGGCAACGCGGGCCTCCGGCATTCGCCGCGCACGTGATAGAATCCCCCGCGTGCTGGGCGTGATGCTCTGGCAGGCTCACAAGCCGCCCAATTTCTGGCTGAAGATCGGCGCGTTCAATCTGGCGATGGCCATCGTCGCCGGCGCGTTCTTCGGCATCGGCCTGCGCGTGCTGGTTCTGGCTGCGTTCGATTGGAAGCGCGACCGCCGGCGGGCCGTCCTCCGCCTGGCGAAAGGTGAAGTGTTCCTGCTGCTCGGCGCGTTCTACACGGTGTTCGCCTGGCCGATGCTGGTGTGGGACCACCCGGCGCGATTCCTCGCGGCGATCACGATTCTCCTGCCGCCGCTCGTGACGGTCATCCGCTGCTCAAAGGGCTTGACGGCCGCCGCGCCGAAACTGGGCGCTCGACTGCTCTCCGCGTTCCTGGTGGCGGTCCTGCTCGTCGCCGCTGTGCTGACGCTTCTGCGTGCGGGATTCATCACCCTGGCGGCCGACCGCGTGCCGCTGTTGTTGGAAGTCACTGGGGAAACCGCCGGCAGGCCTCTGGGGACTGCCACCCCATCCGCCCTGCGAGTCGCCGCGGTGCACCACGTGATCCTGTGGCTGCCCAGCGGCGCTCCCGTCGCGGATCTGTGGATTGAGGGCGACCGCGTCTCCTTCGGCGGGCGAGCCGTGCTCTTCTCGCACCAGTTGAACGCCCTCGGCTTTCCCAACCTCTATCAATTCCTCACCGTCCGCGCCGCAGGCGCCCGGGGCGGCTCCGTGAATGAGTTTTGGGCCTCGCTGCCGCATACTGGACCACTGGCGGTCAATCCCCTGTGGCGGCCCATTCAGGCGGCCATCCTGAGCCTCTGGCCACGCGCGCCGGAAGGAGCTTCGACGCTGCTCGGCGTTCGCATCCGTCAGAATCAGTCGCCTTATTATCCCCTGACCGGCCCGGACGGCCAGCCGTTGAAAGCTCGTTTCCTTCTCGACCTGACCTTGGAAGGCGTTCCCACCAGCCGCGGCTCTTCGCCCCTCGAAAAGTAGCGGCGGGCTTCAGCCCGCCATTTTGAACCCGTCAGGCGCCACTCCAGAAACTGTTGTGCTTCGCCTTCAATCTGGCTAGAATCGGGGGCGGGAAGGGAAGCTCTGCCCCCGGCGAGAAGGGCTGGGGCGCGGAGGCTCGCGCGATCGAATCAAAACCCGATCCAGCGGAGGGGTATCCGCGCGGAGGTGGAATGCGAAAAACTCTCTTTGGGGTGGTTCTGGTTTGCCTGATGGCGTTCCCTGTGGCGAAGGTGATCGCCGCGCCTTCCGGAAATCCGGAGGTCCAGCTTCTCAAGCAACGCCAGAAACAAGAGCGCAAAGACCTCAAGATGCGTGAGCGTTACTTGAAGCAGTCTATGAAAGCACAAAACCTTTCTCCGGCGCTTCGAGCGCAGGCGAAACATCAAATGGAAAAGGAGAAGCGGGCTCTGCGCGAGAAACAGAAGAATGAGATGCAGGAGCTCAAGGACCGGCTGCGGTTGAATAAGGAGTCGCAGAAATTGTACGGGCGGTAATGCGGCGCGCCCTGCCGCGACGTCGCGACTGGACGGCGTTCCAAGCCCTTTCTTCGAAGTTTGGGTGTTTTCGAGGTTACAGTGAAGCGATTGGGCCTGATCGTTGCATGCCTGTTGTTCGCATGCCTAGCGGCAGGAGCGCAGGAGAAAAAAGAAGAGCAGAAGCCCACCCTGGGTCCGCCGCCGGCATCCTCGCAGGATCAGAAAAAAGAGCAGAGGCCCACTCTCGGCCCATCATCGGAGGAATCCCTTGGAGGGCCGTCCAACGCCGTCACCAACGATCCCGCCCAGCTCGCGCATACCCGGAGGATTTACATTGAGACCATCGACAACCGGTTGAGCGACAAGCTGCTCGACGGCCTGGGGAAGTCCGGCCGCTTCCGGATTGTCGCCGAGCGCAGCCAGGCCGACGCCATCCTGCGCGGGACCTGTTTCGATTCCCGCCGCTTGAAGACTCTCCACTCCGAGGTTTACCTGAACGACCGCGTGACAGGAAAGTCTATCTGGCAGGATAGCGTTCGCGTGCCTTACAACCCTCCTTCTCTGGGCAAGGCCGTGGACCGTACGGCGAACGAGATTGTCAAGCATCTGGCGGCCAGTACCGTACGCGCACAACCCTGAGTCACCGGCGAGCCGGCGCTAGCCTCGTCCTGGAGCCCGGCCAGCGCTCGTGCAGATTTCAAAATCTAATTCGCACCCGGCTCATCCACCATGCCCGATTACCGTCGCGAATTCTTCGATTTCGGTCCGATCACCTATCTGAATTGCGCCTACCACGGCCCCTTGCCGCGCATGACCGCCGCGCGCATCCAGCGCGCCATCCAGATTGAAAGCGACCCCACCCAGCTTGAGAAGAAAGACTTTTTTGATTTGCGGGAGCGCATCCGCACGCGGCTGGCCGGCCTGCTGGGAGCGCAGCCGGGAGAGATGGCGCTGGTGGGAAGCGCCACGCAGGGAATCGGCATCGTTGCCAGCGGCCTGGATTGGCGGCCCGGCGACGAGGTGGTGATTTCGAGCGAAAACTTTCCTTCCAACCTTTTCACCTGGGTCAATCTTCGGCGGCGCGGCGTGCGCGTCAACGTGCTTCGCCCCGAGGGCGGATTCCTGGCAGCAGAACAGGTCGCCGCCGCGATGAATTCGCGCACGCGCGTCCTGGCGCTCGATTGGGTCAATTATTCGACCGGGGTGCGCATCAACCTGGCCGAAATGGGCGAGCTTGCCCGCCGCCACGGCGCTTTGTTCGTCGCGGACGGCACGCAGGGCGCCGGCGCCGTCGAACTCAACCTGAACGCCCTGCCGGTGGAGGTGATGACAGCGGCGGCCTACAAGTGGCTGCTTGCGCCCTACGGCACCGGGTTCCTGTATCTCAGCCCCAAGGTGCAGGAACAGCTCGAACTGAAGGTGGTGAGCTGGCTCTCCGTCAACGGCAGCGAGGATTTTGACGCCCTGCCCACGGAGGATTTCACCGTGACGAACTCCGCGCGCAGGTTCGACATCCTGGCGTTCCTCGGCATGTACGGCCTGGATGCCTCGCTCGAGTTCCTGCAACGAGTGGGCGTGAGGACGGTCAACGAGCATTGCACGCAACTGCTCGACCGTCTGGCGCAGGGATTGAAGGGCAAAGGATACGCCCTCTCCGCCGCGGCCGATGCCGAGCGCCGCTCGACCATCCTGTGCTTTCAAGCCAGTTCCCCGGAAGCGACCGCGGCGCTCTATCAGAAGTTGAAATCTCAGAAAATCGCCGTCAGCCTGCGGCAAGGCATGATTCGCGTCTCGCCGCACCTTTGCAACGGCGAAGCGGACATTGACCGGCTGCTGGACGCCACGGACGGCCGGTAGCCGAGAACTGGACAAAGGGGGCAAGCGCCGTCATTCCGAGCGAAGCGAGGAATCTGGTTGGTCTTTTTTTCGACGCCCGATGAGATTCCTGGTCGCCTGTGGCCTCTCGGAATGACGTGTGTAAGGGGCTCTTCAGCGTCCCGCAAGCTGCGATTTCGCCTTTCGGCCGCCGGCCCGTCAGAAATTGCATGAAACTCCGCGCCTTCAAGCGTTCCGACCTCGCTGCCCTGCACCGAATTGACCAGTCTTGCTTTCCGCCCGGCATTTCCTATTCGGCGCGCGAACTGGACCGGTTCGTTTCGCACGCGAAATCCCAAACCTGGGTGGCCGAAGACGGGGCCGGCATCGCCGGCTTTCTCATCCTGGCGCAGGAGCCGCAAAAAGTCGGCCACATCGTCACTATTGATGTGATCGAGTCCCAGCGCCGCTCCGGCGTGGGGACTATGCTGATGGACGCGGCGGAAACGTGGGCCGCCCGGAAGGGATTGAGATTGATTTACCTGGAAACCGCCGACGACAATCGCCCCGCGCAGGCCTTCTACGCAGCGAGAGGCTACGCCAAGGTGGATGAGGTGGCCAATTACTATCCCAATGGCCAGACCGCGTGGGTCATGGTGAAATGGCTGTGACGTCCGCCGCGCCGGCCTTCCCGTGACCGGGCCGTTGCCAGGCAGCAAGCAACTGGCATCGCGATGCTGGTATAATCGCGCGGCGACAAGCAGCGATTGAGGTCTTCATGCCGGTCAAACTCACTTCGACGCAGTACAAAATCATCGGGATCGTGATCGCCGTGGCGGCGGCCTCGCTCGCCATCGGCGTCAAATATTTCTGGCGCGCCTTCCCGGAGGCCGCCATCGAGTTCCGCGTCAACCGCGCCGATTCCGAGCCCATCGCCTCCAAGTTCGCCGCCGAGCGCGACGCGCAACTGGTCGGCTACCGCCATGCCGCGATTTTCAATTACGACGATCAGGCGAAAGTTTACCTGGAACGCACGCAAGGCCTGGAGCGTATGAACGCGCTCACCAAGGGCCCAGTCCATTTGTGGCGCTGGTCGCACCGCTGGTTCAAGCCGCAACAGAAAGAAGAGTACCGCGTGGACGTGACGCCCACCGGCCAGGTGGTGGGTTACGACCACGAAATTCCCGAAGCTGCGCCGGGCGCGAACCTCGATCCCGACCAGGCACGCTCCATCGCCGAAGACTTTCTGCGCAACGTGATGCACCGCGACTTGGCCGGACTCGAATTCGTTGAGAAGGAAACCGAGAAGCGGCCCGCCCGCACCGACTACTCCTACACCTGGAAGGAAAAGGGCGTTCAGCTTGGCGACGGCAGCTACCGGATTTCCGTCGAGGTGGACGGCGACCAAGTAGCTGCCTACAACGAATTCGTCAAGGTCCCCGACCAGTGGAGCCGCGACTACCAGAAGCTGCGCTCGCGCAACGTCTCCGCGCAACTGGTGGATGAAGTATTCATGTTTATTCTTCTCGGCGCCTTGGTCGTGGTCCTTATCCTCCGGCTCCGCGACCGCGACGTGCCGGTGCGGCTGGCGGTGGTGTTCGGCCTGGTGGCTGCGTCGCTTTATTTCCTTGGCCAATTGAATAATTTCGGCTTGGAGCAGTTCGGCTATCCAACCACCGACTCCTATTCCAGTTTCATGGGTAATTATCTGCTCTCGAGCGTTCTCGGCGCGCTTGGCATCGGTGCCGCCATCTTTGTGATTGTTGCGGGCGCGGAGCCAATGTACCGCGAAAATCTTCCCCGGCTTATCTCGTTTCGGCGCTACCTGAGCTGGAATGGATTGCGCACGCGGTCGTTTTTCATGGCCAACGTAGTGGGCCTCGGCCTGACCTTTTTCTTCTTCGCCTACCAGACGGTCTTCTATCTTGCCGCCAACAAGCTTGGCGCCTGGGCGCCCGCGGAAGTCAATTATTCCGACCTGCTCAATACTCATTTCCCCTGGGTCTGGGTCCTGTTCGTGGGATTCTTTCCGGCGATATCCGAGGAAATGACCTTCCGCATGTTCGCCATTCCTTTCTTGCGGAAACATCTTCGCTCGCTGTCCCTGGCGATTGTGCTGGCGGCGTTCATCTGGGGATTCGGGCACTCAGGCTATCCCAATCAGCCTTTCTACATCCGCGGCCTCGAAGTGGGCATCGGCGGCATCATCATCGGAATCATCATGCTGCGCTTTGGAGTGCTGGCCACGGTCATCTGGCACTATTCGGTGGACGCGCTCTATACGGCCTTTCTGCTGCTGCGCTCGCACAACAGTTACCTGATGGTTTCCGGCGGCGTCACCGCGGGGATCATGCTCATACCGCTTGTCCTGGCGCTGGTCGTTTACTTGAAGACCGGAACCTTTGTGGAGGAAGACCCGTTCACGAACGGCGCCGAGGGCGTTTCCCGCCCGCCGCGAGAAGAGGCCGTAGCTCCGGGAGTGACAGCGCTCGCCTATCGGCCCCTGACCACGCAACGGCTGGTGGCGGCGGGCATTCTCACCGCCGGATTTGTGGCTTTGGCCTTTGTTCCCGTTCAGCGTTTCGGCAAGGGAATCAAAATTCGCGTCGGCCGCCAGGAGGCCACTCGCGTCGCCGAGGCATATCTGGAAAGACGTCACGTGGACTTGCGCGGTTATCGGCACGGGGCGTGGCTGGAAGATAACCTCGACCCCCTGGCGATTCGGTACATGCTCGAGCGGCGAACGATCCAGCAGACGGACCAGATTTATCGCCAGGCCAGCAAGCTCGTCCTGTGGCGCGTACGCTTTTTCCGTCCCCTGCAAAAAGAGGAACATCTGGTGATGGTGGACCCTTCCGACGGCAAAGTGTTCGCGTACTGGCACACGCTGGACGAGGATGCCCCGGGCGCCACGCTCACGCCGGACCAGGCTCAGGCGCTCGCGGAAAAGGCGGTCGTCGAGCACGGCTACTCGCTCAGCGATTTTGAGTTGCAGGATTCTCAGAGCCAGAAGCGCAAAGCGCGCATGGATTACACCCTGACCTGGCAGGCCAAGACAGGCGACCCGCGGAACGTCGGCGACGATCACTATCGCCTGGTGGTCAATATCGCAGGCGACCAGGTCACGAGCTTCGCCCGCCGCTTCAAGCTTCCCGAAAGCTGGGTGCGGAACGAGCAGCAGACGCGCCTCGCGAAGGTGGCATTGATTGCTGTCGCAGTCTTGCTGGGCGCGGGGCTCGTGGGCGGCCTGCTCATCCTGTTCGTTATCCGGCTCAAGGCCCGCCAGATCGCTTGGCGGCCATCGGCCAAAGTGGGAGCGTTCGTTTGGCTTCTGGTCGTACTGCTGGAATTGAATGCTTTGCCGCTGGTCTTCTCCCGCTATCCGACTTATCTATCCTGGAATACCTTTCTGCTGTATATCTCAGTGAGTTACTTCGTGATGCCTCTCTTTTTCGGACTCCTGGGATGGATTGCCGTGGCGCTGGCCACCAGCTTCTATCCCGACGCCTGGCGGGTGTTCCGTTCGCCCGACCGGCGAATCTGGCGGCGCGACGCGCTGGTGGCGGTCGTCCTCAGCCTGGCCGCCGCCGCCGGCCTGAGCCGCTTGGGCCAGCTCTTTGCCAGCCGCTTCCACGCCATTGTGCCGGTGGACTTCAGCCTCGTTCCCAGTTGGTTCAACACCTATTTGCCCGGGCCTGAGGTTTTTCTGACCGCGCTCCGCTCCGCCATTATGCTCGCCGCTGCGGCGGCGCTGGTCATTTATATTGTGCGGCTGGGACTGACGCGCCGCGCGTGGTGGTTGGTGTTGGGCTTGCTGCTGTTCCTTGCGGCGCTGGGCCCCTCGAGCGCTCAATCCCTGCGCGAATACTCCGCCGGCTGGGTGGTCCACTTTGTAGCGGTTGCGGTGTTCGTGGCGATTGTGGCGGCCTGGTTCCGGGACAATGTGCTGGCTTACGTAGCCGCGGCGTTTTGTTTCAGTGTCGCGGGCGCGCTCGTGGAATTGCTCGGAGAGCCGCAAGCGTTCTTCCGCCTGAACGGCGTGGCGCTGGCGCTTCTCTCCCTCATCGTCCTCGGCTGGTTTTTCCTGGGTGGAAACTCCAAGCCGGTTCCGAGCCCGCCCGCGGAGTCAATCGAGCAGCCTCAATAGAGCACCACCGAATCCAGCAACTGGCTTTCGGCGTTTCGCCACAGTGCATATTTCAGATGAAACTTGGCGTTCATGGACGCCGTGCCGATCTCGCCGCGATTGTTCATGGCAATAACCGCGCATTCGCCGTCCTTGTTGGCGGGAATCGTCTTGACCATTTGTTTCAGAATCTCGGCGCACGCTTCCTGCGGTGAGGCGCCGCGCGCCATCAGATGAACGATGGAGACGCTGGTGCAGTAGTTGGACATCAGGTCGCCGTCGCCGGTGGCCGACGCCGCGCCCGCGTTGTCGTCGGCAAAATAGCCCAGGCCCACCAGAGGCGAATCTGCCACGCGCCCGGGAATTTTCCATTCCAGGCCGGAGGTCGAGCAGCCTGCCACCATGTGCCCGCGGCCGTCGGTGGCCACCATACCGATGGTGTCGTGGTTGTCGGGCGTGATCCAGAACGTCTCGTGGTTGGGCGTGGCCTTCCACTGCATCCATCGCTCCAAACTCTTGGGCGTCAGCAACTGTTCGGTATGAAATCCCATCTCGAGCGCGAAGCGCAGCGCGCCCTCGCCCGCCATGGTGGTGTGGCGCGTTCTTTCCAGCACCAGGCGCGCCACGGAAATGGGATTCTTGATCCCTTCCAGCGCGCAGACGGCTCCGGCGCGGTGGCGCGTGCCGTCCATGATGCCCGCGTCGAGCGAGACCACGCCGTCCGCGTTGGGCAGCCCGCCGTAGCCGACGCTCATCACGTTGGGATCGCTCTCCGGCACGTTGATCCCTTTTTCCACCGCGTCGAGCAGGCTGCCGCCCGATTTGAAAACCTCCGCCGCACGCTCGTTGGCGGGCTTGCCGTGCGGCCAGGTGGAGAGAAATACCGGGCCGGAGCCTTCCGGCTTCGCCTCGGCCTCCGGTACGGCGGAGACCGCAGCCGCCGCAGCCACCGACTGCATAAAAGTCCTGCGATTGATTTTTTCCATGATGCCTCCTGCTATAATGAATGGTTCGTGAAGCCCTGCAACTAGGCCATTCTTACTTCCTGCCCCAGCCGCCTCCGCCGGGAGTTTCGATGCGCAACACGCTCCCCGCGGGCGCGCTGAAAGCCGTCTTCGAGGGAAGCTTGAAGCCGAGCTTGGCTGCGCGGAGACGCAATTCGTTCTTGCCCCTGCGGCCTGGCTTGCCGCCGCTCAGGCCGTAAGGGCCAATCCTGCGGCGGTCAGAAAGAATACTCCCACGGACCTCGGTCAGGAACTCGATTTCGCGCACGATGCCGTCGCCGCCGCGGAAACGCCCCGCGCCGCCCGAACCGCGCCGCAGCGAGTAACGCCGCACGCGGACCGGGTAAGCCGACTCCAGCGCCTCAATCGGCGTGTTCAGCGAGTTGGTCATGTGCGTATGAATGCCGGAGAGGCCGTCGCTCGCGGGCCGCGCGCCCATGCCGCCCGCGATCGTCTCGTAATAGGCAAAATGCTGGCCCGTACGCGGGTCAAGCCCGCCGAAGGAGAGGTTGTTCATGGTTCCCGAGCTTGCCGCCGGAATGCGCTCAGGAAGCGCCTGAGCCAGGGCGCGCAGCAGCACGTCCACGATACGCTGCGAGGTTTCCACGTTCCCGGCGGCCACGGCCGCGGGCGGGCGCGCGTTGACCACGCTGTTTTCCGGCGCGCGTAATTCAATCGGCTCCATCAGCCCTGCGCACGCCGGGACGTCTTCGCCCAGCAGGCAGCGGAAAACGTAGAACGCCGCCGACTGCGTGATGGCCAGCACGGCGTTAACACTGCCCCGGCATACTGGAGACGAGCCGGCAAAGTCAATCGTCGCCCGCTCGCCGCAAATCGTGATCGTGACGCGCAACCGCACCGGCCGCGAGGAGTAGCCGTCGTCGTCGAGCGCGTCCTCGGCGGAGTAAGCTCCGTCGGGAATGCGCGCCAGCGCCGCCTGCATCAATCGCGCGGAATAGCGCTGCAGAGCGTCGAGGTAAAACTCGATTTTCTTTTCGCCGTATTTTTGCCGGTACTCGCACAGGCGCCGCTCGCCCAGGCGGCACGCCGCCACCTGCGCGGTCAGGTCGCCCTGGCGCTCGCGCGGCGTGCGGACGTTCGCGAGCACCATCTGCATCACGTCGCGCTGGATTTCCCCAGCACGCACCAACGCAACCGGCGGAATGCGCAGGCCCTCCTGACAGATCTCCTCACTCAAGGCCATGGACGCGGGCTGCGCGCCGCCGATGTCGGAGTGGTGCGCGCGGTTGGCGACATAAAACAGCGGCCTCTGGCTGTAGCGGCGGTCTATGACCGGCGATGCTTTCCTGCGGTCGCCACCCGCGCCGGCGAACACCGGTGCCACCAGCGTGATGTCGGGCAGGTGCGTTCCCCCGGCGTACGGATCGTTAAGCATGGCGATGTCGCCCGGGCCGAGCGAGAGCGCCTGAATCGCCGCTTCCACCGACATCGGCATCGAGCCGAGATGCACCGGCATGTGGTCGCCCATCGCCACCACGCGGCCACGGCCGTCAAAGACCGCGCAGGAATAGTCGCGCCGCTCCTTGATGTTGGGCGAAAAAGCCGAGCGGCGCAGCGCCGCGCCCATTTCCTCCGCCACCGAGTGGAAGAGGTTTTTGAAGATTTCGAGTTCCGCGGCGTCAACGCGCATTCTGGGAAAGCCTCAGGTTCAAATATTCGTCCACGCGACATTCGAAATCGGGCGCCACGACGGTCGTCGAACTGTATTCGACCACGATGGCCGGCCCGGCGAAGCGCGCCCCCGGACGCAATCGCTCGCGGTCGTAAAGCGGCGTCGGGTGCAGGCGCCCGTCGAACCAAACTGGTTTTTCCTTGACGATAGCTTCGCGCACATTTCTCGCCATTGCGCTGCGCCGCCGCGCCGGCGGCTTGGGCGAGGGCACGACGAGCCGGACGCGCAGATTGACGATTTCCATCGCGCGGCCCTCGTGCGCATAGCCGTATGCCTTTTCGTGCTCGGCGTGGAAGCGCGCGGCGAAGCTCGGCGAAAAGGGAACGGAAATTTCGTAGGCTTGGCCTCGGTAGCGCACATCCACGCGCCGCTCGATGCGCAGCGACGGCTGCGCCAGACGTTCGCGGTGCAGCTCGGCGCGCGCTTCGCGCTCGAGAATCCGGAATCGGCCGTCGAGGTCGCGCAAAAATCCACGCACTGCCGTCGCGGAATCGGGGACGGGAAGCAGGACCGAGCGCGAGACGTCTCGGGTCACGTCGGAAAGCAGAATTCCCAGAGCCGAAAATGCGCCGGGATGGCGCGGCACGATCACCCCCGCAAGGCCCAGCGCGCGCGCCAAGTCGGCGGCGTGCAATCCGCCCGCTCCGCCAAACGAAATCAGAGCGAAGTCGCGCGGGTCGTAGCCGCGCTCGACGGAAATCACGCGCAGAGCCCGCTCCATGGTGGCGTTTGCGACCGTCACGATGCCGGAAGCGAGCTCGAACGGCGTGGCAGCTTTCTCCCGATGCGCACGACCCGAGGAAAGGCGCATGAACTTGGCGAAACTCTGCTGCGCAGCGGCGACATCCAGGCGAACCGTTCCGCCCAGAAAATAATCCGGGTCCAGCCGCCCGAGAATCAGGTTGGCATCCGTGACCGTGACGGCGTTGCCGCCGCGGCCGTAGCACGCGGGGCCGGGCTCGGCGCCGGCGCTCTCCGGCCCGACGCGCAGCGCGCCGCCCGCGTCCACGCGCGCCAGCGACC
>JAHEKS010000056.1 GCA_024638215.1 Acidobacteriota bacterium | reverse complement strand
TCGAAAAGCACAAGCTCGGCCCAGTGGGTTTGTTCAACGTCAACGTGGGCCCCGCCATTCCGTCTCTTGTGGTAATCATCCCTCATCCGTCTCTGGCGCAAATGGAGGCCGCGTGGGCCGGGCTTGGCGCCGACCCGGACTGGCGCGCCGCGCGTGGAGAACTTGATGCCGGTGATCCGTCGTTTTACCGCGAAGACGTCGTCATCCGCCGCGCCACGCCTTTCGCGCCGCCGCTCAAAGCGGCCGCGCTGGGCGAAACTGCGCACAAAGTCTACGAGCTGCGCATCTACGAGTCGCCAACGGAAAGACAGCTCGGTTACCTCCACAACCGCTTTGCGGGCGGGGAAATCGACGTTTTCCACAAAAGCGGCATTCATCCCATTCTCTACGCCGACACCGTCATCGGGCCCAACATGCCCAACATGGCTTATCTGATTCCTTTTGCGGACGAAGGGAGTCGGGAAAATGCGTGGAAGGCGTTTGGGAGTAATCCTGAATGGCAAAGGATCCGCGACGAGTCGGTGAAGAAGGGCGGCGAGATCGTCCGCAATATCACCAATATGTTTTTGTCGCCGGCGAGCTTCTCAATGCTGCGGTGAGCCGCCGGCCTTCGCTGTAGCGCCCGCGTCGGCGCGGCGGAAGCTGCACGCGGTAGCTTCATTTGAGACTCCGTGGTGCAATGCGCGGTTGACACTGAAGGGCTGTAAAATTACAGTGAGAACAGGGAACGCAGGGGAGCATTTCTCATGACTGGAATCCAATTCGTGACCGATGAGAAGGGCCGCAAGGTGGCCGTTCAGATTGACCTGAAGAGATACGGTGCGGTGCTGGAGGATTTCTGGGATGGCCTGATTTCCGAATCGCGCCGCAACGAAAAGGGCATACCGCTTGAGAAGGTCAAGGCGGACCTCATAAAACGCGGACGGCTGCGTGAGTGACTATTCGGTGCAGATCAAGCCCTCGGCGCGAAAGGAGCTGGAACGGTTGCCGAATACCGTGCTGGCCCGTGTGGTTCGCAAAATGGACTCCCTTCGATCTCAACCCAGGCTGACAGGCTGCAAGAAGCTGAAGGGGTACAAAGATCTGTGGCGCGTTCGGGTCGGCGACTGGCGCGTCGTTTACATCATTGACGACGCTGAGAAGCTTGTCAGTGTCACACGCGTTGCCCACCGCCGCGAAGCATACGAGCAGTGACCATCCTGCACGACTTCCCTTCCATCTACGATATCAGCCCGTCGGGATAGGGTGGGTTCTTTCAAACAGAAACTCGCGATTTCCGCCACTGACCTCTGTAGCGGCGGCGTCCTCGCCGCCACTTTTTGTGAAATCGCGGAAAAGCGCTGGTGCGGAGACTGCCGCTACAGCCCGGGATTACGGAAACGCTTCAGCGGGTCGCTACCGTTTTTGCCGCGCAGGAAGTCGAAGTCGCAGCCCTCGTGGGCCTGGAGGATATGTTCGAGGAAGAGCTTACCGTATCCGCGCGTGTAGTGCGGCGCGGGCGGCTGCCACGCGGCCAGCCGCTGCTTGATTTCTGCCTCCGGAACGCGCAATTCAAGCCGCCGTGCGTGCACGTCCAATTCAATCTCATCACCCTCGCGCACGATGGCGAGCGGCCCGCCCGTGGCCGCCTCGGGCGAGACGTGCACGACGATCGTTCCGAAGCTCGTGCCGCTGATGCGCGCGTCACTCAGCCGCACCATGTCTTTGACGCCCGCCTTCAAGAGCTTCGCCGGAATCGGCAGGTGGCCCCACTCGGGCATGCCCGGCGCGCCTTTGGGTCCGGCGTTCTTAAGCACCAGCACGCTCGACTCATCCACTTTGAGATTTGGGTCGTCCACGCGCGCCAGCAGGTCCTCGTTGTTTTCGAAGACCACGGCGCGCCCGCGATGCTTGAGGAGGTGCGGCGAGGAAGCCGATTGTTTGATCACCGCGCCGTGGGGCGCAAGATTGCCGCGCAGGATCGCCAGGCCGCCTTCGGGCTTGAGCGGCTGATCGAGCGTCCGCACGACTTGCCGGTTGAAGCATCCCGCGCGCGCGACGTTTTCGCCCATCGTCTTGCCCGTCGCCGTGAGCGCCTCCGAGCGCAGCAGCGGCGCGATTTCCTTCATCACTGCGGGCAAACCGCCGGCGTTGAAGAGGTCTTCCATCAGAAATCTTCCCGAAGGCTTGACGTCGGCAATCACCGGCGTCGTGCGCGAGATTTCGTCAAACTTTTCCAGCGGCAAATCGAGCCCCAGCCGCCCGGCAATGGCCACCAGGTGCACGATGGCGTTGGTTGAGCCGCCGATAGCCATCAGCGCGCGAATAGCGTTCTCCAAAGCTTCCGCGGTCATGATGCGCGAAGGCCGCAGATCCTCATTCACCATGCCCACGATGCGGCGGCCGCTCTCTTCCGCCTGGGCGTAGCGGCGCGCGTCCACGGCGGGAATCAGCGCCGCGCCGGTCAGCGTCATGCCCAGCGCCTCGGCCACGCTGGCCATCGTCGAAGCGGTGCCCATCACCGTGCAGTGCCCGGCGCTGCGCGAGACGCAGCTTTCCACTTCGCACCATTCTTCTTCGGTCATGCGCCCGGCGCGCACTTCGTCCCAGAACCGCCGGATGTCGGTTCCCGAGCCGACTTCCGTGCCGCGCCACATGCCGCGCAGCATGGGCCCGCCCGGCACCATCAGCGCCGGAACGTCGGCGCTGGCCGCGCCCATCAATTGCGCGGGCGTGGTCTTGTCGCAGCCACACAACAGCACCACGCCGTCGAGCGGATAGGCGCGGATGCACTCTTCCACGTCCATCGCCATCAGGTTGCGGAAGAGCATGGTGGTGGGCTTCATCAGCATCTCGCCCAGCGAGATGGTGGGAAACTCCAGCGGAAACCCGCCCGCCTGCCACACGCCGCGCTTGACGGCGTCGGCCACCTGGCGCAGGTGCGCGTTGCAGTTGTTGAGCTCGCTCCACGAGTTGCAGATGCCGATGACCGGCTTGCCCTCGAAAACCTGCGAGCTGAAGCCTTCGGCGCGCAGCCAGGCGCGATGCGCCATCCCCCAACGGTCGTTCTTGCCGAACCAGTCGCGGCTGCGAAGTTTGCGATGATCAATGGCCATAGCTCCCCCCTGGCACAAAAATGAGGATGACCATTATAGGCGAACCACGCGTGGAAGCTGCAGTGGCTTCGTGGTGTGTGCGTTGGAAAACTGTCAAGCCGTCGCCAAGCGGAACAGAGGCTCGGCGCCCCGAGCGCCCGCCATCAGAGTCTTCTCTTCGTCTTCACGGATGGGAGTGAAGCGCGCGGCGACCTCCAGGGCGCGCCGGAAATATTTTTCCTCACCCGGCGGCACCGCGGCAGTGATGGGCTGCGAGAGCGTCCAGCGCAAAGCCAGCGCGGCTTCGTCGGGCAGTTCGGCCGGCTGGTACCAGCACTTGGGAAAAGGATGATGCTCCCTTTCGGCCGCGGGCCATTGTGCCTTGGCCATCGCCTTGATGGCGAGAATCCCCATGCCTTTCTGCTTGGCGCGTTCAATGACCTGCGGGCCGAAATTCGCCTGTGAAAAAAGGACGAAATTGATGGGAAAGAGAATCGTGTCGAAGTCGAAGCGATCCATCATGGCCAGCGCGTTCTCAACCGAGTGCGCCGAAAAGCCGATGAACCGGACCTTCCCCGCCTTCTGCGCCGCCACGAAGGTTTCCATCGCGCCGTCCGGCCCGAAGATCTTCTCCACGTCTTCTTTCGTGGTCACCGCGTGAAACTGGTAAAGGTCCAGATGATCGGTGCGCAACTGGCGCAGCGATTCATCAAGCTCCTTGGCTGAGCCGCTCTTCGAACGCTCCTGAGTTTTGCAGGCGAGGAACACTTTCTTGCGATAGGGCGCGAGCGCCGGCCCCAGCCGCTCCTGCGCGTTGCCGTAGCTGGGCGCCACGTCGAAATAGTTGATGCCGCGATCAAACGCTTCGGCGACGAGGTCATTCGCATGAGGCTGCTCGGTATCCTTCACCAGCATGCCGCCCAGAGCGATGATGGAAAGGTCCACGCCGGTTTTGCCCAGCCGGCGTTTGGCCAAAGGAGTTGGATGGCCGGCGGCGGTTGCCGCCGCATCCAGCCTCAGGATTTTTCCCGACGCGGCAATACTCGCTGCCGCGGTCCCCTTTTTCAAGAAGTCTCTTCGGCGCATCGGATTCCTCCCGGAGCGGCGCTCCTTGGCGAGTGGCATTCGAACTTGATGTAGCCGCGCTTGTAGCACTGGGGAAAGAGTTCGTCAATCGTAAACGGCGGCCAGGACATTATGTCATATCCCGCGTGTTTTGAATCCGGAGAACCAGCGCCGGGCGCAATTATCGAGCCGCCAAATCTAGCTTACGTCGTGACCGGCTTGGGCGCGGGCGGCGGCAGATCGCGTGCCTCCACCTCCGACTGAAAATTGATCTCCTTGTGCGTGCTGTCGCAGAACGGCTTGTTCTTGGAGTGCCCGCAGCGGCACAGGCTGATTGCGGTGCGCCCGCCCAGGCCGAACTCTTTGCCGTCCATATCCACAAGCGTGAAGTCGCCTTCCACCCGCAGCGAGCCGTTATTTCTGACCGTGATTTTTGTTCCTGCCAAGCGAACCTCCTATCGTTGAATCGTAGATTCGGAAAAGAACTCCGGGCCGTCTTAAGGATTTCACACGGAGCATACAGAGAAATGACACGGAGAACACTGAGGAAAATTCTTCTCCGTGCTCTCCGTGTGCTCTGCGTGTCCTCTGCGTTAGTCCCTCTTCCTCAAAACGGTTTGATCAGCACCAGGATGAGGATACCCAGAAACACCAGGGAAATCGCCCCGTGCAGGATCATGCACTCGCGGCGCTCGAGTTTGATCTCCCCCTTGTGAAACGCCTTGGCGCGGGTGTAAGCCACCAGATCGAGCGCGATGAGGATGGCCACCAGAAACAGCTTGGCTTGCAGCCAGTGCTGGTGAATGTAACCTGGCTGAATCCAGACCACCGTGAGACCCGCCAGCACGGTAATCGCAGCCCCAGGGTGCGCCATGCCGCGCAGCAGTTTCACTTCCAGGTGCTCGAGCGGCAAGCGGGCTTCGGGCGATTCCTGCTGTGTGTGCAGCGCCAGCACGGTGGTCGTGACCAGCAACCCTCCCACCCAGAATACGAAGCCGATAATGTGGAATACCAAGGCCCAAGCGACTGGACTGTTCATTCCTCACCTTTCCGGGGAGTATTGCCCTTTGAGTCCTGCCGATGCAGATCCTTGACTGCCGGCTTACGCATCGGGGACAATCAGCCACCTCAACGAAGCGGCGCCCTGTGCCAATCTACTACATTATTCCGAGCGGCGAAGTCGTCAAGTCTCATCCCAAGTTCGAGGGCGTTGGCAGTGAGGTCTCACCGGCCGCCGGCTTCTCGTTTTTGAATCGCTTGCGCGGTAAGCGCCGCCTGTTGCTTCACGCGGTCCGACATGCCCGGGACGCCGCGCGCGAATCGCTCGACATCAGAGAGCGAATCCACGCCGCCCACCAGATAAAGCGCGCGCAGGGATTCCCACGCTTGTTTCTCGCTCGGCGAGATGAATGCAATGGTTTGGCCGGCCACTATCTGATCGCCCTCCGCGGCCATCTGGCGCTGCAAAATGCCCTCCACAGGTGAGTGCACTTCGATTGGCCGGCTGCTTCCCGTCTCGATCCGCGCCACGACGATGTTCCGCTTGACCTCCTCCGATTCCTTCAACTGAAAGTCGATTTTGCCGTCGGCGGTCGCGGGCAGGTCAAAGGGCTCGAGCATCATCCGCAATTCGCGTTCCCCGCTCGCATCGCCAAAGCGCACCAGCGCCAGCGCGGCGTTGCGCCGCACCATCGGCTGCGGGTCGTTCAGAAGCCGGCCGAGCGCCTGGTGGAACTCGGCCGATTGGTTGTCCTGTCCCATCACCCACGCCGCCATCAAGCGGAATTCGGTTTCCTTGCTTCCTGCCAGCGCCAGGAGTTGCGGGTACCAGCGCAGCGCTTCCGGATCGCGGCGCGTGATTTCGTCCGCAAGCTGCGAAAGCGCTCGTTCAGTCTTCTGCGGCACGGAAGTGCCGGTGAGGTATTGGTTCATCTCGGCCGGCGAGAGCCGCCGCCCGAACCACGTCTCATACCAGAAAAGAAAGGTGATGAGCAGCACCAGGAAGGCAACGACCGCAAGCGCCAGGTTGGCGCGGCGCTTGGCGGCCTGTTGAGCGAGGAGAAGCGCAGCCCTCTCGGCGTCCTGCGTGCCGGGAGCGTGTTTGTCGACTGCAGCCATTCTTTCAGCCCACATTACGTTTCTATCACGCGGGTCGGCCAAAGGCCAGACGGCAGCGTGCCTTGCTCACTTGTCACGTGAGGTCCTTGGCAAGGATTATCGCGGCGGGTAAAGGCGGTAGAGCATCCAGTAGACAACGACGCCGGTGACCGAAACGTACAGCCACAGCGGAAGCGTCCAGCGAGCGATTTTGCGGTGCTGCTGGAACCGGTTGCGCAGCGCCCGGTAGAGGGTCACGAGCACCAGCGGGACGATCGCGGCCGCCAGCACCGTGTGCGAGCCGAGAAGAGTGAAGTAAAACCCGCGCACGAAACCCTGCGCCGTGAAGTGAGTCACGCCGTGATGGATGTGGTACCAGAGGTAGCAGATGAGGAAGAGCGAGGAAGTGCCGAACGCCGAAAGCATGCACGTCTTGTGAGCAAGAATGTTTTTCCTGCGGATAAAGATGAATCCGAGCGTAAGCAGAACGGCGCTGGTGGCGTTGAGCGCCGCATCCAGAGCGGGAAAATCGGCCAGTGGAATCATCGGAGATCGGCAGGCATGGGCCCTCAGACCGGCAGCTTGTTCACCATCAGCAGCGCCAGGACCAGCGGCAGATAAAACACCGACGCCAGCACCAGGCGCTTCGCCAGGATCCTGGTTCGGTCGCGGGCCATTTGAATCCCGTAAACCAGGAAAGCCAGGCCCAGCAGCAGCGCTCCGATCAGATAAATCGTTCCCGCCTGGCCGAGAAAGACCGGCAGAACGCTGATGGGCAGCAGGGCCATGGTGAATGCCAAGATTTCGCGGCCGGTGAATCGGCCTTCCGTATCGCTCTGGGGCAGCATGCGCAGCCCGGCGCGCGAGTAGTCTTCACGATACAGCCAGGCGATAGCCAGGAAGTGGGGAAACTGCCAGCAGAAGAGGATGGCATAAAGGACCCACGCTTCCAGGCTCAGCGAGCCGCGCGCCGCAGCCCAGCCGATGAGGGGCGGCATAGCGCCGGGAAAGGCGCCTACCAGCGTGCAAAGCGGCGTACGCTTTTTGAGCGGAGTGTAGAAAAGCAGATAGGAGAGGAGCGTTGCCAGTGCCAGCGCGCTGGCGAGCGCATTGACCTCGAGCCACAGCAGCAGCCCCCCGGCAACCGCGAGAAATATCCCGAACCAGAACGCAGCGGCAGGATTCATGCGGCCGGAAGGCAGGGGTCGGCGCGCGGTGCGGCGCATGGAAGCGTCGGAGTGGCGCTCGATGTACTGGTTGAGCGTCCCGGTGCCGCTGGCCACCAAGAGCGTCCCTAGCAGCGTCGAAAAGAGCAGAACGAAATTGATCGGCCCGCGCCAGCCGAGATAGAAGCCCGCCAGCGTGCTCATCACCACCAGGAAATTGACTTCCGGTTTGGTGAGCGTCCAATAGTCGGCCAGGCGCACCAACCACGCCGAATATTTGGCGGCGGTGCGGGCGGACGGCAATTCCATCACTTGCGGCTTCATGCCGTCACCTTTCCGGCGTCGGCCGCCACGGCGTGTTCTGCGCGGCGCGGAGCCACGTACTTGAAAACCTGATAGGTCATAAACAAGCTGGAGGCGACAACCAACGCTCCCACGGCCACGTGCGTCGTGGTAATGATCACCACGCCGGGCAGCGGCTGCGCAGCGCCCGCGGCGTCAAGCTTCATCGCGTAAGCCACGATGCCAAGGAAGAATTGAAGGACCACAACCTCCACCAGCAGCACGGCTGGAATTTTCAGCCCTTGAACGTCGGAATATTTATTGAACACCATTTCAAACAGCCAGAGCACCGAGAGCATCACCACCACGCCGCCTAGGAAATGGGGCGCGATGCCAAACGAGTTGTAGCGGAAAGCCGCGCCCATGATCACCTGCACCAAGACGGCGGCCGTGGTGAAAAGCGCCAGCCCGCGCAGCGAGGGAGAAGTGATATCGGGGACCTTGGGCTCGTCCCAGCGCCAGTCGGTGCGCGTGAACAGGGCGAGCGAGACCGCGATGGAAAAGAAAATCTGCGCCAGCGTGGCGTGGCCGATGGTGACGAGGTGGGGCAGATAGAACAGCACGCCGATGCCGCCCAGCACCGCCTGGGCGATGACGGCGAGCACCGCGATGCCGCCCAGAATCTTCACGTAGCGGGGCGACTTGCTTCGCCAGAGCCACAAGGCCAGGGCGATGGTGAGCAAGGCGACGGTTCCGGCAATCAAGCGGTGGGTGATTTCGAACTTGATGCCGCCCACCATGGGCGGAATCTGGAATTTGCCGAAGTCGGTGGGCCAGTCGGGGACCGAAAGCCCGGCCTCGTTGGAAGTGACCAGCGCGCCGGCAATGATCAATCCGAAGGTCGCGCACGCGACCAAAGCCGCGAAGCGATGCAACCAGGAGACTCCGTTTTCACCATTATCGTTCATTGTCCTTCAAATGCCTCTTAAAGAGTTTCCGCGGGATTTGGTTAGAAAGTCAGCCGTTCAGCGGAGGCTCGTCTCGCAAGGCCGAAACAAGCTCCGTTTCTTCGGCGTGGAGCAGATCGTTCCACGCGTCTCTGCCCGATGCGATGGCCGCCGGGTGGCCCGGCGCAATCTCCTCTTCCATCCCGGCCTCGCAATAACGGTTCCTGCTCCGGAAAGCCATCACCAGGATGCCGGCGAAAAGCAGGAGCACCGGGAAAAGCGGAATCAATGTGCCGCTTCGAAGGGCCTGAATGGCGGTGGACTTGGCAGCCGCCGCGTCGTTGTAACACATGGCGCAGCCCTGCGCGTAAGCCGGTACCGAGGCCGCCAGGGCCAGCGCCGTTGCCATCACTCGGATTGTCCATTGTACAGCGGACCCACGTCTCATGCGAAGCCTAAAACGCTGCCCTGAACTTGACATCCAGTATACCAGCAGTCGGCAACCCCCCGGCCCGCGCCCAGAATACGCCGACGGAAACCAGGGTGATGATCGTCACACTCGCCGCAATGAACAGCGCCATAGTCCGCGATCCAGTCTGGGCAGGCTGGCAAATCCCCTTTGCAGGAAGAGCCCTGCTAGGATCAGCTTTCTTCTGTGTGCCTTAAGAAAAGAGCCCTGCAGTAATCAATTCTAATTTCCCAAAAACCGCGGAATCTCGCAAGGGACAAGATGTCCATCTAACCCATCTACTAGTATTGTAGTATAAAGGTCCAGGGGAGTTCCGGGGAATGCGACCCGCCTGAAATATCCCTGCTGTTGGGCGGAGCTTCCCGCAGGAAATCTTGAAAGTGAAGTCCAGCTTCTTGGATTCCTTGGGCGCGAAGGTGACCTTTCTCCTGAAGTCGTTTTGAGAACCAGCCTGATTATTTTAATTGGGTTTCGAGAGCATTCCAACCAGTCGGCCCCGCGCGGCGGCTAGTCTTTCACTTGCCAGATAAAGACCGTATCATCGCGCGCGGCTGCCAGGTATTTTCCGTCGGGACTGAAGGCCAGGGTGGGGACAGTACCCGAACTCGGCGCGAGCAGGCTTGCGATTTCGTGGCCGCTGCTCAACTGCCACAGTCTGAGCGAGCCGTCGGCGCCTCCGGAAGCCAGATAGCGCCCATCGCGGGTAAAGGCCACGCACCACACGGAGAGCCGGTGACCGGCCAGGGTCGTCAGGGCGCGCCACGTGCCCGCTTCCCAGATTCTGATCGTTGAGTCGGAGCTGGCGGAAGCCAGGTACTTGCCGTCCGGGCTGAAAGCCAGGCCCTGCACAGCATCTTCGTGTCCGAGAAGGTCCGCCAGCCGATTCCCCGTCGCGACGTCCCAGATGCGGATGACGTGGTCGGACTGGCCCGCGGCCAGGCATTTTCCGTCCGGGCTGAAGGCGAGCGCGAGGACTGCCAGGTTCTTCCCGGTCATCACCCGGACGGAAGTTCCTGCCGCCACGTCCCAAAGCCGCACGGTGGCGTCCTGGCCTCCCGAGGCGAGGAATCTTCCGTCCGGACTGAAAGCAAGGGCATTGACGTGTCCGTGATGGCCGCGCAAGAGCCTCGGCTCGCGTCCGGTTGCCACTTCCCAAATCTTGATGGTCTCGTCGTAGCCGCCGGCGGCCAGATATCGCCCGTCGGGACTGAAGGCCATCGTGCGCACCAAGTCGGCGTCCGAGCCGACGGTGCGCTCTTCTTTTCCCTCGACCGGATTCCACAGCCGCACGCTCAGGTCTCCGCCCGCCGAGGCCAGAAGCCGCCCGTCCGGACTGAAAGCCAGTGGGTGGATGCCGGGCCCGCTCTCTTCCATTTGGTGCACCAGGACGAATTCTGGCGGGTGAGGCGCTTCGCGTAGGGCGCGGAGCACGGTGGCGTCGCCGCCGGCGATGGTGACGCTGTCCAGATACTGATCGTCGGGCTTGAAGGCCAGACCTCGCTCCTTCACAAGCTCGGCGACGCGTTGGTTGCTGACCCCGGCCGCCAGCAAGCCCAGCACCTGCTGCTTGGATAAGGGGCTGGGAGCAGCCTCGCGCAGCGCGTTGACCAGAGGCTGGAGCGCGGCGGCGCTTGCCAGCTCCTGCAAGTAATCTGCTGCCGGCTGGAAATCAATCCCGCGCGCTTCAATGGCCTTGACCAGTTGCGCGCTGTCCACTTTGGTGATAACCAGTTCGCGAAGCAGGTCCTTGTCCAGGGGAAGATGCCCGGTCCTGAGCCCGACGCTTCCCAGAGCCCTCAGCAGGACGGGGAGCGCACCTTTTTCGCGCAGGGCGGCCAGAAACTTGCCGGACAAATCGAAATCAATTCCGCGCTCTTGAACGTTCGCGGCCAGCCGCTGGTTGTCTACGCCCGCCTCCACCAGTTGCAGCAGTTGCGCCTGGTCCAGCGGCTTCGGCGCAGCCGGCGGCGCCTGGGCAAAACCAAAATGGGAGAAGAGAAGTAGCGCGAGGACATACCTGCACTTCATTCCACACTTCCCGGGCTGGCGGAGCAGCGGTTTCCGGAGGTTATGATACGCTCCTCGTCCGGCGCGTCAAGCAGCACGGAATATCCGGCTTATCGCGAGCCGGTTCGCACAAAGTTTCGCCGCTCAGCCGGGCGCGCCCCCCGGAAAAAACCTTTTGCCAAAGGCACGCAAACGCGCGAACAGGTGTATACTCTGCCGCACGAGGTCAAGGCGGAAATGGCAAGAGGAAGGCCTGACCCGAGATTCCCTCCGGCGTGAAGGCAGTGGATGATGGCCTTGCCCCCACGCAACGTTGCGGCTTGCCGCGGCCGCGATCGAGCCATTGACCCGCCTGAAAATTCATGAGCGAGGTTCAGGCTTATGTCTGAAACGAATGCGGGAGAGCTTCGCCAACCGGCTCTCATGTCGAAACCGATGGTGGCGATTCTGGTGGGTTTGCGGCTGGTCATCGGATGGCACTTCCTTTATGAAGGGCTTGCCAAGCTGCTCACACCCGACTGGACGTCGGCTCCTTATCTGCAGTATGCGCGCGGCTTCTTTCCGGGTTTTTTCCACTGGCTGGGGTCAAGCCCAGGCTTGGTGCGTGTGGTTGATTTCCTCAACATCTGGGGGCTAATCCTGATTGGGGCAGCACTCATTCTTGGCGCCCTGACCCGTCTCGCCAGCGCTTCCGGCATTGTCCTGCTGGCGCTTTACTACCTGGCCCAACCCGCGCTGATCCAGACGAACTTCCACGTTCCACTGGAGGGCCATTACCTGCTGGTGAACAAGAATCTCGTTGAGCTGCTGGCCCTGGTCATATTTCTGTTTTTGCCCGCCGGCCGGTTGTGGGGACTTGACCGGTTCCTGCACGGCTGGCGAATCGGGAGGAAGTCCAGGGCGGAAGTAGAGGCCGCCTCAGCCGCGGTGCCTGCCGGCGGCTGGCGGACGCGGCGTCAAACGCTCGAGAACCTGGTCGGCTTGCCCGTTCTCGGTGTTTTGGGCCTTGCCGCGCGGAAGAAATACGAATGGGAGAAGCTCCACGCCATTACGGGCGCGACCATCAAGCTGCCGGATTTGAATCTGAAGGACCTCAAGGGCGAAATACCCATGGGGAACCTGGGCAAGCTGAAGGTCAGCCGGCTTATTCTCGGCGCCAATCTTGTGGGAGGGTGGGCGCACTCGCGTGACTTGATCTACGTTCCAACTCTGTTCAAGGCCTACAACACCGACCGCAAGGTCTTTGAGACGCTGGAGCTGGCCGAGCGCGCGGGCATTAACTCTTTCCTGCCCGCCACCGTGCAAATGCCCCAGTTCGCCAAATACCGCGAACTGACCTCTTCCAAAATGCAGACGATTTGCCAGGCGTTCCCGACGGCAGAGGATTTGAAGACGGATATTGACAAGGCCATTGATTACGGCGCGACTACCCTTTACATCCAGGGAGCCTACGCCGAGCGTTTTGTCAAGAACGGGCAGATTGACCTGCTGGGCAAAGCTCTGGACTACATCAAAGGCCAGGGCTACGTGGGGGGCATTGGAGCCCACGACATTCAGGTGCCCATCCAATGCGAGCAGGCGGGCCTCAATCCCGACTACTACGTCAAGACGCTGCACAGCGACAACTACTGGTCGGCGCACCCGCGAGCCAATCGCGTGCCGTTCTCCGTGGACACGGAGAAGTTGCCTGACCACAACCAGTTCCACGACAACATCTTCGACCTCTTCCCGGACAAGACCATTGCCTTTATGGGAACTGTTAAGAAACCATGGATTGCCTTCAAAGTGCTGGCGGCGGGCGCGATTCATCCCAAGGAAGGCTTCCGCTTCGCGTTTGAGAACGGCGCCGACTTTATTTGTGTGGGCATCTTTGATTTTCAGATGGTCGAAGACGTGAACATCGCTCTGGACGTGCTTTCGAACCTCAATAACCGTACGCGACCGTGGTACGCGTAGGCGCGCGAATGGCGGCGGCGAGGCCGTCGCGCGGTCTGATCTCCGGAGCCGGCAAGCGAAAATTGGACGGGCATAAGGGCATCAGCATGCGGCAGCCGCTCCGTTGGGCGCTTTTGATAGTGTGCGCCTCGACGGTTCTGGGTGTCGTTGACTGCCGGGTTCTCCGCTCCGAACTCCCCAGCCGGTCTTTCCGTTCCATGGGCACGGTGGCCACGGTGACGCTGGCCGCCGGTTACGCCGACCGCATCGAACCGGTGACCGCGGGTGTACGCGGGATTTTCGACCGTTTGGATCGCGAGCTGAGTTCCTACCGCCCCGACAGCGCCATCAGCCGGCTTGCCGATCAGGCCGGCGTAGCCCCGATTGCGGTTTCGGAAGACACCTATCGCGTCCTCAGTCTCAGCCAACATTTCGGCGCCCTGAGCGGTGGCGCGTTTGACATCACGGTTGCTCCCCTGGTCAGCCTGTGGGGATTCAACGGGGCGCCGATTCCCGCGGCGCTCCCTTCGGAGCGGGAAATTCGCCAGCGCCAGAAGCTGGTGGATTACCGCCGCCTGGTTCTTCGCGATGGAACGGCTTTTCTTCCCGTGAAAGGCATGGCGGTGGACGTGGGAGGCATTGCCAAGGGCTACGCCGTGGATCGCGCTTACGATTACTGCCGGCGCGAGGGCATTCGAGATTTTCTGATTGATTTCAGCGGGAACATGCGCGCTTTTGGCCGGCCCGAGTGGGGCGAGCAATGGCAAGTCGGCGTGCGCGATCCTTTGGACCCTTCGCAAATCATCGGAAAAATCGCCTTGTCGAGCGGCACGGCTCTGGCGACTTCGGGGAGTTACGAGCGTTTTGTTGACATCTCCGGCCAGCGGTTCTCCCACATCCTGGATCCGCGCACGGGATATCCGGTGGCGGGCGTGGCCAGCGTGACGGTACTCTGCTCCGACGCCACCACCGCCGACGCCCTGTCCACTGCGTTCTTCATCGCCGGCCTCAAGGGAGCGGGCGAGCTTCTGGAAAAGGCGCCTTCGGTCGAACTCCTCATCGTGGCGGACAGGTATCCGCTCGAAATCCGCCTGACGCCGGGCTTTGCCAAAGTGTTCACGCCCGTTCCGGAATTGGCGAATTCCGTCACGGTCCTACACTTCAATCCCCGGCGGTAGTGGTAGCCGCGGTCAATCCGCCGGCCGACGGATTGACCGTGGGTTTTTCTTTCTATGCCGTGGGTTTTCCCTGCTGCTCCGGTTTGATGAGTTTGAGGATGGTCGCCGTCGGGCTCCGGGGATTCTCCATGCGGAGCACGTCATCCGTTCTCATTCGGATCACTTCAAGCCATTCAGGGTGGGTGAGGATATAGAACTTCTCATTCCGGATGGCGTCGAAGACGATGTCGGCCACCTGGAGAGGAGGCATGGCCGCCGCAATGGCGGCCTTAAAGTAGTCCAGTCCGGCGCGCATTTCCGGGCTCAACTCAACGGGTTCGTTCTTGAGGGCCGCCGGCCGGTTGTGCTCAGCATCGGCGATGTTGGTCCGAACCAGCCCCGGGCACAGAACCGACACCTTGACGAGGGCGTTTCGCCGTTCGAGCGTCAAGTAGAGGCTTTCCGAGAGGGCCACCACTCCGTGCTTGCTCACCGAGTAAGGAGCGGAGCTGCCTACGACGACCAGCCCCGCGGTGGAGGCCGTATTGACGATGTGGCATTCCACGTTCTGGGCCAGCATCAGCGGCGTGAACACCTTGACGCCGTGGATCACTCCCCACAAGTTGACGCCGATCACCCACTCCCAGTCGTTCCACGTAGCCTCCCACGGCGCGCCGCCGGCGCCGATGCCGGCGTTGTTCACCAGCAGGTGCACCTGGCCGAAAGCGTCCAGCGCCTCGCGGGCCAGCCGCTCCACATCGCTTCGGTTTGAGACGTCGGTTTCGACGGCCAGCACCGTCCCGCCCTGGGCTTTCAGCTCGGATTCCGCTGCGGCAAGGCTCGCATCGTTGACGTCGGCGAGCACCACTTTCATGCCTTCGCTCACACAACGCTCGGCGATCCCGCGTCCGATGCCGCTCGCCGCGCCCGTAATCACCGCAACTTTGCCTTTGAACTCTTTCATACTTCACTCACCTTTCTTCTTCCATTGGCGGGTTGGCGCACAGCGAAGCTGTGCGGCACTCGAATCGCAGAGCTTTGCTCTGCGCCAACCTGCCATGCTGTCCTCACTTTCATACTTCCATTGGCGGGTTGGCGCACAGCGAAGCTGTGCGGCATCCCGAATCGCAGAGCTTTGCTCTGCGCCAACGAGCCGCTGACTTGCCTAGTTTGCGGACGGCCCAGCAGCTTTGCGGAACAGTTGAACGGCCGAAACCGTTCCCCACAGCCCCACCACTCCTCCGTAGAGAGCCACGCCCAGGCCAATCCAATAACCCAATCGTCTCCCGGCCTCGGATAAAAGAGAATGACCACGCTGGTTGGCGGGTTGGCGCACAGCGAAGCTGTGCGGCATCCCGAATCGCAGAGCCTTGCTCTGCGCCAACCTGCCTGCCACTCGCCCGAGTTTATTTGAGGTGCTTGCCGGTGGTGGTCATGACCAGCTTGCCGTGCTTCACGCCACGCAAGCTGAGGAGTTGGTCCGCCAGCCGCTGGATTTCGGTTCCTCGCCCTTTCACGATGATGACTTCCAGGCAATTTCGGTGGTCCAGATGGACGTGCGTCATGGCCAGGACTTTTCCGCCGTAATCGTGCTGGGCTTCAATCAGGCGGTGCGGAAGCCCGGGTTGATGGTGATCGTAGACCAGCGTCAGCGTGGCGTGCCTCCGCTGACTTGCCTAGTTTGCGGACGGCCCAGCAGCTTTGCGGGACAGTTGAACGGCGGAAACCGTTCCCCACAGGCCCACCGCTCCGCCGTAGACAGCGACACCCAGGCCAATCCAATAACCCCAATCGTCTCCCGGCCTCGGATAAAAGAGAATGACCACGCGGGTTGGCGCACAGCGAAGCTGTGCGGCATCCCGAATCGCAGAGCTTTGCTCTGCGCCAACCAGCCGGCCCCTAAGTAGACGGATGTGGGAACCTGCGGCCGCACCTAATGCACGTCGCGCTATCCTCCCAACGCTCCTCACCACAATTCCGGCAGAATCTATCCGGATGCTGCCTCCGGTACCTTTGGAAGCTCCGTCTTATCGCTTGGCCCGTAAGTTCAAAATCTTCCATCCTTCTGCGCGCCCGCTGTTCAGCCTCTTGTTGTGACGCGGGAGGAGGGTCCGGAGGGTTTACATAGTCAGCCCAGAGCCCGCAGGAGCATGGCGGCTTGGTGCAGCCCTTGATCGGTGGTTTGAGGGCGTCCACCTGGTCTCTTGTAAGCTCCTCGCCACGGTGTTTTCGGCATTCCTGGCAAGCGCCAATGTCGCCGATTATGACGAACCGCCTAATCGCAGGGTCGTTCTTGAACTCCTCCCACGATGGCTCCTGAGGATTCTCCCTATCGTCCATTAGTCCCTATCCAAAAATCTGCCTGCCTTGCCGGCGGAGCAAGGTAGCGCATCCATAAGCTGGTAGCCGCGGCACGGGGTGCGTGCCGCGGGCTTTTCCGCCCGGGTCTGCCTGCCGCGCCATGGCCCAACGGGATATTACCACGACTGTGCCATCCCGAAACCCACGACACGCTTTTGGTGTCGTGGGTTCTTTCGGAGGGTGGTAATATCCGATTGTGTCACACGTTCACCGGCTGCGAACGTCCGACTGGATTTTCTTTATCACCGTGAATCTCCGTCGCGTGCTGGCCCCTCTGGCGGATGGAGAATACAGGTTGGTGACGAATGCTCTCGGGGAGTCGCGTCGAAAACTCCACTTCTTGCTTTACGGTTATGTCGTGATGCCTGATCATTGGCACGCCCTGATTGGGACGACCGATCTGCTGACGATTTCGCGCGCGGCGGAGGCCGAGACGTTGTTCACCTGCTCCCCTCCGGTCGGCGTAACCCCTTTCCACCGGTGTGCCCCCTTTCCCCGCCAGCCTGCCCCCCTTCCCGCGAGGGTTGCGAAAGAAGCTCTTGACTTTCGCTTTTTCTTCGCCTATGCTGAGGATGAGCCTAAAAGACGCCGGAGATACAAATGACACAGGTGATACCCGTGACACCACTGACACAAAAAATTTCGGGCTCGCCTTCAGTTCTGGCTCAACCCGTTGCGCCGATTGCGCCCGCGCGGCCGTGGCGGCTGCCCGCGCAGGGCCTCGCGCTCTTTCACGGCACGGGTGAGACGGCGCGGCTCAGCCATTACTTTCTGCCGCGGCTGCTGATCGAGGGCCGGCGCGTGCTCTTCCTCGACGGCGCCAATTCCGCTGACCCGCGCCTCGTCGCGCGCTTCGCCCGCGAGCGCGGCGTCGCGTTCAGTGAATTCAGCCGGCGCATCCAGATCGCGCGTGCCTTCACCTGCTTCCAGCTCACCGAGCTCATCCGGCGCGTGCCTCGGTTTCTGCAAAATTTTCCCGCCGAGGTTTTGATTGTGACCGCGCTGCCCGATCTTTACTTCGACGAGGACGTGCGCGACTGGGACGCGCGCGTGGCGTTTGCGCAGGCGCTGGCGGGCTTGCGCCGCTCGAGCGGCGATGTTCCCATCGCCGCAATTTCCGGCGGCGAGGACGCTGCCGCACCAGAGGCGCACGCGCTCGCCGTGGCGGTGTTTTCTTCCGCGCCGGATTTTGCGCCGTCGCCCGCGCGCCGGCAATTTTTCGAACGAGTCTCAGCCGCGGCGACGGAAGTCTGGCGATTCGATTTGAACGAAGACGCGCGCTCGATATTGTCGCTCGAAGCGGCGCGCGCGCCACACCCTTTCGAGCGCATGCTCGCGGCGCCAAATTCGCTCGCCGCGCAACGCCCGAGGTGATCCATGGGCCGCACGATTGCCACATTCCGCCAGTTGATCGAGCAGGAACTCAGTAACTGGGAGCGCGTGTTCGGCCGCGCCCTGCGCCGCGAAGAGCGCGCGCATCTGGAAGCGATGTTCAACCGCGTGCGCCTCTACTCGCAGGCGTGCACGTATGAGTTTCCGGTGAACGCGATGGACGCGATCAATGTGGCCATCGCGCTCGACCACGAGATGCGCCTGCGCGCGATCGAAGCGCTTTTGGGGATCAACCTCGATGCTCAGTGGATGGCTTCTCGATCTCTACCCCGCGCCCGAGGGAATGACGCTGTGGGTGATCCCGAGTGACGGGGGAAAACGCCTGCGGCTCGTGGACCGCGCGTTTGCGCCGTCGTTCTTCGTTCACGGCCCGGAAGCGCGCCTGCGCCGCCTGGCGCAAAAGATCTCAGTCTCGGCGGCGGGCCGCGCAGCGTGCGCGCTCGCCGAGCGCAAAAACATCTGGGACGCGCGCCCGCTCGTGGTACTGGAAGTTTCCGTCCTCCATCCCACCGAGTTTCGTAATCTCGCGCGCTGGGTGCGACGCCTCGAGCCGCAACTCACTTTCTACAACTCCGACCTGATGCTTGAGCCGCTCTATTGCTGGGAGAAAAATGTTTTCCCGTTCGCGAAGGTTGAGATTGATGTAGGGGAGCCCTGCGGGCTCCCGCGGGAGGGCGGAGCCCTCCCCTACGAAATCCGTGCCATCCAGTGCCGCGACGACGAATGGGCAGTGGATTACGAGCTGCCGCCGCTGCGCGTGATGAGAGCGCGCCTCGAAGGCCTGACGCGCGTGGATCCCAAGCACGGCCGGCGCGGCGCGCTGGAAGTGACGATGGACGATGACGAAACGCAGGTGCTCGACGATTCCGATGAGCCGGTCGCCTGCGGCTTCGAGCGCCTGCTGCGCGCGCACGATCCCGACCTGATCACGACCGAGTGGGGCGACTCGACGCTTTTTCCCGGCCTGCTGCGCCAGGCGTCGCGCTCGGGCATCGAGCTCTCGCTCAACCGCGAGCGCGCTCCCGTCGAGCGCAGCCGCGCGCGCAGTTACATGAGCTACGGCCGGATTCTTTTCAAGGAAAGCGCCACCACCCTGCGCGGCCGCCTGCACGTGGACATTCAGAATTCGTTTATCGCCGACCAGTGCCACCTCGAAGGCCTGTGGGAGCTGGCGCGCGTCACCAAGCTGCCCGTGCAATATTCCGCGCGCACCACCACCGGCACGGGAATTTCCTACATGCAGATGGAACTCGCCTGGCGCGACGGCACGCTGATTCCCGAGCAGAAGGCCGAGCCCGAAAGCCCCAAGCACCCCGACGAATTGCTGCGCGCCGACCGCGGCGGCCTGGTATTTCCGCCGCGCCTGGGATTTTTTGAAAACGTCGCCGAGCTCGATTTCGTCAGCGAGTTCCCCAACATCATGGCGCGCTTCAACGTGTCGCCCGAAACGGTGAACTGCGCCTGCTGCCCCGACGCGCCGCGCGTGCCCGAGCTCGGTTACCGCATTTGCCAGAAGCGGCGCGGCATCACCAGCCGCGTGGTCGAGCGGCTGATCTCGAAGCGCGGCGAATTCAAGCGGCGAATGAAAAACCCGGGACTCGGGACTAGGGGCTGGGGACTGGGGACCGGAGGAAACCCGAACCCCGAATTCCAAGTCCCTAGCACCCAGTACCCAGCCCCCAGCACCTACTCGCTGCGCCGCTCGTCGCTCAAGTGGCTGCTGGTTTGCTGTTTCGGCTACACCGGCTACAAAAACGCGCGCTTCGGCAAAATCGAGGCACACGAAGCGATCAACGCCCTGGCGCGCGAAAAACTCTTGGTGGCGATGGCGACTGCCGAAGGCGCGGGCTTCCGCGTGCTGCACGCGCTGGTGGATTCGCTCTACGTGCAGAAGATCGGGAGCGAGCAGGAAGCGACGCGCGAAGAGTTCGAACGCCTGGCGGATGAAATCGAGCGCCGCACCCAGCTCCCCATCGCCATCGAAGACGTCTATCGCTACGTGGTGTTCTTGCCTTCCAAGCAGTCGGCGGAAATTCCCGTGCCCAACCGGTTTTTCTGTGTGCCCGAGTTGGGCGAGCCGAAAGTGCGCGGCCTCGAGTGCCGCCGGCACGACACGCCGCCCATCGTGGTGCGCATGCAGACGGAAGTGCTGAAAATTCTCTCCGAGGCGCGCGATTATGCGGGCTATTGCGAAAAGTTGAAAGACGCGCGACAGGTGCTGGCGCGCTATCTCGCGCGCGTCGAGGACGGCACGGCGCCTGCGGAAGAATTGGTCATCAGCCGGCGGCTGACCCGCGCGCCCGGCGAATACAAACAGTCGAACGTCACCGCCGTGGTGGCGCGGCAGCTTGACCAGGCGGGCGTGAAGTTGCGCCCGGGCGAGACCATCGAGTACATCCTCACCGACACCGACGCCCACCTGCCCGACGACCGCGCTCGCGCCTGGACGCTCTGGGAAGGCTGGCGAGGCTACGACGTGGCCAACTATATGGACGCGCTGCGCCAGGCCTTCCAGCCATTTACTCTGTTCGCGTCGGCGAGCGTGTTGTAACGCGAGCCGCGCGACCTTAGGACACATGCATGCCGTGCTGGCGCCCAAACTGCTCGTTTGCCTTCTCTTTGTGCGACGAATTCCCTAAAATGCAAGGCTGGAGGAACTCATGCCGTCGGCACGTGCTCAGGAACGCTTGCGAACGCTGCCTGGAATTCGCATCGGCCACGCCAGCGATTTCCGCGGCCTGACGGGTTGCACGGTCGTGTTGTGCGAAGCGGGCGCGGTGTGCGGCGTGGACGTGCGCGGCTCAGCGGCCGGCACGCGCGAACTGGAACCGTGCCGCCCCGGGCACATCGTCGAGCGAGTTCACGCCGTCCTGCTGACCGGCGGCAGCGCTTTCGGGCTCGATGCCGCCGCAGGCGTCATGCGTTACCTTGAATTGCGCGGCGTAGGCTTTGCCGCGGGAAAAGTCCGTGTCCCCATTGTGCCTGCCGCGGTGATCTTCGACTTGAATATCGGCTCAGCAAAGGCGCGGCCTAATGCTGCCATGGCGCTTCGAGCGTGCAGACATGCGCGCCAAATCGCTGAGGAAGGCTCCGTAGGCGCGGGGACCGGCGCGACCGTGGGGAAAATCAAGGGCATGGCATGCGCCACAAAAGGTGGCATGGGCTTCACCACGCTGCGACTGGCGGGCGGCGTCACCGTTCAGGCGCTTG